>NZ_CP090979.1 GCF_021513275.1 Paenibacillus hexagrammi | reverse complement strand
ATCTACGCGGCCGGCGATGGTCACAAGACATTTAAGCTCTATAAATTCCAGAAGCCGTACATCGATACCCTGGATAATCTCCGAACCGTTTGGTATCGAATCGAACAACACCTACTGCATGTCGATCTGATGATGGAGCGCGAGGGTTTCAACATTGACCTGGACCACCTGAACGGATTACGCGAGAAGTTCGGGCCGATCTTGGCGAAAGCAGAGGCAGACTTGCGCGAGGCATTCGGTATCAACGCCCACTTCATCGCCAAAATGAACGCGGACATGGAGCGCGACGACGAGGATTTCAACCTACAGTCACCGCATCACCTCGGTTATTTGATCTACGACGTTCTCGGCATAGACAGCAATTTCGGAAAGAAATTCAACAAGCCGTACCGCAGTACAGCGGCCGAGGTAGTCGATGCCATTTGCGAAGACTTCGAGCAGCTTAAACCGTTGCTGAAATTCCGCAAGCTGAACAAGTTGGTTACTACTTACGTGGACAAGATCCCGAACGCATTGGAACCAACGACCGGCAAGATCCACTGTCGCTTCAACAACCTAGGATCTGAGGAGGACAAAAAAGGCGGTGCGGCTACTGGTCGGTACAGCTCGTCGGAGTACGTTTCCAAGAAGCACTCCAAAACAGGCGCAGCCAGAGGCACAAATCTACAGAACATCCCGTCGAAAGGCGAAGGTGTTGAGGTGCGCCGGTCATTCGTTCCAGACGATGACTGGATCTTCTTAGGAGCTGACTTATCGCAGATTGAACCGCGGATCATTGCAACGATTCTAGCGGATGTGTACGGCGACCCGAGTATGCAGAACTTCTATCGCGAAGGCAAGGACTTGTACGTAAAAATGGCGATGCTGACCTTCGGATTCGACCGCGACCATTGCGTAGATGGCGCCTACGATCCGAGCGGAGAGTTTCAGCCACGTAAGCTGATGAAGCAAGGCGTTTTGTCGTATCTATACGGCAGTTCGGCTAAGGCATTCGCTAGAAATATGGGCGTATCCGAAGACATCGCCGCCATGTTCTTTGAAAAGATGATCGTCGCGTTCCCTGGCCTTGCAGACTTCCGCGCTGACGTAATCCAAAAGCTGATGACGGTAGGCAACAACGCTTACTCGGAAACCCTTTACGGTCGGAAACGTCGCTTCCCGAACTACCGCAAGAACAAAAAAGAGTTTGATGCGATCGAGGAAAAGTGCCTAAAGGACGGCTTGAAAATCTACGTTCAAATCAACGCTGACGGTGAGTTTGCGCTAAAGGGACGGGATGATGAGGAGCAAGAGGAAATCGATGCGCGTCGTGCTCGTGTTAAAGCCAAAAAGTACACCGAAGCCGACAAGGAGGCAATCACCAAGATCGGTCTGTACTGGCGCAACAAGGACAAGAAAAATCGCTATTGGGAAGTTCGAGGTTGGGTTAAGTCGGACGAGCGCGCCGCGCTAAATCATATCGTCCAAGGGACGGCAGCCGACATTATCAAGATGAATCTAGTAGAAATGTATCGCTTCACATTCGCAAACAACTTCAAGACTCATTGTTCAATCCATGACGAAATCATTATCTCCGTACCTAAAGCGAACCTGACGCCTGAGCTTGTGGAACAAGTAGAGCGGATCATGACATCGACGGCCACGATCTCCACACCGTTGAAGACTGACATTGTGATCATGGAGCGCTGGATGGACGAGGTGAAGCCGAAGGATTGGGACTTTGATCTTGGAAGCCCAATTGAAACTAAGGAGGTGGCGTAAATCGGACGCCTGACATCACGACCTACTAACACAGAAGACACGGTGAAGAAACCGAGGTTCCCTGCCAAGAGTCAATCGGAATCTGCACCGCTCTGTAATGATCCCGTCGGAAACGAGATGCTTCAATTATACAATAACCAAGTCGATTCTTACTATTCGCTACCAGAGGAAAAGTGGGCCAAGACTGAAATGCGGTTCTCTCCGTCAGAGGCCGCCAAGTGCCCGAGAGAGCTTTACTACATGTACAAAAATGAAACGCCAAATACACCGCAGCCACGCCGACCGTTGAGATCCCGTATCCCCGACGTTGGTCACGGCCTGCATGAACTGAGACAGCAACATCTACTCAAGATGGATACGGAGCTTACGAAGAAAGGCATTCAGCCGACCTTCCGCGTGAAAAAGATCGAGGATGTTCCGCAGATCGAGACGCGATTCATGAAGGAGATCACCCACAAGGAGAGACATTCAAGATCAGCGGTCGTTTGGACGGCATCCTTGAGTTTTATAACGAGGACGGCGAACACATCGGCGATGCCGTGTGGGATCTGAAAGCCAAGACGTTGAAGCGCAAGCTCAATCAGCTAGATCGCGAGAACAAAAAGTATATTCCGCAAATGGTTTGCTACCGCATCATTACGGATATTCCATTTGCCATCATCGAGTACGAGTCGGCTCAGAAGGATTGGGGCAAGGACGAGGCCAATGGGGATGTGCGCCGCGTCATGATCGAGATTACGGATGACATGGTTAAGAAGGTTCTGGACAAGTTCTCCTATGTAACGGCTTGTGTACGGACTAGCACGGTTCCTGAAATGGAACGCGACCAATATTACTGTGAAAATCTGTGCCCGTACTCCGGCGCCTGTCACCGCGACAACCTGGCGAATTTGGAGGAGAGCTGATGAGCGAGATCCAGGAGTTTTTCTTCATCGTGCCGGGTCGCGCCCGTCCAAAAGGCAGACCGCGCTTTGGTCGCGGCGGTCGCGTCTTCACTCCGCCCGAGACGCTTGAGTACGAAGCCAGAGTACGTGAAGCAGCCGAGTCCGTCTTCGCCAAACCGCTTGAGGGCGATACTCTGCAAGCCATCATCTACGTGTACGTCAAAGGAAAGAATCACGCGGATCTGGACAACTATGTTAAGTCGATCCTCGACGGGATGAACCGCGTTGCATATCTGGATGACAAGCAAATAAAGGACATTCACGCTTACTTACGTTTCGTAACCGACAAAGCGGACGAGCGCGTTGAAGTAACGATGAACGAGTAGTAACGGGGCGCTTCGTCGCCTCTACTTCTTCACATAAACAAAAAGGACTTTTGGGGACCTACTACCTCCCAAAAGCCTCTTTGCAAAACTGTAAAACTGGACCGTTCTCGTCTCGTCTGGATATTTTTACAGCCAGGCTGTGAGTAGCTGTAGTAACCACTCGATAGCCAGTGGATTTTGATTAGTCCACATAACGGCACGAATGGCGATGTATTTCAATCGACGCATTCAAACACCTCCCTAGGCAGAGGCCATACGGCTTGCCCAGGTATTTCTATCATACCAAATTATTCTACTAATTTCATCTAGGAGGATCATATAAAATGTCCAGAACCACACTACTTACCGATGAATTTCTAGCGAAGTATGCCGATTTCCCCGAAGAAATGAACGCCCTGGGGCAGTTCGTATATTACCGCACATATAGCCGTTTTCTACCGCATCTAGGGAGACGGGAAACTTGGAAAGAGACAGCGCGTCGAGCATCGGAATATAACGTCATGCTAGCTTACCGTCACGTAAAGCATAGCGGATATATGCCAAACACCGTCATGCTACGTGCCGAAGCCGAGCTTCTATTCGATAACATGTTCCACTTGCGCCAGTTCCTAAGTGGTCGAACGCTGTGGGTTGGCGGTGCCGAGAACGGAGTAGCCGACAAATATCCGCTGGCGAATTTCAATTGCTCATTCGTTAACATCGCTACGTGGGAAGACATTTCGGATCTGTTCTATTTACTGCTCGTTGGTACGGGCGTGGGATTCAAGTCCACTAAGGCTCTGGCAGCCGGCTTAGATCCGATCAGAACGAATACGACTTTGCTCCACAGCGAGTACAAGCCCGTTCCGAAAGCGGCCCGTTATGAGCATACAGTCCTCAAGGACATGGAAAACGGCTACGCAAAAATCTACATCGGTGACTCCAAGGAAGGTTGGGTCGAGGCGCTACGCCTGTACTTCAAGCTCTTGACCATGCCTCAGTTCGAGCATATCCATACAATCAAAATCTCCTATAACTCGATCCGCCCGAAAGGTGAACGTCTCAAGACATTTGGAGGCACAGCGTCGGGACACGATCCGATGAAAGAAATGTTCGAGGGTATCGACAAGGTTCTGAAAAACCAAATCGATCCGAACTTGGCGCCGCTAGAGTTGGCACTCGGTCAGTTTAGCTACGCGCATGTGCGTCCGATTCACATTCTGGACATCGGAAACTTGATCGGAAATAACGTAGTGGTAGGGGGAGTACGTCGGACTGCGGAAATTTTCTTGTTCGATGCGGATGATTACGAGTCCATGTTCGCCAAGTACGGGATCAACGGGATCTGGAACGAGACTCAACATCGCAAGGTAATCGACAAAGCTAGAGCGCTCGGCCTTGAGGATCAAGCTAAGTTCTTGGAGAGCTTGCCGATGATGGATGCCAATGCGCGGCCGTTACATCACCGTCGCATGAGTAACAATTCCATCGCCTTCACTAAGCAGCCATCACGCGAAATGCTGAACTTCGTATTTGAAATGATGCAGCTCGAAGGGGAGCCAGGCTTTATCAATCTGGAAGAAGCAGCTCGTCGTCGCCTACTTGGAATGGGCATCGTTGATCCTGCCAGTGAATTGCTTGATTTCACTATGGCACAGCTTGGCTTGAATCCTTGCGCCGAGATCCTATTGGACGGCGGATCGAAAGAAGTACCAGGCGGAGGCGTGTGTAACCTAACGACCGTCAATCTGGTACAGTTCGTCAAGCAGGATAGCCGAGGAATTTACGATTTCGACCTTGTTGCACTAGAGGCGGCACAGCGTCTATCCGCTAGATCAGGTTTACGCATGACTCTGGTTACGTTGGAATTGCCTCATTGGGATCGCGTCCAGAACCGTGACCGCTTGCTTGGAACATCGCTCACCGGCGTTAAGGATGCGCTTGCTCTGGCCGGCTACGATGAGGCCCAAGAACGTGCGCTACTGGATTTCCTAGGTAACGTTGCCCGTGAAGAAGCCGACGCCTATGCTCGTGAAATGCGCGTGACTACGCCATTGCTCGTGACGACCGTTAAGCCAGAAGGCACAATTTCACAGGTTGCCGGCGGTGTATCTAGCGGACTCCACTGGTCGCATAGCCCGTACTATATCCGCCGTATCCGAATCAATGCAGCCGATCCGTTGGCTAAGGCGGTTCAATCGCTTGGGTGGACGATCAATCCAGAAGTCGGCACTCCGGGCGAAACGTATGAGGAGCGCATGAAGAACGCGAGAACCTATGTTATTGACTTCCCTGTAGCTAGTGGCGCTACGGAAACCAAGGACGATGTGTCCGCGGCTAGACAGTTCGATACGTATTTCCGATTCCAAGAGGTTTACACGGAGCATAACAGCTCCAACACGATTACGGTTCGCCCTAGCGAGTGGTCCGTAGTTGAGGAGATCGTATACAGCAGATGGGACGAATTTACGGCGGTCAGCTTCTTGGCGCTGGATGGCGGAACCTACGCCCTAGCTCCGTATGAAGCGATCACCAAGGAGAAATACGAGGAGCTATTAGCGGCCATGAAGCCATTTAACCCGTTCACGCTACAGCTATTCGAAACTGACGGAACGAGCGAGCTAGACGATAGCGCTTGTGAAGTTGGCGGAGCTTGCCCAATTAGATAACCACGAAACGAGCCGTCCCAATGGGGCGGTTCTTTTTTATTTCTCCGGACGGACGCTTCTGCAGCCGAGTGCGATGAGCTAGGTGTAAGTCACAACAACAACATTGGAGGCATTAACAATGCAAATCAAAATCAAAAAACTTTCCGCTGATGCGGTTATCCCGAAATATGCAACTGAGTTATCGGCCGGCTTCGATCTGGTGGCGTCCGAAGACATCGTAATTCCGCCGTCACAAACCGCGATGGTTCCTACTGGACTGGCTATTGAATTGCCGGCAGGCTACGAGCTTCAAGTGCGGCCACGTAGCGGAGTCAGCTACAAGACGAAGCTCCGCGTAGCTAATGCGCCTGGCACGGTTGATGCGGACTATCGCGGTGAGATCAAGGTTCTAGTAGATAACATCCACGTACCATCGGCTATAGGAACATCGGGCGTAATCGCTATTAATGGTGAGCTGATCCGCTCGGACGGCACTTATCCCGTCGGAACATGCATCATCCACAAAGGCGATCGGATCGCTCAAGGCGTGATTACGAAAGTTGAGCATGTGGAGCTGATCGAGACGGAAGACGAGCTGACGGAAACGGATCGCGGCCAAGGCGGATTCGGTCATACGGGGGTGCAGAGCTGATGAAATTTATTGAGCTTGCGGTAGCCATTATCATAGTGACTTTGATTTACGTAGGCATTCCAGTGGTAGTCATCATGGTGCTAGTTCACTTCATTAATTCGCTTTGGACATGAAAATAAAAAATTCGAGAGGCGGCATAAAGCGATGAAACTTTTATGTACGAAAGATGTTGTCATGGAAGAAACGGGACAGATAGCTTTCTTCAAAGGAAATTATTACGCGGCGGTGGTCGGATCAGTACACGAGTTTTTCTACGAGCCTTATGCGCTGATAGCACGGAATGAGTTTGGCGATGATCACATCGTTAAGGATCTGGAAGACGACCGGCTAGATGACTTCTTTAAATTACATTTCATGGAGGTGCTTTTCTAGTGGAGCTGTTTATGTACACGCACCCTTGGCTGTTCTTTTCGATGTTCGGTATAGCAGCCATCACGTTAACGATGATGAACTCGGAGATAGCGTCTACCATCCGCAGTATCAAGATCGCCAAGGAAAACAAGGAGCTTGCTATCGCTAAGGTAATGGCGGAATCCGCGCTTGAGCTTGAGGAATTGAAGCATGACATCGCGTAATGACGATTTCCTGACGGTCGCTACGATCATGCAGAGGCGCCGGCAGTTCCTAGTTCACAGCTTCCTATATTACGTGCTTGATGAGTCTTTCATTTCGGACGGTCAATTCAACGATTGGTGCCGGGAGCTGATCCAGTTACAGGCGGATCATCCCGATCTATGCGCCGATCTGCCGTATCACGAGCTGACCAAGAATCTAAATACAGATTTCAGCGCAGAGGCAATGGGCATTGGCAAGTCGGACTATCCGTTGCCTATCGTCTCGGCCGCGCTGTTCACGCTACACCAACACAAGAAATCAAAAACCGCATTCAAAAATTTCGCCGAGAAATACGGCTACGGATTGGAGAGTTGACATCATGAATGTAAAATTACTCGCACATACACAGCTTTCCAGAGAATTTCTACTGGCGCTAGAGGACGAGCTATTCGGTCTTATATTCAGAGAAGTTGTTTCTGAATCGGCGGTAGTTGCCCTTAGTGCTATTCGCACTTGCTATAGCCCGAACCTACCTAGTGAGATCGCCAACCTAGAGGGCAAGAAATACTTCGGAGCAGAAGCGTCGGACGGCGGAGGAGGATCGGACGCCGACCGGCTATTCCGTCACATTGTTCGCTCTGGTCACACTAGTACGACCGAGCATATTAACTACACGTTTGCTGTAGAGGGTGTGAGTCGCGCTCTCTTGGCGCAGCTTACTCGTCACCGCCACATTAGTTTTTCCGTTCAGTCCCAACGTTATGTACGCTTCGGATCTGGCGATAAGTCAGGGGGATTCGAGTACGCAGATGTGCCGTCCATCGCGACCAAGGATGCCGATAGTATTTATTCAGAGGCTATGGACTTCGCCCAGCTTACCTACGACAAGCTACGCGCCGCAGGTGTGCCGGCGGAGGATGCGCGGATGGTTCTGCCGAACGGTGCCACGACAAATCTCGTGATGACCGCCAATCTACGGACTCTCTTGGAGTTTTACAAGAAGCGCAAAAAGGGCAACGGAGCGCAATGGGAAATCGCTGAACTGGCGGACAAGCTACGCGATGAAGTTGTAGCTGTAGATCCGTGGACGGCGCAGTTCTTCGATGAAATTCAATAGAAACAAAAATGACCGCCCCTATGGGACGGTCATTTTTACGCTTCCGTATCGATTCTCCGACCTTTGCCGGCGTAGCGAGGAACAATTCTCGGCTTGTACTCGCGCTCACCTGGCACATCAACAACCTGCATGATGTCCGTAAGCTCACAGTTAAGCAGCTCACAGCAAATCGCCAGATGTTCCAACGGCGGACTTGTGATCTTATTCGTACACATCTTTCCCAGCGTTCCGTATCTGATCCCCGATACCTCTGAAAAATCCCTTTGCGTGAATCCTCTTTTCTTTAGCATTTCCCCAAGCGTTAGCTGAACAACCTTCATCCTTCATTCTCCTTTGAATACATCTTGTGTTGTCGTGTATCTTATCACGACAACGTCTAGTGTGTCAACGTTTTTTATCTCCCCAAAGCGGACGTAGGACCGGCAATTTGCGAGGAACACGGTGTAAGCCACATCGCAAAGGGAGGAAACAACATTGATTCACATTTTTCAGTACGCGCCCATGGGTGCCGGTAAAGACTTCGTTGCCGAGTACCTAGAACAACACCACGGCTTTTTATCAGTCGCACTAGCCGATGGTATGCGCTCCTATATCAGCAAGAACAAACCAGATTACGTTTGGAAGTCCGACCGCGCTCTTGAGATCAGCGTAGGTGAGAAGCACCGCGAATGGTTCGGAGCTGACTTCTGGTGCAAGTACGCCGACCAACGGATCGCAAGTATCCTAGGTGATTTCAAGGCTACCGACTTGATCGGGTATAACGGCGTGATCATCCGCGACGGTCGCTTTCCGCATGAATACGAGCATTACGTCAATAAGCTCGTCTTTGCACCGGTGAAGATCAGTGCCGGCGAAGTGGTTCGCCTGAATCGATTGATCAAGCGCCAAGGCGGAACCGTAGACGGCGGTCATTTCTATAGCCCGAATGATTGCCCGATCTTTGACATGCCGGGTTACGAGATCCAGAACAACGGAACCGCAAAGGAACTTTACGAGGCAATCGACCGCCAGATCGCCATTCTCCGCGAAGACGGGTACGACTCATGAGCAAGTTTAAGTACGTTTCTTTCTTCTCGGGGATCGGCGGATTCGAAACGGCGTTGAACAGACTCGGCGGTGAGTGTGTTATGGCGTCTGAGATCGATAAGTATGCGAACCAAGCCTATGAGCTGCTATACGGGCACAAGACAGCCGGCGACGTAACCAAGATCGCGGCCGAAGACGTTCCCGATCATGAATTGCTAGTGGGTGGATTCCCATGCCAAGCGTTCTCTGTGGCCGGCTTGAGACGGGGCTTTGAGGATACGCGAGGAACGATGTTTTTCGAAATTGCCCGTGTCGCGGCGGTCAAGAAACCGAAGCTCATGCTCATGGAGAACGTGAAGGGGCTACTGAGCCACGACAAGGGACAGACGATGGATACGATCATTCTAGCGCTGAATCAGCTCGGATATGCCGTAGACTTCGCCGTTTTGAACAGCAAGTATTTCGGTGTTCCGCAGAATCGCGAGAGAGTCTTCATCGTGGCAGCCAGAGACGTAGCGCACCAGGAATGGACGTTACCAAAGAAGCTAGATGTAGTGGGCAAAACCAAGCAACGTATAGCCGCGCTAGAGGGCGCCAAGACGTTTAACTTCGACTGGCCTAGGAATAGCGAAGTCACAACGCGCCTGGTTGAAATTCTGGTCGATGACGTTCCCGAGAAGTATTACTTGTCCGAGGAGAAGACGGCCACTCTGATAGCCCAGCTCAACGAGCGCTCAAAGAACGCCGGCGACCCGTTCACCATCGATACCAGACAGCACATTGACGGCGTTCGCTTCTACGATGAGACGGCGCCGACGCTGACCAGTACGGACTACAAAGAGCCGAAGTTGGTTGCTTCTGAGGACATCCGCATTGTCGGACGATTGGATTCGATTAACGGTCACGATCTACTGAAACGTGTCTACGATACCGAGGGCATTGCTCCGACGATCGAGACGATGCAGGGCGGAAATAGAGAACCGAAGATAGCCGTCCTAGGGCGCATGGAAAGCGACTCTGGACAGACCGGCCTAGTGTACGATGCGAACGGAATTTCTCCGACTCACCTTAACCAACACGGAAACGCCGTGACTAAGGTAGCGGTCCAGATGAACCGAAGCGAGATTTTCAAGGAAGTTGACGTTTCGCATTGCCTAATGGCTCGGGATCACAAGGGCTACGGAAATCAAGAAATGACGGGGATCATCGAAGGAACCGGCTGCTCTCTAAGGACTAGAGCCTACAAGGGACAAGCCCAGCAGCTTGAAGCTCGAAGCGACGGACTGAGTAACACGATCACATCGGTTGAAAAAGACAGCATGGTTCTAGCGCAAGAGGTTCGTCCTGTACTCACGCCAGATCGCGTTGAGAAGAAGCAGAACGGGCGCAGATTCAAAGATGACGGCGAGGAAATGTTTACGCTGACCGCCCAAGATATTCACGGTGTAGCGATTAACGCCCCCGTATGGCGCATTAGGAAGTTGATTCCGATGGAATGCTTCCGCCTGCAGGGATTCAGCGATGCTCAGTTCATGACGCTCAAGAACGCCAAGATTTCCGACACACAGCTCTACAAGATGGCTGGTAACGCCGTGACAGTGAACGTAATCGAATCCATTGGAGAAAGGTTAGTGACGATGCTATGAAACGATTTGGACGAGGAACAGCCTACAAAGAGGCTTTTATAGATGCGGTAAATGAGTTGTACGCGGTTGGAGGAACGGTTGAGGAGCGCATCCTAGCCGTACAAGAGCTGACGGATGAGTACGTGGATCAGACGGGCGAACGCCCCGAGACGGTGCAATTGGACCGATTGTCTACGTGGATTCTGAAAGGCTACGACGAGGAAAAGAAAGCGGCCAAGAAATAGAAAAAAGGCGGACGCATTGTCCGCCAATTCTTATAAGCCCAAGCCCGACACAGCTTTCATTTTGTCTTCCATCGATGGGCGAGTGTAGCGCATTGTCGTACCTAGATCGCTATGTCCTAGTAGATCCGCGACGGTAACGATGTCCGTTCCCGAATCGACCAGATCACGAGCGAATGTGTGTCTCAGCAAGTGAGGGTGAATGTCGTACTTCTTGAGAGTCTTTTGAACCCAACGCTCACCGAGTCGGCGAACCGTTCCTTTTGTGGCAACGAACAACGCCTCACAGTCATCGTTACGGCTGTCCAGATATTCCTTTAGGAAGGCACGAGCCTTAGCGTCGATTGGAACTGTACGCTGTTTGTCGCCTTTACCGGATCTAACGATCAGCTCACCTTTACGGTCGCTCAGATCAACGTCGGCGCGATCTAGGGAAAGCAATTCATCTAGGCGTAATCCGCAGAAGTAAAGCGTGTAAACAATCGCAATGTCTCTAAGATTGCCGTCACGTTGCACCGCCCGAAACACGTTGTTTCTATCGTTGCGCTCAAGCGACTTTGGAGCTGTACGGGACGGGTGAACTTGCTTCGGCAGCCTAACGCCGATCAGCGCTTTTTGTTGGTTTGACCATTCGCAGAAACTAGCGATCGCGGCGTACTCGCGGTTGATCGATGCGGCCTGACACTTCTTAACGGTTTGCATCCAAGAAATGTACGACTGGACATCGAATTGAGTCAGATTGTCCATAGCGCCGTCCGAACCGCTTAGGTATTTTTCGAATCGCTCAAGAGCGTATTTATAAGAACGGATTGTGCTATCTGATTTTCCCACTAGAGCCTCGGCTATGTATTTTTCGATCATGGTAAGTTCCTCCTAGGAATTTGTCTATGAGCTTATTATACATGACAACACAAAACGTTGTCAACTACTATTTAAGACGGAGGTGTTTGTTCACCATGGATAAATCTGATATTAAATATGATGCTCTGTATATGTATCAAGATGCCGGCGTGGAGCGCTTGTTGGACGACATCTACAAGGTTCAGGAAGAAGAACACGACGGCGATACTAACGCTACCGTGATCCGTCTGGATCTGGAATCGGCATTGTCCAGCCGTAGCCTTACGCCTCGGGAACGCCACTGTATCGCGCTGTATTACTTCGCATGTCTTAACATGGATGAGACGGCGCAGATCCTAGGAGTGTCCATTCCATCGATCCACTATCGATTGAAAAAGGCAATTCCGCAATTAGCGGTTAACATGGGCGGTGAAGGCGATTCTAGCGTTTCTCAAGCGATTAGATCACCGATTACCTACGATAAGTACACACCGCTGATTCAATGGCTTGTGGACGTTCAAAATAACGAGCCGGGGTGGTTCCGTGTTCCTGGCGCTGTATGGGCAGAATTACGGGAGCTTTTTCCGCCTAGTGAAGTACAGTACGAGCCAAAGGAAGTCGAATATAACTGGCGGTCTGAGCGCAGCCTAAAGGATGTAGTTAAGAACAAGGAGATCCTAAAGCCCGAGATTTATCCGCGCTTCGATAATCGAGGTTCCAAGGCATCGCACTATACGGATGACAATGGTAACTTTAACGGAGTGAAGCAATCTCTCATAAAGGTAGTTTGACGGTGATCCTACGGGGTCGCCGTTTTTTTTTATATTAGATCGGGGTGAATCTTGTTGTCCTGAATTTTCTTACCATTTTCTATTACACTTTTCTTGTGTTCCGAGCATTGGCAGTATAGAACAATGTACGGTTCTGCACTACTACACAGCACTCCTCGCACCGCTCTACTCCCTCTTTGTCTGGTACTTCAACAAGACGATAACCACAGTTGGGGCAAACACCGCGATTTAGCTTATCTTTGAATTTACTCAAACGTAAACAACTCCTCACTCATTTGGATTATTACAGCATTTAAAGCTAAATTTCTTGCCAGAATCCGTAAAGGTGCTCAACATATCTTCTTTTCTATCACTATCACTATCACTATCACTACTTTTATCATTATTATAATCTGACACTTCTTTCTTTATTAACTTTAAAGAAGTCTCGTCGAACATAAATGTCCTGGCGTAGCCAAAATCGGTAGAGTTCAAATCTTTATTATATGCTGTGATTACCTCGAAGAATAAGAGATTTTTCCCAACATGACCAATCAGGAAAGAATTGCCCGTAAAAAAAGTAGAATTATAAGTAAGATTATCTAAGCCTATTATATCTACGACATTCTTTATACTGTAATTATCCTGACCACCTAGTCCATTAGATAATGTATCACCACCACCTATTGAGATATACACAACTTTATCGTCAATAAAAACACAGTGATTAACCTCATCCCCAAGTTTTGCTTCTGCACTTGCTCTCGAATCGCCAATAGCTACACCTTTGTATGTAAGATCAATATTTTGTCTATCTTTATTATTAGTATCTTTAGAACCGGCACTTGTAATTACAGCGGTCAGCGTGTTAGGTTCCCACTCCACAACTGCCCCAAGGGATTCCGACACAAAGCGGAGAGGAACCATGGTGTTCCCGTTTATTAATTGTGGCTTAGTAGCCAAATTCACTTTCTTCCCGTCCACATATGCAACAAGTTCATTAATCTTTAACTTTATAGTGGTTGTTCCCTTAATCGCCGTTACTGTTTTCGTTGGATTATCCCATGTAATATCCGCTCCAAGTTTCTCGAATATAGCTCTCATAGGTACGAGTGTACTTCCAGATATAATCAAGGCAGGTTGTGTAAAAGTTTGCTCCTTCCCATCAATTTTAACGTGAGCTTCGATGTAGGACTCGCTAAGCTCCCCGGCAGTTTTAGCGTTCACGACTACACCACTGTTTAATAACATAGAAGCAATTACTAGAGAACTAGCGAGTACGGCAACCTTTTTTATTTTCACTTAGACACCCTTCTTTCGGCGCAACTTGTCGTAGGCAAATTTTTTTTCAGAAGTTCTTGAAAATACTCGTATCGCGTTGGATCACGCATAGTGTTCCGTCATCGCAAACGTCTATGAAATACTCCAAGCCGTTCTTGCGCCGTATGAACTTGTAGACTCGATAATTCTCGGTTCCAGACCAACCGAAAAACTCCATCTTACCTCGCGCCTTGAAATACTCGACCGCTTCTTTCCAGTCGGTGAACTTCGGCAGCTTCGATATGTCTACGTCGCGCATAGTGAACCTCCATCCCTACGAAGCTAGGCTTGTGCTGATCGTTCTTTCTTATAGCGCCCTACCTTCCATTCTTTTATCGCATCTTTATAGCAATCGTAGAACATACCTGTTGGGTTATCAACCGCTAACTTTGGCTTAAATGGAACGGTTGTCATATCGTGTGTCCTCTCGAAATATATTCGCCCAGCTATCTCTATCACTTCGGGGTCAAGTTGCGTCGGGAACTGTTTTACTAGCATAGAATATATCTCGCCTGCATACGCTTGAATACCGCACTCATCCGCTTCTCTTATAACCTTTTCTATTATTGGATCTGGTTCGGAATTATCCACAGATTCGATTGATGCGGCGATTTCGTCCATACATACATACATAGATTTACTGATACTTTTAGAACTGATACTTATAATACCCATATTTTCCGAGTCCGAATTTATCGTACTCGAATTTTTAGGGTACGTCGATTTTTCCGTACCCGAATTTTTAGGGTGCGGTGTTTTTTCCTCTGGTGGAGCTTCTTCTTCCTTTGGTTTTGGCGGTGTAACGACCGCCTCAATCGTGTAAACGCACTTGGCGAACCGACCGTCTACTTGCTTTTGCTCGACGGTTATGTACCCTGCATTGATCAGCTCTTTCCTGATCTTGTAGTACGTATCGTCACTTTTTATTCCGAGGTCTTCCATCATCAAGGTTACGCCTGGGAACGCCGTCCGATCGGTGTCCGCGATGCTCCCCGCGAACGAACATAGGTAAGCGTATAGCGCCTTGGCCTTGGCGCTGATTGTACGGTCACGCATCGCCTTTTGCGCGATCATGCCGTATCCTCTCTCGTAAACCGTTCCTCTTAGGTGTACAACCGTCTCTAGCATCATAAAATAAAAAATCCTCCCTTGTTTTCGCAGGAGGAAATACAACTATGCTATTGAAATCATTATGCAGCCGTGATAGAATAAGCTCATAACTTCAAAAAAGCATAGAAGTATTCCTTGAAGGGACTCTCGTAGGCGACCAACCTATTACACGCGAGTCTCTTTGCGTTGGTGTTATTGTCTAGTGTACAACATAACCCATAATGTAACAAGCAGGCAAACCCAAAAATGTTAATAAACTCACAGGGTTTGCGTAACTTATGCACAGATCGCGGATATTCGACGAAGTTATACACAGCCCCCCTTGAAACCAAAAAAGTAAAACCGCTTTCCTAGGGCGCTAGGTTGGCGGTTTTTGTTTACCGTAATGTCCTATTTAACGACTCTTTCAGCGCGGACGCTCTCCTACTATCGTTCGGAATCGTCGAAACAATGCGATCATGGCCGCACTCGTAGAGTTGATCCCCCGATACAATAATTATTCGCCCACTTCCCCATGCCCACAAAAATAACGCCAGCTCAATTGCTAGGAGCCACAGAAATAAAAAACCATCCCCACTTGAACCTTCTAACCACACACTTAACCAAACCCCTCTGTCTTTATGACTACTACCTAGTTCTTTGGAATCATTTATGTGGTTAATAGTATCCTATAAACTGGAAAAAGTCTATGGTCTTTTCCTAGTGACCGTCTGCACTTGGAGCTTGTCCAGATTCGCTACATAGCGCTCGGCTACCGTCTTCATTTCCGCTATCTCTCGTTCTACCAACTGCCGGCGCTCGGCGTATTCGGCATCGCTAAAGCGCAATGAACCTTCGCAGAACTCGCGTCCGTTCGGCTTTTCCATCGACCAGGTGATGTATAGCGTCTGGATCATGTCCGCGTATGTGGGCGCCTGGTAACGCTCCTCAAGCTCCTCGATCCGCTTTGCATCGTCAAGCGTAACGATCAATACACTTGGTTCCTTACGCAGATAGGCGTTGTACACTAGAACCGTTGCGTAATACAGCGCGGCGAACTCCTCGGTCGATACGTGATCGTTCCTAGAGAGCTTCTTGGCGAGTGCGGCCCAAAAGTCGCTAGTGCCGGTGACCATCGGAACTTGCTCCCGAACCATAAACAAAAACTGGCGCTCGTAGTCTTTCAGCTTCCAGATTTTCAAGACTCGTCCTCCTCAAACTTAACCTTGATAACGTTAGGCGGCTTGGCTTCGATCTCGTTTAGCAACTGTGTAAACTCACCCGTCGCATCCTCGACTATGACTTGCTGTCCCGTATGGCGGTAGGTTACGAGCATTGGACGCAGAACTTTATCGGCTTCCTCCTTGCCCTCAACGCTAACGTCCACGAGTCCTTCCGTTAGTGAAAAACCGCTGATCCTGTACGTATCCCCTTCTCGATCAATGCCAATAGCAAGCATCGCTCAACCTCCCATAGTATACAGATCCAAATTGACAGCTACGTGTCACCAAACAGCCGTTCTGGTTACTTTTTCGGTGGATTCTTGAGATCCGCAATCTGGCGCTCATAGTCCGCTCTCATTGCTTCCATTTGAGCAGCCATAGCTTCGATTCGCTTCTCGTGATCCTTGCGTAGATATTCTACGGCTTGATCGTGTTCACCTCTTAGCTGTTCGATCCGACTGTACAGCCCCTTGATCTCATCCGTGGCTTTTTGTGCGGCCCTCGCGGAAACCTCTTGCAGCTCGGTTCGTAAGTGGATAAGCGCCCGTTCCTTCTCGATCTCCTTGCGCTCCTCGATCCGCTCAAGATCCGCTTTATGCTTTTCTTCCAACTGACGAACGCGCTCGTCTCCGATTCTAGCGAGGGCATCGGTGTTTTCTTTTTCATCGAATAGCTGGCGTTCCAGATCCCGTTTATCACGGCCTAGCTCTGCTACTTGCTCACGCAATGTTCGGGATTCTTCGTAGCCTGCTTTATATTCCGTAACCAAGCCGGCCAAGGTATCGTTCTTCTCTTTGTAGGACTCGGCAAGTGCCTTCTGTCCCTCGCTAGATTCTTGCGCTGACTTGGCGTACTTCTCCGCCTCCTCGCGGATCTCCTTTTGACGTTGAGTCTCCTCGGTAGCAGCCTTTAGATCCTTTTCGAGCTGAGATTGGTAGCTATTTAGTTTCTCGATCTCTAGGCGCTTCTCCTCGACTACTTCCTCCCACTTACGGCGAACCTCATCTTTCTCGAAGGCGGTCCGTTGCGCTAGGTTCACGAGTACGTTTCGAATCCGATTCGTTAAGCCTTCGACCTCCTCGATCTCCTTGCGGAAATCTGGAATCTCGGTTTTCATCGCATGAAGCGCCCAAACCTCTACGGCCCGATCGATCCATTCCTTATCCGTAAGAGCTGACGCCTCGATAGCCTCATTGATCCTGATCTTGGTTTCCTCGCTGATATGGTTAAAACTCTTTTGTGCCATGCCGTCGCCTCCTATGTATCTTTCCTATAGGTTAACAAAAAAGTCCAGTAAAATCAAGGTGTTAACCATGTTAACAATGTTAACCGTAGGGTAAAACAAAAACCGCCCTACCCGTTTTTTGGGTGAGTGAGCGGTCTTTTAAATTCTCGCGTTGATCCATGCGGTCAAGTACGGAATATCTACCTCGTGTGTTACAACTTGAATCGTTATATCAAAAAGCTCCTTCTCGGTAGCTCTTAGTTGTCTTCCGTTCATGTCTAGGAACGTTAGCATGACCAGAACGGCGGTACGCTTATTGGCATCATTAAAGGCGTGGGCTTGCGCTATTGATTCGAGATAAATAGCGGCTTTATGCGCGAGTCCAGGATACAACTCTGTTCCAAAATACTCGTGGAAGGGTTTGTCCCATATCGCCATTAAATGGCCCTCGTCTTTTATGCCTGGTAGTCCACCGTCCTGCGCCAACGCATAATCATGAAACAAGATGATTTGTTCGAGAGTGACTTGAATATACACTAATTCTTCGCCAACTTCTCAAACGTCCCACGAAATTTCTTGAATTGCTCCGCGGCCGCCTTCATTGCTTGCTCATTGGAAACTGTCACTACTTTTTGGGTAATTTGTTTGTTGATCATTTTGTCGTCACCTTTTTTCTTGTTCTCGGACAAAACGCTCACCTCCACATTAGCAGACTCGCCTAAAAATCGGCTAACCATACGTGAAGATATGCGCTCGTCTCAATTAATTATTACAAAACTTGTAATCAAGTTCTGATAGATTAAGTATACAACATAATTTGGTAGTTTAATAGATACCTCAAGATGGACTTTCGACAAAATTTATGGTGTTAATTTTCAGCAGAAAGGGGGTGTTCATGTCTATGTCCATAACAACCGTAGCTCTCCAACCCTCGGCAAGCAGCTCCTTCTTATGCGCCAATGACTAACTTAGCCCATTGACCGTGAATGCCGGCGAGAATGACCTCGCCAACATCGTTTTGCATGAACACCAGATTTGCTTTACGCTTCATTACTCACCAAGCCTCCCGACGTATGTTGCGATGTCCCACATTCTGAACGTATCGTACCGGCCCCATAGATCCGCGATCCAACGGCGGTACTTCTCGCCGAAACCCTCTTGCGCTCTCGCGTTAGTCCACGCCGCGATAAACTTCTGGCGTAAACCATTCGGCATGTTACCGTACCGCATCGCTTTAATAGTATTGTCTACGCTGTCCAGCCCAACGACCGCCATCATGTTATTGTCGATGCAGAGCTTCATTAGCTCCTTTTCCTCGTACTGGTTCGGATCAATGCCGATCTCATAGATCAGATCCGAGTTGCCGAACCTTGCTAGTGCTAACATGAAGCTGGACGTTTCTTTTAGGACGCGGAACTGAATCTTTCCGGACGAAATTAGCTCGGACTCTAGCCGAGTCATGTTGGGCATAAAGAGAATCAGCATGTAGCCGATCCCTTCCACTGGTGCGAAGATTGCTCCCGTCTGACCCTCGATGTCTGGAAGTTTGCAAGCGTCGAATACCTTTCCTACTGTTAGCAATGTGAAATCCTTTTTCATGGTTAAGTTCCTCCTAGTGGACTAATTTTTCTTTTTTAAAGCTGTTATGTGCCTTGATCATGCCTAGGATGACCGCTTTGTGTTCCCGATCCTGAGCAGCCCTATTACGGGATTCCTCAACTTTTGACGGGTAGTCATCGAAATTCCAATCGTGGTGAAGTGCTATGAATTGCTCGTGAGTGAGGATAGCTGAATCTAGTAGCCCTAGTGCCCGATTAAAGGCTAGGATTTGGCTTGGTGTGAGCATCGTTACCTCCCGTATTCGTTATGTGATGGAGTATTGACTTGAACCTCGGAATATTGAGGCATCGTATAGTGAACCGTATTTCCCCGATCGTCAACTACCGTTCTTTTGGTTCCTAACTTGATTTCGGATTCACCTGGCGTAACCTTCTTAGGCTTTGGGGAGGCTTGCTGTACCTTTGTTTCGGTACGTTCAACCTTCGGCTGCTTAACGATGGGAGTCTCCTCTGCCGGCGTAGGTGTTGGTGTAACGGGTGCCGGCGTAGGTTCGGCTTTCACCTCGATCGCTTTATGCGTTTCTTGCGGTGCCGTGGCGACCACTGGCGTAGGTTCTGGTATGGACGGAGACGGCGAACTTGCCGTCGCCATCACCGTACCGATCATCGAGCTTGCTAACATCATTTTTAGATCAATCGGTATGTATTTCACTGGATCACCCTCCTAGGCTTATTATAGTTGACAACGTTTAGTGTTGTCAAGATTGCACGAATAGATCGTATATTTCACCGATAACGTCCTCGTTCGTAATTTCAAATTCGGTAAACAGGTGGTCGGCGATTAGTCGGCGTAGCTCCTCGTTGTCATTCGCTAGTGCGGCCAAGATGACATCCTCGAAATTAGATCGTAGCCAGAATTGCAGTAGGTAGATTTGGTCTTGGTGATTCAATAGGTTGCTCATTCGGCTTTCCATCCCCTTCGCTGTTTTGATGATCATTTCATGTAACTCGCGCTTGCGCTTGACCGCATACTTGGCGATCAGATCCGCCACAAAGCATACGTCGCACTCGGGATCGCTCTCCCAATCCATGATGACGGTGTACTCGGCAAAAGTGATCTCGGCTACGGCATCCTTGCGGATCAGCTCGACATATCCCGGAACTGGTTCGCACACCAGGCGGATCAACTCATCCGTTTCAAACTGGTTATCCTCGGATTGTGGCGTTCGGAATACCCAACCGTACTCCTCATCGCTTTCAATTACCTTGATGAAGTATTTCGTTGACATGTGAAGCCCTCCCATTAATTGATTCCAAGCTCATCCACACCGCAATCATCCTTGATGACTACGCCGTGCTTGGTTTCTTCGACTCTGATAGATTCCTTTTCAAAATAGCCTTGGCAGCTTACAATAAGTTTTGCTTTCGGATCTAGTCGTCCTAGTTCCTTGATCATGTCTCCTACGCTCATGCACTCACCTCCTCTAGCTGATTGCGTTCTATATTAATGAAGAAACTATTCGGATTGTATGTATCGCCTTGCAATTTACAACTATGGTCAGTCAGCTTTTCGATGATGCTTTCACAGATCCCGAGCTTTCGTAGGCATACCGCCAATCCTCTCGGGCCTTCTCCGCCATACCACCAAGCAAATCCTTTGAAATCGTACACTTGACCGTCTTCGGTGTAGAACTTAACTCTGTACCAACTCTTGTTATCGAACGTGCCGGTGATGCGGACAACTCGGTTATGTAGCTTGTGAAAGATCCTATCGAATGATTTGATAGCTTGCTTTGTTCCGCTAGGGAATTTAGGTAAGTAATGGTAGCCTTTCATTATGCAACGCCCTCCAATACGGTGAATTGAATTTCGCTAAAGTTATGTATTTGCTCCATGGAACCAGTCAGTGTATTGCATACATATAGCGCCTCGTTATCGGGAACCATATTTCCTTTGCCTTGGTTCTGGCGGACAGCTTCCAAACATGCTTGCTGAATCTGGATCGTGTGAGCATCGCCTTCCAACAATACCAAGTAGGTTCCGAAATCGTGGACGTACCATGCGAATTTACTCGTGCCGGCCCGTTCAATGCCCTGCAGATCGTGATAGTAGAAGTCGGCGTGATAATGGTCCACAAGCGCATCTACAATCTCGGACATGCGCTGGAAGAACGGCATTTCGCCGAACTTGCGCCACATTCTACGGATCTCGCGGAGCTTTGCGCTCCCTTCCCGAATTTCATCCTCATAGATGCTTGGCATTCCCATTTGAATAGATAGGTCTTTCTTGAGCAGATTGACGGCCACGTTGAATGATCTAGGTGTTTTCATGTTTTTTTAACCCTCCGATTGAATTTTTTGGATTTTTCTAAGCGTTGCTCCGAACCAACCTAACAGATCGGCTCCCACCTCATCAAAGCTACGATTATACGGGTATTCTTCATTTAATAGCTCTAACTCGTCCTCGCCCAACTGCTCCCACTTCTCGCATATTTGTGCGTGGATGTCGGCAAGTTGTAGTTGCAGATCGGAAATGTCTAGTAGCGTTTTGCTTACCATCTGGCGCCATCCTCCGTAAATTCGTATTCGTTGCAAATGATCGACTCATCCACTTGCTCATCGGCTGACTGGTACTCAATCTCCGCGTAGCCGTATTTCATTAAGTCATGGCACAGATCCCGAACATAACGCTCCCAAGCCTGCTCAAGAACGGCATGGATGCGGTCGGCTAACTTTTGAATCGGTCCAGGGTACTGTCCTGGCGCTAAAACCTCAACCTCGAATCGTTGCCCGTAATAGTGGTGATGACTCGTTGTGGCCGTGATGTCGAACACATCTACTAGGCGCTTGAACCAACGCATGTCCCTATCCGAAACGTCCGCCTCGATCATACGGTGAATCAGCTCTACGGAAGCCTCCGCGTCGATACCGACATAATCGCTCTGGCAGTAGCCCAGCGACCAACTTACGGGATGCTTACCCGACAATTCTAGTCCTCTCTCTCTCACCGTCTCCTCGAATGATTCCGTAATACCATCGGTGTAGATATAGTCACCGTTTCTGTACCACTGGCGCGCCTTTTCCTTGGCTGCCTCCTCCAATTCGTTGAATTGATAGATGTTCACGATTTCTTGTCTCATAATTTTTAACCCTCCGCTAGACTGTATTTTTTATGTATTTTAGAGAGTTGAACCCTCTAGGATTGGACCCACGTATGAGTCGTCACCCACAAGCCTCAACGCACCACTCATCACATGTAATCGCCGATCATCAAACCTAGCGTGAGTACGATCCCAAGGATCGCACCCATCGCCAGAGACATCGCGGAATCTCTATCCATTAGCGGAACACCTCCACGTACACCTTATGACCAGCCCGAGCGTAGTTGCCTTCAATCTCCATATCGCGCCCCACGGCATCCCAATCAATGTAGTTCTGAATTGCGCTTGGGATTTCGGTCATCAAGCCAGTCTCCTCGTAGTAGTAGTAGGCAACGTCGCTCATATCGTTGCATTCGTCCCATATGCGATAGTCTTCATTGCTAATGACTTCCAGGGCTTCTTCCATCGTGCTTGTGCAATCGCATATTGCCTCGAAAACATCCTCGTCGATGTCCGCATTTACCAATGCCTCGGCGTACTCATTCAGCTTGTCGATAGAATCGTACTCGTTGATCTTGAACGGAGCTTCATAGTCGTGTATCGCAAATTCCTCGTAGAAGAAGTCGTGCCCGTATTGCGGATCAAACTCGGTGAAGCCGTGCTGATACTCGCCGTCCTCATCGAAGTAGCCCAACTTGATCTTGACGAATAGCTCATTCAGCTCATCTTGAGTCGCCGGCAGAGAGATCCAGTCGCCCACAAGTTCGCCTTCGTTGTACTTGCCCAAGTTTGCTACGTAGATATTGATTTCCATGTTAATTCCTCCTAGTTGTTTTTGACATCATTTTGTGATGTCTTATGTATATATACCTATGGCTTGTCTCATCAGATCGTGGGCAGCCATCCCACAATTACGCCTCACGGCGTTTCGACTAATTGCTTGCTCCAAGTACGCTAACCGGTCCATTGCTTCCTTTTCCGATTGGAAGCCATCCTCGAATAGTTCACAGTCACAACATAGGCACCATTCGCCCTCGCTGCTATCGCCTGGATCGAGCCAAACCGCCTCGACTTCTTCGTTCGCTTCCGCAGTATTTCTAAAGATGTTTTCCCAAACCTCACGGCGGAGTCGTATCATGCGCTCACCTCCAATAGTACGCCTCTGTTACGCAATTCCTTGCGGATTCTGGAACGTTGGGACGGCGTTATGTACGGATCGCTCGCCCAATCCTCCAAGTAATCAGTCTCGTACACTTCGAATGGAACGCTACCCACGGCCGAAACAAAGTTGCCGTTTGTATCGTGATAGACCGCCCATCCACGGTCAGAATATTTATGCGTGTGCCCATCGCAGTAATCGGAGTCACCGCGGCAATCGCAACATTTATAATCATGTGGCATGTAATCCCATCGCAAATCGTTCCCATTCAATCCGTATTTGTAGCTCATTCGGCTTCCTCCTCAATTTCGTTTTCCTCACAGTATTCGAAATACTCATCACGTAGTTCATCGATGATAGCCTCAACATCGTCCATCGTGTGCCCTAGAGGAATCATTTTGTCGATAAGCTCCGCCCTGGACATATAGCCTTCTTGGATTCGCCATTCCGTGAAAGTCATGCTGTCTCCTCCAAACTTGGGTCATCGTTCACGCCGGCCTTATTCATCCAGTCATGCTTGCCCGACTCTAGCTCGTCTAGGTAATATTGCTTCTCCCGAATCTTTTCCTCAAGAATGATCGCCGGCACATAGTTGTTCATATCGCGGAGAGCTTGAGCCGCCTCCCCGATCCGCTTGATCATGAATTTCTCATTCGCTATGGCACGTTCAACAATCGTCATTTCTTCCCATTGCTTTCTCATTACGCCACACCTTCCGTTTCTTCTTCGCCGTATGCTGACTCTATGTGCTTACTGCATTCGTCGCAGTACATGTGCGGATCTTCCCAATTCGTATCGAAATCTACTGGATGAAAGTATGTATAGTCGCCCTCTAGTGATTTGTTGGCGCATGTTGGGCATAGAATCGAGTTGTCGCCGTCCACGTAAAAGAGCGGATAACCGCCAGGAAACGCATGGCTTGGAAGCTCATTGTTGTTGCCCTCAAGCAATGCCTTGATCTTTGCGCTAGTTACTTCGAATCTGATTTTCATTTCAATTCCTCCTAGTTGTTAGTGACTACGTTTTGTGTTGTCATCATCATATGGGATAACATCTTGTGTTGTCGAGTCGATATTTCTATCGGCTAATTCTTCCGCCGTCCACTCGTCCCATATCCAACAAAATGCGCCTATGTCGTACACTCGCACCGTCTCGCCTTCTATGGATACGTCTCGGCCTTCGAATATATTGTACTCCCATTGCTCGTCGAGCTGCTCCGCGGTCAAGTCTTCGAATTTTGGCGCATCGCATTGCATTGTAAAGATAAACCTATCGTGCGTTTCATCGTACCAGGCTGGCAGATGCAAACAACCAAAGCGCTCAATGCACTTCATACCGCCTTCTTTCGTGAAGCTCGGGCAAGCCCAACCGTTCCAACTTTTGTTTTGCGTGTAGCCTTCGATAACACCGCTATCCAATCCATCAACCGAAAAATACGCTTTTTTCATATGTATCTATCCTCTCTCTCTTTTTATTTGATTCATCGAATCAACCAAGCGAACCAGATCCAGTATCGACCGATTCGCTTGATAAACCGACGAACCTACTTGATCCGTCTCTTTTTCATCGGATCTTTCAATTCATCACGCCATACGATTCACCGCCTCATCACTCCACTTGTCGCCGTTTGGTCAGCAATTGTCCGCGTCGGACTACCTCTGTTTCCAATCTCGCAAACCTTGACATGGGCTATGTATGAAATCTTGTAAGTCTGCCCGTTTCATGCGCTATCGGCGGTGCTATCGTACCACTTCGGACTGTCACCGCTATTGTCGAGATTTCCACTCGTAAGCCAGATCCGCTTGGCTATACCGCGTCATCTTACGATGCTATTCACTTTTCAAGGAACCTACGCTTGGAGCGCTTGATAAACGGTAGTCCGCTTATTCGGCATTCTCTAGTTATGAAACTCAAGCGTTTTGGCTGACTTTTGCGACGGACAACAACTTTTGTTCGTTTCGCTTCACCCTTTCGACTACGTTTTGTGATGTCATCATATCAGACATCTTTTAGTGTTGTCAAGTGTTTATTTTTCGGTGTGTGGCGTTCTATCCGTTCTAACGCTTCTAACCTAAGCCGTGTGGCGTTCTATCCGTTCTAACGCTTCTAGGCTATAACCGCTTGCCTTGATGTCATCATCATAACCGACATCGTTTTGTGTTGTCAAGCATTTATTTCAGCCATCGTTTTTACTATCGGATAATCGACGATTTGCACCGTGTACCATTCGATAGCCAAGCCAGTTTTGCTCGACTCCTTTACTATACATGACAACGTTTTGTGTTGTCAAGCGTTTATTTACTATTTCAACCGTTTCGGCGTGTTCCCTTGCCGATGTCATCACTATACATGACTACACTAAACGTTGTCAACGATGAATTTGCGAGATATTCGGCGTAAAAAATAGATGCCGTGGGGATAATGGGATTTTTTCGACGAATACGGATATTATCGGGGAAATTCGGCGTTTCTGCTGCTAGTGGGCAAATCGTATTTTTTCGCTTATATGGAAGAAAAGCGTTTCGGGAACGTTAAAAAAGGCGCAAAATAGGCGTTTTATAGTGGGTATGGTATGGCGTAGATCCGACGTATATCGGACATGGGGAAAATAGGCGTTTTTTCGGCGCATATATAGAAGGAACATGAAACGTATGGGAACGGAAACAAGCGCAAAATGTCCGTTATGTGGCGGACGTTCCCACTGTAGTACACACATTCACGGTAGCTATATAGATACTGGTAGATAGTGGATATATGTATTATCTAGTTGTTTGAGTCATGATGATTCGATGATGTTTGGTAGTGAGTGAATGGGAGTGAGTCGCAGTATATTTGTTTCAACGGATACAACGAACAATAATTGATCCGTTATCATGCCGAAAGTGTACGAAAACAAGCGTTTTAAACGTGTTTTTGTTCGGGGAATACATATTCAACGAACTAATACAACGTACCAGCAGACGCCTGGTGCTACTCCCTTGCAAGAAGCGGCCGGCGTGGATTTGACGCCCCCCCGCCCGACAATTCACACACATTTTTATTATCTTCGAAATCTCGGCGTCTGATTCCGTTAACTTGCCGGTAACTTGCTGGCAACTTGCGGACGCCTCCCTTCCGCTATGCGACGAACTATACGTAACGGGTAGCCACTCCCGACCAAGAACGGTCGATGCCGAAAACGGTGTCGGTCGTTTTTATTTTTAAAAAATTTTCGCGAACCTCGGGAGGTCAACGTCATGCAAATGAGTCATCGTCCGAACACAACGAAGCAGCGCAAAACAAACAGCCACCCATCGACCAAGCAGCGCGAACAGAAACGCGCCGCCGAAGCATTGGTATTCCGTGAAGGTTACGACATGGGATACAACGCCGGGTTAGCGGAGGGTTTACGGAGGGGAGCGAAAAAAGAATGACGTTCATGCTGATCGTGGTCCAGACACGACGTACCGCCGAGGAGATCAATGCTCGGTTAGCGCATCCAGTAGGTCACTTTGCGGCCAGAGCCGTTTTCGTCGGAGAGGCATTATGCGGAATCCACTTCCGCGGCCAACGCCCGAACATGATCATTACGCAATATGATCCGCAATCGATGCGTGATCTCAAGTGGGAGCGCGAGGTATTGAAGCCGGCTGTGGCGCAAGACGCCGTATGGCTCAACAAAGGAGGGTTCGATAAATGATCGATTACATCATGGAAGAAATTGAGATTCGCATCAAGAAGCTGAATGACACAATGCTGTCGTTCAATTTGATCGGCAATTCCCGAGGCGCAGAGAACGCCCGTAACCGTAAGACTGAGTTGGAGTCCACTCTCCGATTCATCCGTGATGTCGTGGATTCGGCGCAAGAGGACGAGCCGACCGACGATGTGGAAGCACGAGTTTGGGTCGAAAACGGCGTGATCAAGTGCATGTCTCAAATGTGCGTTGGCGCCGATGGTGTGAAGTGCCCACGGTTCAATGATTGCGACATCGTGGTTTTTGGGATGGAGAAAATCATTGGAACCGACGAAGGAGGTGATAATTAGATGCCAGGTGAAGTGTTTGCACAAATGAAAGCCGAGAAGCAAAAGGCGCTGCTCTTGCTGACACAGCAGATCATCGATCCGAATGCTCCGAAGTTAACGTATGCCGAGATCGCCGAGCAAGCCGGTATTTCCGAGCGTCAGCTATTCAGATGGCGTACCAATGACGGTGAGTTCGCTCAGGCCCGTAAGGAGATCGTCGAGTCGTATGCGGACGAGCTGATCGCCGATGCGTTCATGGCGCTCAAGTACCAGGTTAGCCGCAACAAAAACGTCAAGGCAGCCGAGGTGCTTCTCAAGAGCCGCGGTATGCTCGTAGATCGAAAAGAGGTTGCCGGCGAATTAAAGCACGAACATTCAGACGTATCCAAGCAAGATAACAATGCGCTGATGGACGAGCTGGAAGCGTTAAAGAGAAAACTCAGCGGAGAGTAACTATGTAACGCGGTGTGCGCCTTCGGCGCCGCCGCTTTTTTACGTTCCATAGTCATCGTACATATCGTATATACGCAAAAAAGACGCCTCCGCATGGGGCGCCTAATACCGACTGGCCAAGCTCGGAATTAAATATATCGGATCGCTGTACCGTATGCGTGGACGTATGAACCGCCGGCACTGATCGGTGACACGGTAATACCGATGACAGCATCGCACGTATCCAAGCTACCACCGGCGAGTGCCAGCGCATCGATCACATTTAGGGGATTATCGTTGTTAACCTTAGCGGCCGAAACCAACTCAAGTATTTCGTATTGGCGTGGAAGCGACTGGACGGTATAAACGGGCACCTTGCGCCCTTCTTCCTCTTTTTTCCGACTGAACATGATGTGCGAACCCCCACTAATTAATTCGCCGTATGCCAAATTTGGCGTTCGGCGGAAATACACATGCCATTTTGACGCTGCCGTATTCCTGTGTATGGCATACTACGGGATGCCCAAGGTGACGTACTAACAAGATCCACGAGTAACTAAAACCATAATTAATAATATATTATCTTAAATATACGAAATAATACAGGGGGCCACCACTTCGATAGATTTTACATAAAAAAGAAAACCCCAAAGTGGGGTTCGGCGCGGCCGCGGCCGTCACCTGGATTTTACTACGAGTATGTATTCCTCACGCAGCTCCTCAATTACTGCAGCCGTGATCGATTCGATAGTCAACGTCTCCGATTCTCTCAGGCGCCTACGAACCGCCACAGCTACTTGCGCCGGCGTCCTCACGCTATTGCCTACTGGTAGACTCATAAGCCTCTCCCCACGCTATGCGACTCTAGCGCTTTGCCGTTTCAGTGTCGTTAGCATACGCAATCAAAGCGATAGGCATGTCCAATTCTGCGGCTAATTCAGCCTCTAGTTGACGGATACGACGAAGCGCATCCTCGTTACCATTTAGGTTCACAACTTCAAAATCTTTACTGTTCGCCACTTTGCGTACACCTCCATCTTCCATATTATCGCCAACCGGCCGGCCTATCAATCAGAAGAAATGTCGAATGACATTTCATACATAAAAAATGACGAATTTCTTTGTCCAAAGGTTAAAAAAACAGCCCCAAGTCCGCTATATAGTGAGGAAAACCGAATAACGCAATAGCGCTAGGGTGTGCTTCGGCACACCTTATTTTGTTTCTTGAGGTGATTCGATATGACCGACAATGAACGTCGGGAGCGAATCGACATCCTCACTCAGCAAGCCGACATCTACAGTCAACTACACGACTCTGGACGACTGGACTCCAAGGAGGCTCCGAAATACGTAGCTGTCCTTCGTGAGCTAGATCGGCTCCGTGAGATCGAGGCGTGTCGGTACGACATCATGCGCTTTGCGAAGCGCTATTTCAATAACGGGCGGATCATGAAGCCCGAGACTCCTTCCCCTGATTTTCACTACGACATGGCAGGACTCATTTGCGATGAGCTGAACGCCAAGGATCGCAATTCTTTTATTGCGGCCGTGGCTCCCCGTTCCCATGCCAAGTCAATGATCGGTACGGTCGTGAGTATCATCTACTCAGCCGTGTACAAGATCCATGATTACTTCGTGATCATCGGTAACAGACAGGAAGGTTCGAAGCAGTTACTAGCGATCATCAAATACGAGCTTATGAACAACGACGAGCTTCGGCGTGACTTCGGGGATCTGTACAACAAATCCTCGTGGTCGATGATGGAGATTATCACGGGCAATGGCGTTAAGATTCAAGCTGCCGGTTCTGGCGATGCGCTTCGTGGACTCAATCACCTGGGATCGCGACCTTGGGTGTTTTGCGATGACATCGAGAAAGATCCCGACGTTTTGAGTCCCGACTACCGAGATAAGATCCATGAATGGTTTAACTCGACGGTCGTTCCGCTAGGTAGCCCGTCACCAGGCGGTACTAAGATCGTTTGGGTTGGTACGATCCTGCATGTCGATTCCGTACTAAACCGGGTCATGAAAAATGACACACGGTTTAAGTCCAAACGCTTCTCGGCGATTGTTGAGTGGCCGACGAACATGGATCAGTGGGATCAGTGGGGTGAGCTACTAAACAAGCGCGACTTCGACGATGTGGAATCCGAGGATGAAGCAGCTCAAAAAGCCGGCAAACTGGCTCGTGAGTTTTACGATGCCAACCGCAAGGAAATGGACGAAGGCGCAATTGTTCTATGGCCCGATCGGATGAGCTTGTATGATCTGATGGTCATTCGCCAAGCGAACCGTAAGTCGTTCCTGACCGAGTATATCGGAGATCCACGCGATGACTCGACGGTGCTGTTCGGCTCCTTCACGTACTACGATCTCGCTGAGATCAACATGAATGATCTTGAGATTTACGGATCAGTCGATCCATCCCTAGGCAAGAACGGTCGCTCTGACTTGAGCGCGATCATCACTATTGGGCGCCACAAGCGGACCGGCATTAACTACGTTCTGGATGTCGATGCAAAGCGCCGATCTCCGGACAAAATCATTGAGGACATTATTGCTAAGACTGATCGGTTCAAGTACCGCGGCTTCGCGGTCGAGACGATTCAGTTCCAACATTTATTTATGACAGACTTAGCAAAGCGCGCCGCGATGGAGGGCGCTTATTTGCCGATCCGTGAAGTTCGACCAAATTCAGATAAATGGTTGCGTATCGCATCCCTTGAGCCGTTGGTTTCCAACGGTTTTATTCGTTTTCAGAAAAGCCATCGAGAGTTGGTCGATGAGCTTGAGAATGTTTCGGTCGATGGCGGATTGCCACGGAACGATGACCGCGCCGACGCCCTAGAGTTGGCGATGTCGCTAGTTCGCCAGAACCGTAAGCGGTTGGCGTTCGGAACCATCTAGGAGAAAGTGAGGTGAGTCAAATCGGCTACTGGACAAATCTAGTGTCGGCATTTCGTGGGGGTAAGAGTCCGCAGCCAAGAGCGGAACTTACGCCTTTTTATTTTCCGTTCGTATCGGGAGGCAATGTTCGTCCTCAACCAAAACTGACGATGAATCATGCCAAGCTCCGTGTGTTCTCAGAAAGCCCTATTCCCCGTCGTGCCATCGACTACATCAAGAACCAGGTATCGATGCTCGAATGGGACGTTCTTACCAAAGACGGTAAAGAGCTGAACAGTCGCCAGAAGAAAGACGCTGCTCGTGTCAAAGCGATTCTGGAAACGCCAAACTCGCAAGAGTCATGGCGAACGTTCATTGAGCAGATCGCCGAGGACATGTTGGTTATCGGTTACTCCTCGATTGAGAAGCGAGACTGGTCCGCAAACAAAGAGCGCCCATTGGTGCTATACCCGTTTGATAGCGCCAGTTTACAAATGTACTCGGATTGGGATGGAACGCCATCCAAGCCAAGATTCGCTCAAGTTGACGGATACGGTCAGATGATCAACTTCCGCGATGATCAGCTCATCTATGTACGAAACAATCCTCGGACTAATACGCCGTGGGGCTTGAGTCCGCTTGAGGTTGCGGCCCAAACGATTGACTACCTATTGAGTGCCCAAGCCTACGCCGGTAGATCCGCGGGCAACGCAACGGCGCGTAAGCTAGTTGATCTAGGCGAGGACATCGATCCTGCACAGCTTGAGGAGATCCGCATGTGGTGGAGATCCGAGGTTGAGGGTCGCGGTCACACTCCGATCATCGGCGGTTCCAAAGGTGCCAAGTCGATTGAGCTGGGAGCTACTAACGACGAGGGATTGTTCCTTAAATGGCAAGGCTTCCTCATTAACCAAGTAGCAAATGCGTTCGGTCTGGACTCGCAAAAGTTCGGCGCTGTTCTGGCGTCTCGGGCTACGGGTGATATTCTGGATGATTCAACGGATGAAGGCGCTATTCGCCCTCTCGCCCACTCCATCGCCGCGGCCATCAATCGCGGTGTTATTGAAGCGCTCGGCATCAAGGATCTGAAATTCGTTTTCCGTTGGACAGCGAACTACAAAGACCGTAAGTCTCTGGCCGCCATCCACCAAATCTACATCACGCAAGATGTACTAACGATTGATGAGACTCGGGCTGAGTTGGGATTACCTCCACTCCCTGAGAAGAAAGGTCAGTACACCGTTGCTGAGTACCGCGCTATTTACGGCGTGATGAATCAAGGCATGGGAACGCCATCGGGCGTCTTGAAAGACATGTCAGAGGACGGTATGACGCCAACAACCGGCTTGCAACCGCAAAAAGGCGAGGGCGAAGAATCGGCTCCCGAAGACGGAAAGAATCCCGGACACAACACTCCGAAGTTAGAAACTCGGGATGAGAAAGCAACAAATAAAACTTCAAATCCATTGAAAGCGGATTGATACCACGCAAAGGAGGTGAGCAAATATGGACGAGTTAAATTTGCAAGCCGCAGGTGGCAATCTCTTGACGCTAGGATCACTCGATAATCCGAATAAGATGCCGTTCAAAGGTGTGCTGACGTATCTCGGCGTACCATCCGACAATCCGCCTGGTGGTTCGGGAGGACTCAAAGTCATGATTCCTGTTGACGTTGGTCAGTCGGCTTTAGACAGTCTCAAGGGGATGCCGGTGAACTTGGCTGCTTCATTGGATGCACACGATACGGACGCAATTGTAGGAATCATCGAAGAATCTTTCCTCGGTGAAGAAACGGACAAGGGCGTTCCAGTTTATATCAGCGGTCATATTTTCGCCAAGTCATTTCCCGATGAAGCACGAGTAATCAAAGCGTCCCAATCTCTGCTGGGTTTCAGCTACGAAACCGCTAGGACCAAGTTGGGTATGGGCATCTACCACGGCGAGACAGTAGCCGTTGCTCAGTCGCTAGTGTTTACGGGAGCAGCGATCTTGTACAAGGATTCAGCCGCATACGAATCGACTTCCCTAGCGGCGAAAAAAGACACAAGCGAAAAAGACACAAGCGAAGGTGAGGTGAACGAGTTGAAAGACGAGACAAACAAGGAAGTAATTGAAGAAACGTTAGAGGCCGAAGCAACTGAAAACGCCGAGAACGTCGATCAAAAATCCGAGGAGTCCGCGGAAGAAGTTCAAGCTGCAGCTGACGAAGAAAAGCCTGCCGACAAGAAAACTGATGAGGAAACCGAGGAAGAAACAACTGAGGAAGACGAAAAGCCAGAAGACAAAAAAGAAGGCCGATGAGAAAGACGATTTGAAGGCCTCCATCGATCAACTAACGCTACTGGTAACTAAGCTGTCTGAGGATGTGGCTGATCTGAAAGCGGCTAAGGCTTCTGCCGAAGAAACTGCCGAAGAAGAAACGGAAGTTTCCGCAGGTCAAGAGCCACAACGCCGATCCACTCAAACTCTGGTTTCCAAGTTCCAGAGCAATGAAGGTAGCACAGACGTTTTCGCATCCATCGATAAAGCAAATTTGAGTACGGTTGATTCCATGGCTCAAAAGCTATCCGCTATTTTCGGAACCAAGTAAGACTTCACAACTCGTGAGGTCTTTTTTTATTGTCCAAAAACCCAAAAACACACATCCAAAGGAGGACATTATAAATGTCTACTGCAAAATCTTTTAACATGGGCTTCGTAGATCCGCAAAGCGTTAATCTTCGTGCCGCTAAGACAATCAAAGAAATCACTGATCTGCAAGCAGCTGGTGCGGCAGATTACAACAACATGGGTATCTTGCTGACTCCTCAATTCGAGAAAGAAATCAGCGACATCCAAAAAGGTCGCGGTGTTCTCGGTCAATTGCTGTCTTCCAGCCCTGCCGTTGGTCATCCTCACCGTTACTTCGAGCAAGAGTCGGGTCCAAACGGACAAGGTTTCTCTGATCCTCGCAACCTGACTTTCACTTCCGCTAACAACGGCGCTGGACTTCGCGTTGAGAAAGCGGCATTCGTTCGAGCAATGACTGGCGCAATCCAGTTCGGTATCTTCGATCAGCAAACTGCCGGCCAGACTTCGATCTTCCCTCAATTGGTAGCGAAGGATCTGAAAGACTTGGTAACTGGCTTGTATCGTGCGGAAGACTTCGCGCTGTGGAACGGTGCAGCTACGTCCCTGACTGATGGTGCTTCCATCGAGTTCGCGGGCATCAAGAACCAAGTTACAAACACGCTGGCAATTGCTAAAGGCGCTGACATCGTAGACGCGATCCGTACAAAAGTCGCTCAAATGATGGCTGATCCTAACGTAGCTGTTAAGCCTACACACATCTTCCTTAACCCAATGTTGGTTGACTTCATCGAGAAGGAAATCAAAAACGCATCCCAAACTATGAAAATGGTAGATGCCGGTGAGGTTGAGGTTGTTCCTGGTGTGACTGTTCGTGCGATCAACACTGTAGCAGGTAAACTGCCACTGGTTCCCGACTTCACAATGTTGACTCAAGTAAACGGTACTGACACTGACTACCCATTCGCTATCATGAGCATGGAGCATGTAGAGTCCGCTTACATCGGTTCCCCTGACGCTCAAATGTTCAAACTTGGTTTGTCCGCTGACTTGGCTGACAAATACGAAGTTGTTAAATTCTCCACTGGCGCAATCGTGAAACACGCTGCTAAGGCGCACGTTTTCGGTTACGTTACTCGATAATCAACGGTTGACCAATAATGAGGGGCGCTTCGGCGCCTCTCTATTTATTCGGAGGTAACTATGGCTGCTGAGAAAGTAAAAAAGGCTGTCGAGAAAGTTATCGATGCGGTTGTTGGCGTCGTAGACGTTGAGCTGGTCGATAAGAAACCCGGCACACACGGAATTTTCCTTGCTGACAGGTACGTTGAATTTCTTGACGGAGTAGCAAAAATTGATTCCGATATTGCCAAAGAATTGAAAGAGCTTGGCTACATTAAATAATTGGTGAGGTTGGCACATGGAGACAAGAGCGCTCAGAATTATCGAAAATTATTGCGGACAATCTTTCCGAAAGTCTCAGGTAAACGAACGGACTACCTTACAACATAATATGGGCCGGCTGACACATGAGATCGTTGAGATTGTAGCAATAAAGGCTCGATCTAATTCGTGGGTTTACTCCGATGTGTTCGGTTCGAGCGGTTGGGTCGAGATTGATCCCAGCGAAATCCCATATGAGGGCAACCAAATCGTCGTTTATGGTGACTATCTCGGAACACATTACTCGGAAGCTGATGTGACTTACACATACGGCCATGCCGAAATTCCACAGCCGGTGCAAACCGCGCTCGATCTGCTTGTGCGCCAGATCCAAGCTAACGGTACGAAGAACGCATTTTCTTCGGCGTCACTGATTACGCCAGAGATCGCGGACTTGTTAGCCCCATACAAAACATACAATGGGGGTGCATTATGAAACCATACCTAACTGTCGATGAGTACAAGCGCGTCCCGAGCGCAATCAACGTATCAAATCTCGATTACTTTTCGGGGATCAGCGATGCGACCGCACAGGATTCGGAACTGGCAAACGTTATTGAACGGGCTTCGGCTTGGGTCGATAGCTACTGCACCGCTCCTGACGGATTTTGGGCTTCGGAAGTCACGGAAACACGATCGACTTTCATTACTCGTGACGGCTACTTGAGAGTACGCCCGAACAACTTTCCTATCAATGAGCTGAAAAGCATCAAATACCGCAACTACCCTACACAGCCTTGGAACATCGTAGATACAGCAAATGTTGAGCAATTTGAGAGGTACTTCGAGACCCCGTTGCTTATCTCCCCTTTCGGTACGCCGATGTTTGGTTATCCAATCGGTTCATATCCAGTGAGTGGACAGACTTATGTTCCGTATGTCTCCCCTACTGACGCTGCTAATCTTCAAGACGTTAAGGTTACGATTCAATACACATATGTTAAAGGCTATGCTCACACTCTCTTGGCTTCCGATGCGTTCGCCGGCACTTCCGAGATCACCGTCGTAGATCCGACTGGTATTAAGGTTGGAACCGAGCTGACCATTTATGACGGCGGTCATCAAGAGCGAATCAAGGCAGCCACTACGCCAGTAGGCAATGTTGTCACTCTGACACAGCCGCTAACGTCTGACCACGCTTCGGGCGTTGGGGTGTCTGCGATCCCTGCGGACATCAAGCAGGCGTGTATCTTGATGGTTAACTATTTCTTGAAGGAACGCGGTGTGAACAGCATCACGATCGAAGGAACAGCTAACCCAATGATGCAAAAGTATGACGACATTCGCGATGTGAAATTGGCTAAAGAAATCCTAAGCGGTTATCGGAGAGTGATCGTCTAATGCCGTTGAATTTTGATTTCGAGGATTTCGGATTTATCAAAAACGTCCAAGAGCTTCCCGTAATTGTGGAGCGCGAGACAACAAATTTGCTCGTAGACATGGCGATCTGGATTAAGGCGGATTTGAAAAAACAAGTACCCGTTAAGACGGGTAATCTCCGATCCTCGGTTCGATATGAGCTGAAAGATGGGTATGAAAAAGACGCATCGTTCTTCTCGGTCGATTACGGTAAGTGGATAGACGAGGGTACGGGTGTGTACGGTCCGAGCGGAAAGCGGATCAGACCGGCTACCAAGAAAGCTATGTATTGGAAAGCCGAGAACAAATTTATGTCTAGCATCGCCGGCATCAAGCCGAGAAAGTTCACGCAAAAAACCTTTAGAGGTGCATTGCGCGAGGTAGATCCATTGATCGATAGTGCGGCCAGCAGAATCTTTAGGGATGTGATTGGTAGATGACAAGCTCACGTAAAGACATTAAGAACGCTGTAAAGGCGGTCATCGGGACGGTTCCTGGGATTAAAGCCGTCTACACGAACATGCCTCGGCAACAACAAGTATTCCCTGCCGTAGTAATTGCATTCGATAAGGTTCACGAGAAGGCAGCCACGCTAGGAAATCCGAGCAGGCGCCACATCACCTACACAGTCACTCTATATATCCAGTCCATCGATGCAAACCCGAATGAGCAGGCGGCCCAAGAGGAATTTGACGATATGCTCGATCTTATAGACGAAGCATTACGATCAAACAAAGACTTGGACGGTGCAGCTCTAAAGTCGGCGTATGAGTACATCGACACGGATGCGTTTGAACCGCAAATCGCCGGTCAAGGGCAAGCATTAATTTTAAGAGCGGTCAAAACCTTTACTGTATTGGTTGAGATCATGGGCTAAGGAGGCGTCAATATTGTTCAAATATGAGTACGTAGGCAAGGTTCCAGTCCTCTTGATTGGACACAACATTGAAGTAAAAGAAGGCGACGTTGTGACGGTGAAGGCACCGATCAGTAACGCCGCTTTTGTTTTGGTTGAAGACAAAAAGAAATCCGCTAAGGAGGCGACTGAATAATGCCAGTATTATCTTATAACTCTTGGCTTGGTCTTTCGTTCGAGACTAAATGGGGCGAGGCTCCAATCGCACCGACAAACTTTATTCCGTTCAAAACGCTGAAATCCGAGGACGATGTTAAGCAGATCCTTGATACCGGTAAGCGTGGCTCCCTGTCCAAAGACTTCGCATCCTTCCAAGGTTCCATCCTCGGTAAAGTCGATGTTGACATGAACGTTTACGCGGATGTGATCGGCTACTTTCTAAAGTCCTTCTTCGGTAAGGACGACGTAACTGGATCTGGTTCTACTTACACTCACAAGTTCACTCTGGCTAACGAGCAGCCTCCTAGCTTGAGCATGTACGACTACGACGGATTCAGTGAGCGCATCTACTCTGGCGGTAACGTTGAGAGCTTGGGATTTAAGTTCACCGTCGAAGGCGACCTCACTTGCTCCGCTAAGATGCAAACAAAGCTGTCCACGGTATCGGAAACTGAGCATACCCCAAGCTACACAACTACGCCGATGTTTGTCGGTTATCAAGCTACTTGCAACATTGCAGGAGCGCCTAACACTCGCTTGATCGGCGGAGACTTGACGATGAAACGCGCCGTGAAAATGACCTTCGGTGCTAACAACTCGCAAGCCCCTTCCAAGTCTTCCGTAGGTACGCTCGAAGTAACGGGCAAGCTCGACTTCGAAATCGACGACTACACAGAATTGGATTACTACCTGAAAAATACTCAGCCGTCCCTTGAGCTGAAATTCCAAAACGGCGATAACGTTCTGACTTTCTCGTTGAGCAAATGTAACTTCGAAAAAATGAGCGGTATCGATCGCGGCCAAGAGGTTGCTAAAATCTCCGCTACAGTACGCGGTCTGTACAACACTACTGATGCCGGTCCAATCGCCGTAACACTGACAAACAACGTTGCTTCTTACTAATCACAAATGAGCCGTCCCTCGGGGCGGTTCTTCTTTTTCCAAATAAAACAAACCAAAAATTCGGAGGTTTTTAATCATGCGCGTAGACATCACAGTTCTTGGCGAGGGCCAATTCGTTGAAATTCGTAATCCAAAGCTGCTTCCTTGGGGAATCCAGCGCGATCTTACAAACAGCTTGAAAGACAACTCCACTGAATCCCAAATGGCATTCGCTGAAAAACTTGCCGTTGTTCTGATCCGTAGTGGTCACGTACTTGACGAGAACGGTACGCCAGTACAATTCCCACTTACGCACGAAACGGTTAGCTACGTCCCTTCCCCTGTGGTCGAAGCTGTAGCGGTTGCATTTGCGGAAGCACGTAAGGGTAGCGCTGATCTCCCAAACGCGTAAAAGACCAACTCGATAACTTCCTCTTGGGGCGCTCTGAAAAGGCGCCTCTTGAGTATGTCGAAATGGTCTACCGCCGCGAGTTTGGATACACTCCCGACGAAATGAATAGCATCCCCTCTAACGTAATTGAGCGCGATTTGTACTTCATGGGACGGGAGTCATGGGCTAAACAGATCCTTCAAGAAGGTTAGGAGGTGGACGGATAAATGGCAAATGAAGCTCAACTGAATATCAGGGTCACGGCTACCAACGATGCAGAAGGCGTCCTCAAGCAGCTCGCCGAGGTGATGGACAAGCTCGGAACCTCTATTCGTGAGGCTTCGCAGATGGCGCAACAAGCATTCGAATCGATGTCCAAATCGGCGATCACCGAGGGCAATTCTGCCGCTCAAGCCGCGACCAATACGGCAAATGAAACTGAAAAGCAATTTAATAGCATGGCAAGTGTTATCAACGCTAACCGGCTCAAGATCGGACAGGACGTTGATGCGATCCGCCAGGACTTCATTAACTTGGATAACGTTAAGCTCACGGAATCTAAAGCCGAAGTCAAGGCGCTTGCTTCCGCTGTCAAATCGGCAAAGAGTCCCGTCAGTTCGCTAAAGAAAGAGTTCGACACTTCTTTCGATGGCATCGGAAAAGCCACTAAGAATGCGGCCGATACGGTGACTAAGAATTTAACCGAAATGAAAAAAGGCTTTGATCCGCTTGAGAGCGCGGCACAAAGCGCAGATAAATCGGTCAGCACGTATATGAAGAACATGGCCGAGTCCGTTCAAGCTCAGAAAGCGTCCATCATCGGTGACTTGGAATCTATCTCCGATAAATTCGATGAGGTAGCCAGAGCAAGACGTAATCAGAACGGTGGAGACAGCGTAGACAGCTACGTAAAGAGCGATGCTTTGATGGACGTTGGTCAGCAGTTCCAACAATGGGGCGAGACCGGTATGGGAGCCTTCACTTCCATGGTAGGTGACGCGGCAGACTTCGAGAAATCCTTATCGGGTATCAGCGCGGCTCTTTACGCAACGGGTACTCCGCTTGATCAAGCAAACGTTACTGTCGGTCAGTTAAAGGAAAAGGCGCTTGATCTCGGATCTCATTATCACCGTTCGGCTAACGAAATCGCCGACGCGATGGATGCAATGATCCGCCAAGGTGTTAGCGCTCAAGCCGTTCTGGATGGAGCCGCTGCATCGGCGATCAAAGTTTCCCTCGTAACCAAGCAGGACTTGGGAAGCACGGCGACTGTTATCTCCGATATTTTCAATGAGTTCCGCGGAGACTTCGAGACAAACGGAAAGTCCATGGAGCAAAACATGAACGATGTCGGAAACTCGATGACAGCAGCTATGCTCCAAGCTAGGATCTCGATGGATGACTACTTGAACACGATGAAATACGTGGGTCCGCAAGCATCCGCCCTCGGCGTTCCGCTGAACGATGTTTCGGCAGCCATCGCAACATTGGCGGAGCATGGTATCAAAGGATCTAGTGCCGGTACTGCATTGCGTCGTATGTTTACAAACATTGTGCAGCCTACAGAGGACGGAACCACGGCTCTCAAGGAACTTGGGTTGGTGCAGGGCGATCATAACAAGCTGATCGATGAGGCAACGGGCAAGATGAAGCCGCTCGTCGAGGTTCAAAGATTGTTACATGATTCCATGGAGAACTTGACGCCAGTTCAGCAGCAAGCCTACACCAAAATGATTTTCGGTCAGTATGCCCTGTCCGGCATGACCGCGTTTGTTAAGTCCAGCTCGGACGAATTTAAGGGATTGACTGAGCAAATGCAGAACGTGTCCGCAGAGCAAGCGGCGCAGATCGCGATTGATAACCTATCTGGCGACGTTATGTTGCTCGAAGCTAACATGGGTACTTTGCGTAAAACCATGGGTGATACGTTGGAGACAGCCATGCGCTCTCTTGTGCAGACGGTCGATAAGATAGTGGTCGCGTTCACTGGACTTCCTGAGCCGGTTCAAAAAACGATCATGGTCATTCTCGGTGTCGGATCTGGCTTGCTTGTGGCGACTGGTGCAATCATGACATTCGCGGCCACAATCGGGTTCCTATCGATGGGACTCGGGCAACTAGGACTGACATTTGCCTCTTTCCTGGTTCCTTTTACTTCTTTCGGATCTATGATCGGTGGTATTGGTGCGACGGTCGCTACTTTGGGAACAAGACTAGGCGGAGTTGCAGGAGCCTTCCGAGGCATTGGTACGGCAATCAGCGTCTTGACCAAAGCCCCATTCCAGATGTTGACGAGCTTCGTCATGTTCATGCGGGGCATTCCAGACATCGTTATGCGTATTCCTCAAGCGTTCACGTTCCTTGGCGAAGCGTTCGTTTCCTTGCGACTCCAAGGCGCCCTCGCGCTGACTGTTATCAGAACGGCGTTCTCTAATTTTGGAACGTATCTGTTTACGCTTGGGCCGCGCATCATTGCCGCGGTTACTTCGGCGTTCTCTTGGACATCGATTGTAGCTGTAGCTCGGGTCGCTATGTCAACGTTATTCGGCCCGTGGGGTCTGCTGATCGCGGCGATCGTTGCCGGCGTGGGCTTGATCATCACGAATTGGGATAGCATCAAGGCATGGGTGCAAGAGCATTTCGGCGGTACGATGGTCGGAGACTTCACCAAGTTCAAGGAAACCTTTACTCAAATTTGGAACGCAATTCGCGATGATTTCAAGGCGGCGTGGGACTTTATGAAGGAGAACCTAAAGGCGGCATGGGACTACATCCATCCAACGCTTGAGGGTGCCGTTACTAAAGTCAAGACGTTCTGGACTGAGAATTGGGACAGCATCAAGCAGGTATTCGATTTCGTCTGGAAGGCTTGTATCGTAATCTTAACGCCTGCCCTTGCGACCATTACAACGGCGATCACGTTCGGCATCGGTTTCATTGCCGGTGCATGGAGTGACACTTGGAATCTGATCAAAGACACGTTCAAGACCGTATGGGATCTCGTCGTAGATATTATCCGCCTCAATTGGGATATGGTGAGCGGCGTAATTACTATCGGATTGGACTTGCTGACTGGTAAGTGGGGTAAGGCGTGGGAGGACATCAAGAAACTGTTCTCTAACGTGTGGGACGATATTATCACACTAATCAAGAACCTGAGCGGCAACGTGTTCAACATGGGTCTGGATTTCGTCAAAGGACTTGCGAACGGTATCACTAGCGGTATCAGCTACGTTATTAGCGCGGCCAAATCCGTAGTGAGTTCGATCACGAGCATTTTCAGTAGCGCTCCGAAAGCTCCGAACGTAGGCGGTAGCAGCGTGAACATCCCTGCATTTGCCGAAGGCGGTAAGGTAGACCGCCCGACACTGGCTCTGGTCGGTGAGGGTGGCGAGTCGGAGTATATCATCCCTGAGTCCAAGCTCAAGGGAGGCGGATTGTTCGGTGATCTTCATACCGGCACTAGCCCTCTGCCTGACACGATTCCTCTCGGAAATGGCTTCTCGTCTTCTCGCGGTGGTGGTGGCGTGTCCATTACCAAGCTAGAAATCAACGTGAACGGTGTCGGCAAAGACGGTCGTAGCATCGGTAGTGACATCGCGGATCAGCTACGCCAACAATTCCATTTTGCATTGTAATAACACCAGCGCTCGGAGCTTCGGCTTCGGGCGTTTTTATTCATATATGTACGGAGGTGCCCAATGGCGGCTAACACGCAGATCACGATTGGTGGCGTGGATTACACGGAATATTGCGATCTTGAAAGCATCGAAGTAGATAACAACGTCGTCATGACGAGCGATACGATGAAGGTTTCCGTTATCTTACGCGGTGAGCTACCGCGGCCGATGGACGGCAACGAAATCATTTGGACAAACAACGGTGTACGTGAATTTGCCGGTGTTATCACGCAGCTTGACGAGGTGGATCTCGGAGTCGATCTGGAATACAGAGTATCGGCGCAATCTTATGAACGTTGGTTTAATCGCCGTCTAGTCGTGGGTTATTACGAGCAAATGCCGGGTGATCAAGTAGTAAAACAAATCGTTGAGAAATTCTGCCCCGGCTTCACGACTGAGCATGTTCTTCCTGGCTTCGTTATGCCTCCGCACTTTTTCAACTATGTTACTCCTTCGGACGCAATCAAGCGGATCGCACAGCAGATCGAGTTTGGTTGGTACATCGATTATGAGAAAAAGGTTCACTTCTACCCACTTGAGCAGTTCCCTTCTCCCCTGCCTAGCAACGTTCTGGATGCGGACAATGACATCGACAACTATGGAGATTTAGTTCTAAAAGAGGACGGTTCGCAGAAAAAAACGAGGATCTATTTGAAAGGCTTCAAATCAAGGGTAGCGACTCCGATCGTATTGCGCTACAGTGCCGACGGCATGTCCCAGCAATGGAATCTAGGCTACAGCCCGAGCCGTTACGATGGAGACATCAAGGTTCTAGTCGGGGGCGTTGAGAAGACGGCCAAGCGAGACTTGGTTGACGGTACACCTGGTCAGGACGTAACGGACATGGAATCAGTGTTCGTTAACTATTGGCAAAATCTAATCCGCCTCAACTATGCTCCACCCGCAGGCACGGTCATCGAAGTGACGATGTACTACATGGCCGAGACGATCATCATGCGTGAAAACCCCGAGGCGCAAGGCGCCGCTGCTATAGCGGATGGTAACGGTGACGGTCGCTATGAGTATGCCGTTACGGAGAAAGCCCTATCGCAATCCACAATCGATGCGGCTAACAAGCGTGGCGATCAGCTTCTATACAAATACGCCTACCCGAGTATGACGGGATCAATGAACAGCTTTACTCAAGGTTGGAGAGCTGGACAATTCTTCACGATCAGATCGGACCGGCGCATGGGCGGAATCGCTATGAAAATGTATGTACGCCAAGTAAAAAAGAAAATCGTCAGGGCAACGGAAGACGACGGCTTGCTGATCCAGTATTCGCTATCGTTCGCCGATGTTCCGTATCTCGTGTAAAGGAGGCGAGTCATGCGCGATGACACGGTATTAATTCAGATTCTAAAGTCTTTGTACGACCGGCCGAATGAGGACGACGACAACACTTATGAAAATACGCTGATCCAGTTTTTTGATGCACCGCATGATACGGGCCTGCTGACTTCGTTTGTATCTACCAAGATCGCGCTAGAAAAGCTGTATTCAAATTTGAGCGAGTCAGTCACGTTTACCGCCACGGCAATGCCGACTGTGACGAATCCAGATACGCTCACTTGGGGCGGATACCACACTCCGACCACAGATCCAGTAGATTTCGTTCGGGCGACTATCGCCGTAAAGCAGGATTTATCTCAAGTAGCTTCGGGCGTACCGCGGTATGAGGCAGGAAAATTCGGTCAAGCAATCATGATTGAAGAAGGTACAACTAATCGGGCTACCTACGATGACGTAACAAACGTTGACACGGCGCAATGGAAGACCGAACGCATAGCTCCGTACACGTTCAAGGTAACGGCTCTGGTAGATGCTCCGGTGAGCCAGCAGCAAACATCCGCTACCTACGTAGGCAAATTCGGGGAATTATCCGTAGCCTCCAATACGTCTTGTACGATGAGCTTGGAAATTGTTGACCGCTCTAATCCCGATCTTGTTCCTGGTTGTGGGGGATTCGGGGCGATGACAAACTCCGTCGGTAATAGGTACTGGAAGACTGTTAAGCATACCGCAGTATGGCACCACAACGTTAACGCTGTTGTCGTTCCTACGACGGGTCTTCCTACAGTAAAGGCCGGCGACTACATCATTGTGCGTAACCCCCAATTGGAAGTTAAGCCGTACATGACTACGTTCGTCCCTGGCGCTCGAAACAATGAAAAAGTAACTCTCCCCTTCCCTGCTAAAGCAGAACAAGGAACGGTCGAGGTTTGGGTTTACGTCAATTACGCAGCCAAGCGTCAAGATGGCGAGTTAAATCGTGTCTTTAACGTTTCGGAAGCATCGGGAGATTACGGATTCATGCTATACCACTCGGCGGACTCCGCTCACTGGCGTTGGGGAGTATACGACCAGTACCAAAATAAAACGTACATTAGCGTTTCGGATTCATATACACCCGATGGATGGCACCTATTTACCGTTACGTGGAGCAGTAAGGAAATCGCTCTTTTCATTGACGGAGTGAGACTGGCTTCCACGACTGATTTCGTGCTTCCTACGACATTGGGATCGGTAATGAACTTGGGGTCGGGAACGTCACAGCAGCGTATCAGTACGCTATTCGATGAGGTTCGTATCTCTCGGGTAGCCAGATCGGATGCGGAAATCTTGGCCGCTTATCAAGCTAATAAACCATTCCCGATTGATTTGCAAACCGTGTACAAGATCGGCTTTGACGGTAACTTAAACCCGGCAACTGACTCGGTACTGGCAAAAGCAAATTGGTATTGGGGATACGGAGGTGTTTGAAGTAATGAATAACGGCTACAGCCTCGTTGGGATCGTCGAAGTCACGGTCACAAACGCCGATGGATCAGTCGAGTCCAAGAAGGTATACAACAAGATCACGAACTACGCCAAAAAATCTCTGGCTAAATGGCTGTCTGGATCGCCTAATACGGGAACTGGCGCCGTCCTTCCTCCTACCGTTATCGCGGCTGGAAACGGTACTCCCCCATACGGTGTCACCGGTCCGCTTGCTACGGACACAGCTCTATGGAGCGAAATGACCGGCACACGTAAGTCCTGTGATCAGATTATGGTTACACAAGCGTATTACGCTCAATACAATCTGGCTTATCAAATGTCAGATCCAGAGGGCTATTATAACGAGCTTGGTTTATTCGATGCTAACGGCAACCTATGGGCGCACGTAGCGATTGATCAATACAAATCCGCATCGCAAACACTGACTATTCAGTGGATGGTTTACATGATTGCGGATACATCTAACAGCTTCGCTGTCGTTACGAATTTCATGCGTACAGCATTCGCAAGTTGGATGTCGGGAGTATCGAACGTCAGCGGTCAGGTTGGAGCTGTTCCTCCGCCAACGAGGATCCAGGTAGGTACGGGAACGGGGCGTGTTTCCTCCGCTGATACGGCGCTGTGGAATCCGATCCCTTCGCTAGAAAGAGCGTGTCAGACGATTCAAGTCGTGTCTTCTTATAATGTTCTGTTCGCACTCACTTATGCGTCTATCGATCCCAGCGGCACATACACGGAAATGGGTTGGGTTGACGGGTCGGGAAATCTTTGGTTCCACGCAGGAATCAACGCAGTTAAGCAAGCCGGCTATATCATGTCTATCGTTGGTCAAGTAGGCATCGTCGGCAACTAATGATGATTGGAGGTAACGAGCTTGTCTAATTTACAAAAAGTAACCCCTGGTGCGTCACAAGCTCCATTGGCTTCCGACTTGAACCAGATCATCGACACACTTAATGGTTCCGCAGATATGGGTAGTTTCGTACTTGCTCCCCCTATCGCTCCCCCTACCACTCTGCCTACGGCTACGGCAAAAACGGATCTGGACTCGGGGTCGGAACCTACAGATATAAACTGACCTACGTTGTTGGGTACAAGAAATCCGATAACACGTTCATTTTCGGTGGAGAGACGGAAGGCAGCCCCACTATCACGGCTACCACTACGGCAGGGAATCAAATCGTAACACTGAGCGGTCTACCTACGTCTTGGCCGGCTACAGCGGTCGCATTGCGGATCTACCGGACGAAGGTTGGTGCGGCGGATGCAACACAGCATTTAATCGCTACCCTCACGACGCCTAATTTGACTTATGATGATTCGATTGCTGACGCTGCTATCCTAGCTGCAGCTGTGCCTACCGTAAACACGACTGGTACGACGCTGACTTTGGGCGGTAATCCCGTCGGAACAAACGACGCAGCCAACAAAGGTTACGTTGATTCTACGGTAAGCTCCTCTGTTAGCGCAGGAGTAGCGCCGAAGTTTGACGGAACAACTGGACACGGCCACACGGGAGTCAACGGAGACGGTCCGCAGATCACGCAAACGGGCATTGCTCCGGGTGCTATTACGTTGGGTAAGTTGGCTCCCGAGCTTGAGAAGCGATTCGACCACATCACGGATAGTTTTGTGCTAGGGAATAACGATTGGTCGGCGTTAGGTTACGGTCAGGTTCTAGCCGGTGGCTCCATCGCCTATAGCGCCAGTGATCGCGGCATGTTGTTCTCTGGAATCTCGGCAGGCGGTCAGTGGACAAAGCTCAGGGTGCGTATGCCTGTTGATCCAGAAAGCACGTATGTAGTCCGCGCCAAGTTCACCAAAAAGAGCGGAAACGGAGTTATCTACATTGGGGCTGAGTCATTGGACGGCAGTTACGTCGGAATCGCTACGGATCAAGCAAATTCATACAACTACTTTGGCGCGTCAGGGTATCCGCTTACGGCCGGCACATCAAAGGTATTCGAAGGGACAATCTCAGGATACAACACTACGTCAACTGGCGATCCTTCGAAGTTTGATCCAGAAGCGAAGTATTTTGACTTGGTGCTTATCGCTAACTACGGAAGCACGGGCACCGGAGCTTGTGAAACTGTGCTTGAGTGGCTTGAGCTTACGCGCCTACCAAACTACGCCATGATCGGAAAGCCGAGTAACCAGTCCGTCTCTACGATCAAGGGCGTTATCGCCGAAGTTGATACGAGATCAATCGTTGTGACTCGGGATGCTACGGGTAAAGTCCAGAAAGTCGAAGAAAAGGACGGATCGATTATCGTCTCCACAACGACGGTCGCGCGGAACACACTCGGTCAGATCACTTCGATTACTGAGGTTCTTGGCGGAAACACGATCACAACAACGATTAACCGCAACCTTAGCGGTAAGATCACATCCACAACAAAAACAGTCTCCTAGGAGGTAAAGCATGAGTAACGCATTTTCATTAATTGCCGCCGAAGAAGGCGGCGGAGGTGGCGGAGTCTCTACGTACAAGAAGCTGTACGGGGGGTCTGGAACCGTAGGCAAGGTAGTCCAAATGCTAGATGACGGCTCTATCGCTGACATGCCTTTGAGGGGTTGGGATTGCACGGATCAAGCCCTAGTAACCCTTACGAATAATAACTACGTCAGCATCGGGAAATACTCGCAAATCCTGCCTACGTCTGATCCAACGGTTTTCGTCTCATTTTTTCAGTCGGGCAGTTCACCCTACTATATCTACACAAGAATTTTCAGAATCAACGCCGACAATAGTATCACGTTCGGTAGCACATCATATCTCGGGCAATCTGGATCAGTTACCTACAGTGGAGGTTGTGTCCGCTTAGGTACAAGCAACACCTATTTAATTATGCAGAACACTACGAACCAGTACCCTACTTTGACGGCTTTTGCGGTCGATCCATCGTCGCTAACCGCTACGGTAGGCAGTATTGTGACGCTCCAATCCTCATCGGCTTACGGCTCTAGTCTGGTAGCTATGGACAACGATTCCGCTGTTGCAGTCTTCGCTGATTACGTTACTGGTGCGGTCAAAGTAACGAACGTTACGGTATCTGGAACAACCGTGTCTGTCGGCTCCCCTACTACCGTGCTTTCATACGGCGCTAACGTTTACGGATACGACTTGGGCGCACAGCTAGTTAGCGGGCAACAAATTCTAATTAGGGCTGCCGCTAAAGTCTTGGGAGTAACCCGATCGGGAAACAACTTTTCCGTAGGATTCCCCGTTGCCTTAACTAATGCGTCGGCGTCGGACGCTTTAAACTACACCAGATTCACCAACCGGCAAGGCGACTACTACGAGGTCCTAAACGCTAACCAAGTATTGCACGTGTGGATTTCTGGCGGAAGCTACTGGTCAGTAATAATCAATATCACATACAACACGGTATCTATGGGTGCCGTTACGTTCCTGGCGCCTAACGCTGGCATGGTTACTAACTATTCGTACCTATCAAATGTATTTAACATGGGAGGATCACGCCGTACATTATATGGCTATGCTTGGGGGCATAACGGTGGGACTCCGTACACCTATCGAGTTTTCATGGCATCATTCGTAATTAGCGGATCATCTATTATTGCGGATAACAACCTGACGTATCTTACGGATACGAGTAACGGAACCTCCATCTCTGAGTTAGGCGAATTACTGCCCGACGGTTCCATGTTGGTTCGGCTGAACCTCCCGAGCGGAGTATCTTCTAACGTAGGTACTTACACGCAACTCATGCGCGTGAAGCTCCTGCCTGACTTATCGTTCGTGATCCAGTCCAACTCTGCCGTGCAATTTTCGGCTACAGGAGGAAGCATTGCTATGTACGCGCCAGGTACGCAAACCACAGTTCCGATCATCGGTCCGAGCGGTTATAGGTTTGTTTTTGGGGCGGCAAGCTCAGGGTCTTCTTCCGTAACAGTCTTATCCGTTCAGAGACTAGGTTCTTGGAGCAAGGGGCGCCCTTGGGGAATCTTGCAAGCATCGGGAGAGGTTCTATTCGTAGGGGTGTCTACGGCACATTCGAATCTAGTAGTCGGTCAGAAATATTTCTACGATCCATGGACGGATCGCTCGTTCAAGGGACGTATAATACGTACACCAACGGTCGCCAGTACGCCGGCCGAGCTATCTCTCCAACCGATTTATGGATGGACGGGACAATCGTCACTGATCCAGCCTAATAACTAACTTAACGGGGGTTGAATGAAATGAAATTAGTCGTGGGACAAGACAACGAAATCGTAGAAATCTCATCGAAGCTAGAGGATACGCAAGAAGGAGGTAAACAAACCGACACTACAATCTACTTTAACTATGCTAATACGTTTAAGTTCTACGATGTGGACTCCGTTCCTGGCAATGTAAAGACATTCACTCATTGCTACGATCCAAGCAAGGGATTTTACGCCAACGCCAACTATGAGGAGCCTATCGTTCCCGAGACACGAGCACGTAACGCCGAAAAGAAAGCCGTAGACCTACAGGCTCAAATTGCCAAGGTTCTACTGGTTCTCGCAAAAAACAATCTAAAATAAGGGAGCTGAATGCGATGTACCAGTACATCAAGGAATATTACGATATGGGTTTTTACTCGAAAGATGACGTTAAGTATTTCGTTTCGGCAGGTTGGATCACGGCGGACGAGTACCGGCTAATCACCGATGAAGAATATGTAGCTTGATCGCACAAGCACAAAGGAGTCGTCCAAATCGGACGGCTCTTTTAATTTGCAGAAAGGAGCTAACGTATGGGGAACGAAGCAGAACGCCTGGCCGCGCTAGAGGCGCAAATCAATTCTTTCGACTCGCAGTTACACGAGATCAAGAATGCCCTACTCCGCATGGATACGAAATTGGATGCGTGGCAATCGACATATGTGCCTCGCGCCGAAATCAGTGAAATGCTACGGAGCCGAGACGAGAAAATTATCGCTCTGCAACAAGACATCGCGGACATTCACGACGAGAAGCAAGCTAACAAACAGCTTCTACCAAACTGGGTCCAAGTCGGAATCGCGATCGCAGCCGTGGCAATCTCGCTTTACGGCGCCAACAACTAATCTACTAGGGGGTCAATATCATGCAGACAAGACCAGCAAGCACTATCAAGGGCATTGACGTATCCCACCACAACTCTGACGGTGCGGCAATCGACTGGAACAAGGTTAAAGCCGATGGCGTTCAGTTCGTTTTTGTAAAGGCGTCCGAGGGCGTAACGTACAAAGATCCGAAGTTTGCGGTCAACTTGAACGGCGCTCGTGCGGTCGGGATCAAAGCCGGTGCATACCATTTCGCCCGTCCTGAAAACGGACAAGCGCTAAGTGAAGCGAAGACGTTTGTCTCTCAATTGGCTACGGTTCAATACGACCTAATGCCAGTACTGGATCTTGAGAGTCCTATAGATCCTAGCAAATGCACAAAGGCAAACATGATCGCGTTTGTGAAGACATTCGTCGATTACGTTCAGGCGCAGACTGGTCGCAAAGTGATGCTGTACACCGGCAACTGGTTCTCCGATATGTACGGAGGTTTTGACAACGCCTTTAAGGACATGCCGTTGTGGATCGCTAACTACGCCGCGTCGATCTCGGCGCCTCCGAATACTGGCGGTTGGACGGCTTGGACGGTATGGCAGTACGGCGAGAAAGGAACCATTAACGGGATCTCGGGAAACGTGGACATGAACGTGGCGGTTTCGCTTGATGCGCTCATGGCTGACGTTAAGCCGAAGACTCCGCAGTTCTCCGTGTACCAATACGGAAACAAGCTGAGTGACTTCTACACGCAAGCAGAGGCGGCGGCCGAAGCCGTGAAGTGGTCGCACTCATACGTTAAGCGGATCTCAGACGGAGATATTGTTTCTCACAACTGGTCCGATGTAAAGCAGCTTGAGAAGTTCCTCGCGGCTCCCAGCTACATTCAACCGACTCTGGCGAAGCTGATCGGCGCCGGCAAGCTCGACGATCCGACCGGTGACGAGACGTTCTACCGCATCCTAGCCATCTTGGATAGATACAAATTGTTCGGATAACGGACGGCTTGCCCTTCCCTATCGATGAACTATACGTAAAGGAGGTGAGAAGCAAATGCAACGTAACTATCTGACGTTGGTTCTTTCCCTGATCGGTGCGCTCAAGCTGATTCTAAGCATGGTCGGTATTGAGATCACTGAGGGAGAAGTAGACGCAGTAACAAACCTTGTGGCCGCGCTGTTCACTGTTGGCGGTATCGTGATGACTCACGTTAAAACCGTGAAGCCCGTCGAAGCCGTGACTGAATCCACAAGAGCCGAGTAATACCCAAACCGCCCCTTCTACTTCGGATCGGGCGGTTTTTATTCTATCTAAGGAGTGATTTCAGAAATGGATCAAGAGCTTGTTATTACAATCGACAAGGACAGTCCGTTATTTCAAGCCGCTACGTTGCTACTCGATAACAGCAAGTCTATTACGGCACTCAGTACGAAAGTAGCCGATATGCAAATGCAGCTCAACGATGCTCAAGCACAGACTCAATCCGCTGTAACAGCTTCCGCCGCGCTAAAGACTCTGGTCGATACGCAATCCAAGCAGATCGATGATCTCAAGCATCAAGTCTACGTACTGACGACGCCTGCTTGGGAGCAAGATGCCGATGCGATTATCTCTACGGCTACGGCGTTGTATAACGCTCACATGGAGAGCGGCCAAACGCTATATCCGTATGTGTTCGGAGGCAATCCGAAACTGGACGCTGACGGAAACGTAATCGGTGGCTCCTTCGACTGTAGCGCCCTAACTCAATATTGCTATAAGGTTCACGGGTACACTCTGCCAAGGACGAGCTACAACCAGGCGAAGCAAGGCACGGAAGTAGCCCTCACGGACATCCGCAAAGGCGATCTGATCGCGCTAGATGTGACTAGCAGCCGTTCTACGCCAAATGGTATCGACCACGTTCAAATCTATATTGGCGACGGAAAGATCGTTCACACAAATCCGAGCGGTAACGGAATCAACATCAAGGATTTGAGCGACTTCACGAGCAAGATCGTCACGATCCGCCGCATCATCAACAAATAAAACGCTAGGAGGAAGCGATGAATGAAAAAGCAATTAACTGCCCTATTGTCCGCCGTCATCCTAGGTGCTTCTCTATTCAGTGGGGTATCTTTTGCGGCAGAAACAGCTCACGTAAACAAAACGGTTAACTTCCGTTCAGCTCCGAATACCGGGTCAACCACGTATGGATATATTAAAGCCGGCGCGGATCTGCAAGTAATCTCATCGCCAAACAAATACTGGTACAAGGTATCGTACAATGGCCACGAAGGTTACGTCAGCAGTAACTACGTATCGGTGAGCGGTAGCGCATCTAACGTGCAGACTTCGGCTAAAGCAAGCGAAATCATCGCGTATGGTAAGACGTTCTTGGGTGTTCCTTACAAATATGGCGCCAAGGCCGGTTCTGGATATTTTGATTGTTCCCTATTCGTCCAGACAGTATTTAAGCATTTTGGCGTAAGTCTCCCGAGGGATTCCCGTCAGCAATCGCAAGAAGGATACGCGGTCAGCAAGAGCAATCTCAAGCCTGGCGACTTGGTGTTCTTCTCTACGAGAGCAACGGTAAATAAAACCGGTGTAAGTAAAATCGGTCATGTGGGCATCTATATCGGTAATGGTATGATGATTCACACCTACGGAGAAGGCGGCGTCAAGATCGGCTCCATGAATACGTCATGGTGGACTAGCCACTATATCACAGCTCGTCGGGTACTATAGGAATTGGGTGGGCACTAGCCCACTCTTTACATAGAATATGAAAGCTAGATTTTCGGCACCCTAAACGTCGTAAATGTAAACTGAATGCGACATAGTGGCGCGTTGACGGGAGTTGATAATTATGGGAGTAAATTCGGACGGGGATAAAAACGGTTATTGGATCAACTTCAATCCCTATATGACTTGGAGCCAGCTACTCTCGCTGGTCGTCGAGCAAGAGAATAGGAACAAGAAGAAATTGCGAAACAAGATTTGTAGGCAACAAATGTTAATTAATAAACTTTACTATACACGTAGCCAACGTTGGTTGCCGAGCATTGCTAAAAATGACTCCGCGTGGCAATACCCGTCTCCCGACATTGACCGCTCTACATTCGAACGTCTGTACCGACAATTCGAAAAAGATTGTCTCGCCACAGGCACCACTTTCGATGATTTCCTGCAAGCCCACCAGTGGGAATCTGTACACGGTTTTATATTTAAAGAAAAATGCGAATACGAAAACTCCCTTGAATAAGGAAAAAGCGAGGGGGGGGGCTACGTGGCCCTCTCGCCTATTTGTCACTTCTCGCGAATCCGAACATATATTCAGCCCTCAACCTCATCGCTCTGTTTTCACATTCAAGGTAGACGGCGTTCAACTGTTGCCATTCATAGCTGCCAAATGGATACTTCAAACTTAGCGCTTCCGCAATCTGCTTTAACAGCCCAACGTCCTGTGCGACTAGTTCTCCGAGATTAGGTTCTGTTCCATCGTACTTGCTCATTGGCCTTCCGCCTCCTCTCCGCCATATACCGTATATCCCGTTCCAATTAGCTTATCGTCGATGTGACGGGTGCCGGCGGCTACCTCCTTGTAATACCGGAACAAGCGTGAAATCGAGTTGCCGGGATGACGTATGTAGTCCTGCACCATTTCTGGCGGCACGACCATGAGAACCTTGTCTTCGGGCATTGTCAGCGTAACCGCGAACGGCATCTTATCGCCGTATATGTCCTCGTTCCAAACGGCCCCCTCGATGTTCCGTATGAAAACCTCTCCTATGTAGTAGCCAGCTCCGAGAAGCGTTCCATTACGTGCCATAGTTCCTTGCGGATATAGCTCGTCCAGCCGCGCCTCAAGCAGTTCAATACTTTCTGGCGTGTAGTCCGCCTTGAATCCGAAGTGCGACTCAAACTCTGATAGGGTCTCGTTAAATATACGCCCTAGCTCCGCGATCCTAGACATTGACGGTGCCCTCCCCCGCGTAGTTCTCGCGCCAGTTCGGATAATTCTGTAGGTAGCAGTGCTTCCGCTCATCCGACCACGCCTCATTCCAGATGTGGAACTTGTCCGCCTCTATCTTGCCTGGATCCCCGTCTTGGTAGCGTTCAAGCCATATTTCGGCGATCTCAAATACTTGTTCAGCTCCATACTCCCGTTGTATTCTCGCTTCCAGCTCACACGCCCCGATCTGACCTTTGTAATACATCTTCGTTACGTAAAAGTATCCCATGCGCTCTACGTATGCCACAACGTTTCCGCGGACTTGCTGATAGTAGTTCAAGTCTGGATTATCGCTGAAAAACCATCCGTCCCTTTGCGTCATTCCCCAAATCATCCAACCATCCTCCCCGTCAGATAAATTAGTGCCATTAATACAAATTGAAGCGCTATGCCGGCGAACCCGAGGATGCGCCCTCTAGGGCTGTTAGGAGCAAATTTCTTTGTCGTGTACATTAGGACACAAGCATTAAACAGCAAGAGCGCCATAACCGATAACCTGCCGACTTGGCGTACCACACTAGAATCCGACACGACGCCATAGATAGAAGCTACCATAATTGCGCCCATAGCCATGAGATAATACTTTAGACCGGTCCGTAGCGCTCTCATTCCCGATACCTCCCGAGGTACAGCCGATCATGTAAGCCGGCCCAATGCTGATACTTACGAGCAGCCTCGTTGAATTTTTCGTCATCCTCTATTTCCCCGAAGTGCTTGAAAAACGACTCGTCGGCTGTACATCCTCCCCACTCGCCAATGTATACGACCAGGGCAAGCGGATTTACCTTGTGAAGCCGTTCCAGTACGTTGAATGCAGTATCATCCATGTAAGGCCAGCTCATCAATACAATGTCAACGTCGGGTCCGAACTCATCGACGGCAGCCACGGCGTCCCACCGTTCAACCTTCGTAAGTAGATCCCAACCGCGCCGTTCCGCCCATGTCATATCATCGGTAGCCCGAATATCTACGCCTCGCTCACGGAGGGCATACGCAATGTGGCCGGCACCGCTCATAACTTCTAGCACCTTCCGCTGTCCGATCCATTCGACGAATGGCGTAATCCACCGTTCAGAGACGAACGCAAACATTCCTTGTTCGTTGAAATACTCCTTTAGTGCGTAGTGGACTGTCATTTCAGACGGGGAAGCGATTCCCAACCGTTCCATAATCGGATCTTCCCGTCCCTCGTAGTGACTGAACAAACTGCTGACTTCTTCGACATAAGCTCGTGTGCGCTCGTTTTTTATGTTCGGTAAGTACGCCTCCACATCCGCCCTAGTTCTAAACCGCGGCATCTCCTTAGCGATATTAAACACATCGGCTGTCATCCGAATATCCGCCTCCACCATCTTTTCTTCTTCTTCGCCTCAAGCAGTTCGTTTAGCGTCTGCATAAGTACCTTGTCTCGTTCTTCTATTCTACGTTCGGCCTCGTTGCTAAACCGATCCATGCGGTCGAGAACCTTAGTAAACTTAGAATCTACGTTACTATTTATCGTATCAATTTTTTCATCAACGTAACCTATGATTTGCTCTCTAGCATCTTGCACCATTGAATACAAGGCGCTATTAACATCAATGCCTGTAGCTACACTACTATTTGCAACTCTGGTTTCATTTAGCGGAAACCTACTCAGGAACTTTTAATTACGTCTAATGAAAGCCCGTCTTCTCTGAGTTGTGCAATTTTTTGAAAAACGTCAATATCCTCCTGGCTGTACACTCGCTGCTGTCCCGTACCTGTCCGCGTAGGCAACATATCAAGGGAATTTTCCCAATTACGGATCGTAGATGCCGACAAACCAAGCCTATCCGCTACCTCCGAAATGGAATACATTTTATCGGTAATTAACAACCGCGCACACCTCCAAGAGTATGTGTAGCTACTTACAAATTGATCGCGCAAGCACCTATCAATCTATTTGCACTCAATTGTTTTTACAATAACTGTAATATAGAAGGCACTATTTCGCAAGGACACGAAAAAATAGTCAACACTTTTTAAATCATTTTCAACACTCATTCTTTTAAAGGCTTGCATATGAAATTTTTGGGTTGTTGAACTATCGGTCATTTGATATAATAAACTCAACACTTAAAAACTAAAAATCATGAGTTGGAGTTGGTTCTTCTTGGTGAAAAAATTCGTAGTTGTTCTCGACCCAGGAAACGGCACTATGAAATACTTTGCAGATGGGATGGCAAAGCCGGAGTCTGTTGCGGCTGCCATAGCACGTTATAAACCAGTTAGTACAAGCACCAAAATTTCGAAGGGTCGCAAGCCGGCACAAGCATTTAAAGTTGGTGACGACTCTCAACAATGGGTAATAGGGTACGAGGACATAGAGTCATTCAAGCTCGATCCAATATTATTGAGCGGTCGGGACGGGTTAGCTCGGTACAGCAATCCCATGTATGCTTTATACGCAAAAATGGGACTAGCCAAGGCGATCGGCAAAAACAAGCCTTCTGAAATACTCTTAATTACATCCACACCGGCTTATGAGTCAAAAAAACCTGCCGTACTGGAAAAGCTCGATGCTCTATTCCGTGATTTCCACAAGGTTTGGACCGACGATAGTCGTAATATCTATAATGTTTCGCAGTATGAAACCGTGAGCGAAACAGAGGCGGTACTATACGACATCTACTTTGCGGAAGACGGATCTACTGCTGACGAAAAAATCTTGTCCCAAGACGTATTAGTAATCAACGTTGGGTTCGGTACAACCGACTTGAGTAGATACTCTAGCTTGGAATACCTACCGCTTGATCGCGAAACAATAAAAACATCATACCTTGACGTAGTTAAGAAATGCCGAGATTGGTTAGAGGCCGCGGTAGGGCGAGAAATTACGCTAGAAGAAGTAGCTATGCAATTGGATCAGCAAAAAAATGCGAAGACAAAAGTATTTAAGTTCGTTGATAACGAGATAAACGGATTCAACGAAGTGTACCAATCGGCTCTTTTATCGGTATTTGATGAGATCGTAACCGAGATCAGCGTATTGGTGGATGATACTTTCCGATTTAGCCGTGTGATAGTTGTTGGTGGACCCGCCGAGGACACGGTTTGGGGGAACCTATTTAAGAGTTGGAGTTCGCGTGTGACAATTCCAGACGAGCCACAATTTTCGCCGACACGAGGCATGTACAAATACGGAAAGTTCTTTGTTCTTGCAAACGAAGAAACCGCGACTGAAAAGGAATGATTTCATGTCCAAACCGATTCAAGTTTTAGCCAACGACAATATTTATGAGTGGTGGACGAGCAACAAATCCGACTCCAAACGCCAAGATAAGATTCGTGAGGCAATCGAGATCGGTTTACGTGTACTAAACGGTGAGGCTCAGATCATCGAATCCGATAGATTGGCGCAATACGAAGCCATAGAGTCGCTAATACGGCAGGGTTTCGTTTTAGCACGAGGAAACGTCGTAAGAGCAGAGCTGGCAGTATCGGAGCCGGTGCCTGAGTCGGACAACAAGCCTACGGTGCAGAAAGCAGACCTCAACCCAATCGCTAAACTCCGAGAGCAGAGAAAAGCAATAATTAACTAAAAAAGTAACGCGCCCTTTCCAACTATAGGAGGGCGTTTTTTAGTTTGGTTGTTGGCATATTTCAGCTATCGTATGTGTCGCTAAAAGCAGCCCAAATATGGCGAATAGTACCATAGCAATGAGTAATAACCAAGCCCAAAACAAAGCGTTGGTTTTATCTCGTATAACGACTGTTTTATTGGGAAACAACGCCGTCCACATTAAGCTCATCAGTAACCGCAAATTCATCGTAAAGTTATTGTGTATTCCCGGCTTAATGTGCGCTTCCCCCTGGATTCTTGCTAACGTGAAGGCAGCGTCTACCTTATCGTTTATCTTTACCCTAATCAGTGTCCGAGCAAAAATAAACGCGGCCCCTATGAATCCCAGCATAACGCCAGAAAACATATTTAAAAGATCCTTAACATGAACTGCCCCGCGAATACCAAAAAGATTGATCATAAAAGCTATGATTGGTCGAAAAAAACTACCGAATATCCCGTCTCCCACTTAGCACCTCCTGAGTAATTGAAGATCCACTTTTTAGTATGGTCGATTATCTATACAAATAGAGCCGTCGCCTAGTCAACTAGACGAAGTTACTATTTTAGTGTTTATTTTGTAAACAATTGGGAATAATAAGCGACCAAAAAAGGCCGACTTTATAAATCGACCTTCTCCTCAATTATCCGTTGTATTTTTTTCACTTTGTTCATTGATACTGGAACGACTGTACCATCGCTAAAGCACAGACTGTATCCGTAAACATCCTGCTTAATCTCGTCAACCATACGAAGATTAACCAGGTACGAAGGCGTACTAAGCTCGAAACCTCTGTCTCTTAACATTTTCTCCCACGATTCCAATGAATGCAAAACTAAATAAGAACCGTAAACAGTGTGGAATAAGGGAATGTTTGGAGGAATCTTAGGCTTAAACCCCGGAATTTTAGGTTTAGGCGTAATCTCCATATACTTTACATCGTTTAAAATGTTAAAAGTCCGGTATTCAATTTGACCAGCCACCAACTCTACGTTTACTCCTACCATCATATGCTCCATGAAATACTCCAAACGGACGGTATACTATGCTGATTCCTCTTTCTTTGCCATCGCAGGCGGAATTTTTACCGTCCCGATCCAAAACTTTTCTTGTTTTCCTTGCTCGAAATCTTCCGCTTTACTCTCAAGACAAAGGGCGAGGATATTCGCTAGTTGTTCTTTCAACAGCTTCACCTCCCCTCAAAAGGAGGATGCAAGCAGCTACAATTGTTATAGATACAGCGCTTGATTGAAGCATAAAGCCGGCGCCGACAATAACCAGACAGACAATTTTATTACTCATCTTGCCGCGTATCTTGCCAGTTACTACGATCAGACTGATCAAATTTAGTGCAGTTAATACGTCAACGGGTAATTTAATCATGGGTGGTATGACGAAAAGAGCGGTTGTGACGAGGAAGCACACATCTATGTTGTTAAAGTGAAAACCGCCAGAATATTTCCTAAACACGGCGAACAGCATCATTGCCAAGATCGTTTCAAACACATTCCCGAGTATGGACGCTAACAGTACGCTGGTGACTATAACTCCGTACTCATTCATCTTGAGCGCTATTACCGCGGCCATACGATCAATATTTCGAGCTTCCTCTACGGTGGCGTGATCACCTATTATGATCGCCAACCGCTTCGACAGGCTCATTATTATTGGCATTTTGCCGACCACCGTCCCTAAACGTTATAAATAATTGGACAAGTGAAGCGAAAAAGACAATTATCAAGCCCGCATCTAGGTGCCTTTGAATAAGAAAGTATTTACCTGGAAGTAACAGAAAGGAGCTGACAAAGAGGACGATCATTGAGGTGCGCTCTCTCTTTGCTAATTTTTCTCGGAAGTAAAAGTCGTGGGGCGGTCGTGTATACTGCGTAACACCAAGTCCGAATAGCCATATGAGGTGCGCCATTGAGACGATAATTAAATCTGTGGATGCTTGGAGTAGACTGACCTTGTAGCCGGTTAAATACGTAATATCGCCGTCAGACAGTACGCCTAATACGTGTAAAAGTTTAGCGTAAGTAGACTGTACCGCAATGTACGATCCGCCACCGACTATGACCATAGAGCTTGCGCGGATTATTTTGACTTTCACTAAATACCACAAGCATATTATCCAAAGAAAGAGGTGGAACATCGGGTCTAGCATACTTAGATTAAACTGAAATCTTGATAGATAAGATACTAGAGCAACAATGATAGAAGTTAACGCTACCTCTCTCCAATACTCCAATATCGGAAGCCTGAATAATGATAACGCTAGAGCTAGGACAGCCCAGGTGTCTAGCATATCGAGCGCAATGTACGCCATGTAACACTGTTTCCTTTCCCGTAAAAAGACGCTCTACTACAATAATATCGAAGCAGCATCTCTATTTCTATTATCAGTGTACCCATATTTAGTATATTTATCCTTTTGGTAGAATAAAAAAAAGAAGCTGCTGTTTTAGCGCTCCTCGTGTCACTTACTATTAAGTATCTCATCGTACAAACTCATCAAGTTATCAGCTAACCTAGCCTTGTCCTCGTCTGTTAGCTTCTTATTTTTTGATATTTTAGCTAGTGCTTTTTGCATTTTGGGGTCGCCCTCAAGATATTTCCTCGCTCCAAGCGAAATTTTCCCGTACTTCTCAAACAATTCTTCCTCGTTTAAACCGTATATCCTAGCTAGGCTCGCGATTATCTCATCGTTGGGGCCTTTTTTGCCGTTCTCAATTTCAGATAAATAGTTTTTCGATATACCGATCTGGTCGGCTACGACTTGCAGAGTCATGCTATGGCTTTTTCTTTTTCGGATAAGTATGAACCTGCCTCTATCAAGCGTCCTGCCTGAACCATGCGCTCTTGCATAACGTGTTCCACAAGCAACACCCCCCAATAAAGCCATAAAACGGCTTATCATCCAGCACAAACACATTGTTATATAACCGCTAAGATCGTATTATTCTATTTGTAATCAGGTCGCGAACAACGAACACTAAATAATATCTCAAATCCACTTTATGTTGAATTTATAAATAAATTTATTTATAAAGATCGCGGACGAATTAACAAGGTCCATCGTTGACTTAAATGTACATCAATTATTTTAAGTTACCTAGTAGATCAATGCAATGGAATAGAAGACCACCAAAAATTTAAGGAGGGCACTTTCTATGGCACTTGTAATTGATTCAATTGAAGCAATCGTTGTTAAAGCCCAGAATGACTTGAGCGCGGGATCTGATTTCGGACTAAGAGAACTTTTTGAAAAAACCCGCGATAAACAACGCAAGCAAATCGAAAGTCTATCTCGTAGATACCACTATATTGAGCGTGATTTAATCGAGTCTGTATACGTTGAGTGCGTATGGTTAGTTGTCGAAAAGTTTAATTCGCAAATAACTGATTTTTTCGGATACTTGTACTCCATGGTACGAAATCGAGTCGTAGACATTGCGCGAAAAGAAGTTCCTCACATGCAGAATGATACTTCCTTCGATCGTTTGATGGATATTTACCAGTCTGATGACGAGCAATTCTTACGCAAAGAAGACCATTTACCTAGCGCCGAGGCAACGTACTTTAACGATAACGAGTTAGTCGAACAATTTAAAAACCACCTTAATTCATTAGATAACCTAGGAGATCGTGAAAAAGCAATTTTGTTAAGCCGCGTCGAGCATGGTACATCGCTAAACGAAGCAATCGATATTTGTGAGCTTGGCCACATCTATAAAAATAAGCAAGCTCTGTGGAGAGCAAGTGTCAAAAAATTAAATGGGGGGTTTGCGACTATATGATGACAGTACAAGACCAAGTAATCGATACTAAGGAAATCAATAAGATAAAACAAAAAGCGGAACGCGCCCTTCACGCCGCCGAGACAGCTATCGAATTAAAATCTAAATTGGAGATTCAACTCGACTTTCAAAAAAAGTACAACAACTGTCTCGAAAAGACTGTTCAAGAACTGAAAAGTCGTCCCATCGAAAAAGTCGAAGTACCTGTTGTAGTTGAGCTTGTTCCCGAAAACATAAGAAAACGCATGTCTGAATTGGCTAAAGAAAACCGTAGGCTACAAGAGAAAGTCGAGCAACTTGAAATGGTCTTGAGCGCCGATGGTCGTGAATTATTATTACCTGTAACCGATCGACTATATGCAACGGCTGAATAGTCGTTGTCTACATAACGGGGTAAGGTTGTCTAGTCCTTGCCCCGAATCTCAGCTTTTCTTCATAACCTTTTTTCATCCTCCAAGGTTGATTCCGTGGTGGGAGTCAATCAACTCGTCCTGGCCTTGTTGTTAAAAGCAATGAGGCTCAGGATATTTTTTTCTCTAAATACGGACGCTACCCATTTGCCTCTCGATGAAGTTAGACGTAAGAACTAAATTCTAGGGGGAGTTTACCTTGTTTAAGTATCGTGAGACTTGGATTCACACTACGCAGAATGGGCGCGATGTTGCCGTTACTTGCGACTACTTCGAAGGTGCCGCGGATGTTATCTGCTTCATGGACGCTGACATTTTCTTAGCATCTATCACGCTAGAGGACGGTGACTTAGGCGATGAGTGAGAGTCAGCAGCTAAGTATTACTTATGACGATAGCTCATACGGAGTAGTCGGAACAGGTGCGGATATATTCGTCAAGATGCACGTTTCAGCGAGAACATCGGGTCTTATGAGAGAAATGCCTCCCGATCTGTGGAAGACACTGTGCGCCTTGGCAACGTACATGGACGCAAGCGGCTATTGTTATCCAACAATCGAACAAGTGGCCTACGATATTGGTGTATCGTACAGAACAGCCCAGCGATGGCTTGATAAACTATGCAAGTTTAGGTGGAATGGTGAACCGATAGTCGTGAAATCGCAGGGGAGGTTTCGCGGCGGAAACTACGCTAACAATCGCTATAACATCTTACCACTCAGTCAATTAAGCATATTCGACGGCAAAGTTGAGCTTCCAGAAGTTATCGCTAACGGTATGCCAACTGACAACGAAGTACACAGTACAGACTGGCACTCCATCGGATTCCACAAGTGACGTAGTAACTAGAACCATAAAAAACAAGAACCATAAACAAGACACTTCTTCTACGAAGAAACCTAAACCAGTTACGAAGAAACCTAAGTCAGAGTCTACCGAAAGGAAAAGCATCAATGAGGGCAAAGAGATTAAAGATTTCAAAGGCCCCAACATCGTTGAGTATTTCGCTCAGAAGTACAAAGAGAAGTATGGCGATGAGTATATCGTCTCCAATTATGAAGTTTCGTCGCGGCTCGTTAAACTCAAGCTGTTGCCGGCGTTCGGACCCGAGAAAACATGCAAGATCATCGACGTTGTGATGCAGTTTTACGATCAAAAGTGGGCTACCGTAGATTATCCGCGTCCAACCATCGCTCAATTAGCGACCTGGTTAGCGAATCGTGCCGTGGTTCTTATAGATGATAAGGCGCCGCTACAAGCGAAGACTGACGACGAAGGCGAGTTGGATTACGAAGAACTAATGAAAAAATTTAGGAATCGAGGTTAAGCGATATGATGCCGAACATGGATAAAAGCCGATTGGTCGTGCTGTGTCCCGTATGCGAAACGCCTAATTTCGTATCACCGAATTTTGAGGCTTCGTGGGTAACTCTACCGCTGATGTACTGTGTTCACTGTCTCCAATATTCGAAAATAGCGGACGATTTGAAAGAAAGCATTATGAACTATAAGAGACTACCGTACAAGAAAGGAGACAATCGACAATGACCTACACGGCCTCAGAGATCATGAACCTAAGCGTTAATACTCCGAAGCATTGGCTCGGCGATGGTGCCCGTCCTGCTTTCGCTGACAGCGTGTTTCGTTCGAATAACTGGAACTGTGCATCCATGAACATTATGCGCAGGGTTTGCTACGACCTGTTCGATGAGTTGGGAACCAAGGAAGGTTACAACGATCCCGACGCCTGGCTGACTGGCGATGTCTACTCGGGAGATTGTTGGTTCGATTACGAGTCCAATCAAGCGGAGTTTGCTTGCCACATTAACGGGCATGACGTTCTAGGCTTTCGTTTTCAAGACCACACATTCGTTTTCTTCGTTGGCGAGGAAGTCACCTACATGGTCCAGTGGTACAAAAATCGCGGACGTACCGAGTGGCTGCTCAAGCTGGAAGGCACCGAAATGGGAACGGCACAGCCCGTAACAGCCCAGGAATACGCGGATCTGCTGAACGCCGTAATAGATCATCCAATCACGCCACACACAGCCGTACAAGCCATCCAGTACAACTTCTGGTGGATCGATCAGCTAGAGGCCGAGGAGTGTGAGGGCGGTGAGTAACAATGAGGTTGGAGACGTTTGTATTGCTCGTGAAATTTGTTCCGCTTATGGCGTTCTATGCTCTGCACAGTGCGTCGGGTACATGGAGACGGATCACCAGATACGCTTGTCGGAGATCCCAAAAAGGTACTGGAATATAAACGGTGAGCCGGCGTCCGCGGCTACTGCAGCCGACTTAATTAAGTCAGACAATCCGAAGGAGTCGAGATTCATCAAGAAGTTTGGTTCGAATCTGCCCGACGAGGTAAAGCGCGGATCTGGATTATTTCTATTCGGATCAACGGGATCTGGTAAGACCACAACGGCGACGGCCTTGTTACAGGACTACATTCGTTACACCGTATCAATGGCGATTGCTGAACGCCAAGGGGTGCGTGGACTAAGTGCTTTATACGTGCATGTTCCTACTTTTCTCCGGACGGCGAAAACTATTTACGAGGATGACCACGCCGTAGCCTCACAAGCAAGCGCAGAAGTGGCGCAGATGACACGCAAGATGCTAAAGGTGCCATTGCTACTCATGGATGACATCGGGGCTGAGAAGCCCACTGAAAGCGTCAGGGAGCGCATGTTGACTATCGTTGAGCATCGCACCGTAGAAGGCTTAGCGACCATCTATACAAGTAACTTGACCTTGCCAGAGATCGAGATTTCCCTTGGCTCCCGTATCCGCTCAAGGATCGAGGGCGAGACGATTCAACTAAATCTAAGCGGACGGGACCACCGCCGCGCATAGGAGGCATCATGTTACCCCGATTACTATTAACACTGTCGATACTCATTGCAGCGACCGGGTTGCAGCCATACGATGCTATGGCACCATCGGCACCGCCACAAGAGATTGTCGCTGTGGTTAATGAAGAATCGGCTACTCAAGTCGAAACTGAATCTTACCTAGTGACCGCTTATTCGCAAGGTGTGACGACGGCCAACGGGGATCACGTTACCGAGGGCGTAACGATTGCTTGCCCAAGAGAATTGCCGTTCGGAACCCAAATCTACGTACCAAGTATGGATCACACGTACACTTGCCAAGATCGCGGTGGAATGATCCGCGGCAAACACATCGATATATACGTAACTTCTGAACGCCGTGCGCTCAAGTTCGGCAAACAAACTTTGGATATTCAAATCATAGGGGGCTAACAACATGAAAAATCACATCAAAAAAGTAGCTAAATTCCAAAAGAAAAGCGCCAAGAGCCTGAGCTTCTTCGCGGATCTGAAAGAACAACTGGCGAATCATAACGAATTGCTGGACGGCGCGATCAAGGATATGGAGAAAGACATTGCCCACCTACAGTCTTTGACGGCAGATGCTTACAGCACAAAAGCTCAGAACCAAATGTCAATGAATCACATCGGAAAAATCATCGGGGAGTGATAAAAACATGAATCACACGCTGACCGAGTTACAACTACTCAATTGCGCGATTGATTCGGCTGATCCGTATTTCTTCGTCAAGTTGAGAGTCGATAAGACTTGGTTCCCACATTCGGGGCAGCTTACGGATTCATTTCGAATTACATCAAGGAAAACGGCGAAATGCCTACGTTAACTACGGTTCGCTCGGCGGTCAAGGAGTTTGACTTTGCCGAGTATGAATCTGCTGATACACTGAAACGACGCCTAGGCGACTTTCTCGCAAAGAGAGAATTTTCCGAATGGATGAAGGGACTTGATACTTCGGTATCTTTCGCAAAAGTTAACGAAGCGATTAATGCCAAATCTAAGGAGATTGAGGCTCATTACGGAGCTACCGTTGACTCGGCGTCTAACTGGCGGACGAATGGTAACGAGCGCTTCGGAAACTACCAGGATCGCGAGACTAACAAGCGTATTCTCATCCCGAGCGGATTCGTTGAAATAGATAAGTCTATAACTGGCAAGGTGGGCGGAGCTTTCACCAAGGGAGATTACATTGTCTTCTACGGTGCCACAAAGAGAGGTAAATCTCATTTAGTGAGAAAAGCTACGACTCTGCCGGCTGTTCGCGCAGGATACCGTGTATTGGACCTGTGCCTTGAGAATGAACGCGCCGAGATTGAATTTATGTTGGACTCCATGGAATCCGCAGATCACGGTGTTTCTGAAATCAATATCGAGGGAGCTAAGGTAACGGGAGGTTTCGACCGCAAGAAATTGGCGTTCGGATACCTGGATCCAGAACAGCGGACGATGTACGCAGATTGGACGGGCAGCTTCGATGAGAGCAACGATAAGTACGGTGACTATCTCATCAAAACGTTTGAGGACGAGGATATGGATAAAGTGGATATTTGGAAAATCAAATCGCTGATCCAAGAACACAAGCCCGATATGTTGCTTGTAGATCCCATCTACTTGACTACTTACCCATCATCTAGCGACAAGACGCCTGGTGCCGGTGCTCAAGCGATGAGCCGCGCACTACGCCGACTGGCTACGCAATTAGGCTTGGTCATCGTTGTTACCGTGCAAGCTACGCTTGACGACGGCGCGGTGGATGATGAGGCCGAGGAGTTAAAGGTTCCTCCGTTGAAAGACGTTAAGTCCTCGAAAGCCCTACTGGAAGACGGCACAATCACGTTCGGAATCGATTCGAACCGGCAAGGCAAAGCACTGGTCGAGATCATGCTAAGTCGTAAAGGCGGTGCCGGCGCAAAGATCGACTTGCAATTCTTCCCTAATTACGGTATCTGTCGGAGCTACGACGAGGCGATCCGCGCCAACATGGAGCGAATCAAAGCCACTAAATTATTCTAGCCATAAATTAGGGCAGTATTGTAATATTAAGTCACAAAATGTCGCCAACCGGAGGAGATTAAGTGAGTAATTACGTACTTATTGGGGTTATCATATTGGGAGCCTTCTTACTATTCATTGTAGTAGCTGTCCCTTATTTCAAACTTGAAAGTTCTAGGGAAAAAATGGTCACACAACCTTCTGATCATACCGTCAGATTATTTATCGATAAGCTAAACACATCCATCATATTTTACCAAAGTAAACCTACCAATTGGGATACACTTAGAGCTAATTTCGAATTAATAGCTGATTCTGATAGTGTGTCCCACGGGGTTAAGATTGAACTCCGAAATGCTTTGCTGCAAAAGGGAGTCAGCAGACTTAAAGAGGTCAGAAGAAAGTAAAAAAATATTTACAGCAAGAAAGCCGTCACGGAAAGCATCCGAGGCGGCTTTTTCGTTTACAATAAATTAAGAGAAGATTTTAAAATCCTCGGCTTATTAACTCAGCAATATCCACTTGTAATACTCCACTTGTAGCAAGCTCAAATGCGGCTTTAACCTCTACTTTTTTCCAGAGAGTAAAAAATATCGAATTATACCTTCCAACGCTTGATCGTGGCCCGACTTAAATCGTTTGCCTTCATTTGTCTCCTCGCCACACCCACATCTGCAAATGTTACCGCTACTGCTCTTTACTTCAAGTGCATTTCCTAGTCTACGATAACGCTCACCGATTTCTTTAAATAAAGATTCCTCAGTAACCATTTCTCTACCGCTTACATTCACGGTAACAAGGCGTGTTTTTTTAATGAGGTATTCTACTGATTTAGGTTTCATAATTAATATGTCCGCAGCGTTTGCCTTACTGATAGCCATTGAAATTCACCCTCCTTTTTTCAACCACACCTACAGTGATTTGTACTTTGATTATAGAATAGGCTTCCAAAAAAATCAATCCTATCTCTTATATTTATGAGTCGGGATTTATTTTTGATTTTCGGACGATTGTTCCCTTGCCGGCGATGAGCTAGGTGAGGTGATTACATTGGAACTGAACATAAATATCACTAAATACCTAGAGAGTAGATTGCCTGGACACTTTCATGAGGACGGTCGCGGTTGGTTAATCGGTCATTGCTTGTGGCATAACGACGGCAAGCGTCCGAACCTCGGCGTGTTCGAGGAAACGGGACACTATCGGTGCCTAAGCTGTGGTGCGCGTGGGGATCTGATCCGTCTAGCGCAGAAGGTTGATGGCTTTGCAACGTATGAGGAATCCGAGGATTGGTTGAACGATACCTACGGCACTGGATCGGATTCACGAGAGGCCATAGCATTCGAATTTCCGATCGATGAGGGTCCAAAAGAATCGGACTGGACGCCTCCAACCGAGGACGTATTCGAGCTGTATCGCTTTAGACATCCGTATATGCAGGACCAACGTGGTATATCCGAAGCAATCCAGGCTCAATTCGAAGTGGGCTATGACCCGGGATCTCGTTCAATTACGTTCCCATGGCGAGATCGGATCGGCAAGCTGATCACGGTAAAGTTCCGCACCGTCTACGATAAGAAGTTCTGGTATGCTCCGCGTGTTCCAGCTGGACGTAAAGGAACGCTGATGTACGGCTTGCACGAGGTAGCCCGAACTAAGTCCAAGACGGTGTGGGTGCCCGAGGCGGAAATCGATGCGCTGAGTTTGTGGCAAAGCGGCCGACCTGCCGCGGCTCTAGGATCATCGCTAATGTCATCGCATCAAGCGTTGGAGCTGGCACTCAGCGGCGTGGAGCGAGTCATACCTATTTGTGATCGAGACGATGCCGGCCGAAAGGCTAATGCTTCTATCCATAAGGAAATGCGTAAGTACGGGATCACCGTCACGGATGCGATCTGGCCGCCCGACTTTGACGGCAAAGACGTTAACGAGCTGCTATTGTCTGGACGCATTGATGAGCTGAGTACCAATGAACTGAATAGTATGTTTGCTTTAAGAATGTGAGGCGCCTACGGGCGTCTTTTTCTTTTCTCATAAACGGACGACGGCTTACCCCAAGGCGATGAACAGTTTGTAAGGCGCACGAAGCCTACAAAAACAAAAAAACTTGGGAGGTAACACAATGTCCATTTTATTGTCCAAAGGTTCCGACACGCTTGATAACAGCGAGAAAGGCGGAGCCAATAGCGGTAAGAAAGTAGGTTTCATTCGCTTGAAGAACGGCCAGTCCGTAAGGGTTGCGTTCATCGCGGATCGTGCCGAGCCAGAGAACGTTGTATTCGCTTCGGCTGAATACCTGAATCACGGCGACTTCGAGCAAGGCGTTCATTCTCACCCATGTATCCATGCTCTAGGCGAAGGTTGCCACTCTTGCGATGTTAAGGTGCCACGCAGCCGTCGTTTTGTGATCCCGTTTGTATTGCTCGACAAGTACGTGAACGGCAAGACAACGGTCGAAGCCGGTACTGTGGGCGTTCTGGACGTTTCAAAAAAGCAGTACAACACGATCAAAGCAGCCGTTAAGGACTATCTGATCGCTGATGAGGACGACGGAACTATTGCGCTGTTCGATATGGCTTTCAAACTGGCTAAGACTGGCGAGAAGACTGAGAGCAGCTTTGCAATTAGCCCGATCCTCAAGCTGAAAGGCGAGGACAAGGAGGTTGTTGAGGCTACCAAGGAAGTCGAGCTAGAGGAAGACTTTTTCGAGTTGGCGCTCCGCATCCGCACAAACGACCAGCTCAAAGAAATGTTGAAAAATTACACTCCTAAAGCTGATGACGAGGACGAAGACGAGCAAGCCGAACAAAGCGAGTCCGAAGATCCGGCTAAGAATTTCTAAGGAGCTGACAGCATGAAGAAGATTGTAGCCTTGGCATCGTTGATGACGATGTTCTGGTTCGTAATTGTAGCAGGCTTTTGGGGCGGAGTGCTGTATCTGGCGTTCCGCGTCCTGAAACATTTCGGAATTTTATAGGGGAGGCGCGGTAGATGGCGAGTGAAACGGGTCACAAAGGACAAGTTGCGGAACTCGCCGTCGCCTTCGACCTTGCGAATAGATACGGATATTCGATCTCATGGCCGGTGCCAAACGATCCATTCGATCTAATCGCTACTAGGTTTACGGAGATCAAACGGGTCCAAGTCAAAACCGTTAAGCATCGCATTAAAGACGGCAAGGCTTGGCTCGTTCTTGATTTCACGGATGGCGGCGGTAAGCGATATGAAGCCGGTACGGTCGATTTGTTCGCGGCCTATAATCCGCAGGACGGTCGGATTTTCTATTTACCATTCGAGGATTTGAACGGCGCCCGAGAGCGTTGGATTGATCCGAAGAAAATTTACCAACTAGGAGGCAGCCTATGAGCGCACTAGCAGAATTGCAAGACGTTCTAGCGCCAGCCAAGAAGAAGCGCAAGGCAAAGGAACCCGAAACGCTAGATCAAGCAGTCGAGCGTTTGACCTCCGCTAAAAACATCAAGTGGAGCGATGATGAACGGTCCATTTTGAATACCGTTGTCGGGGCGCTTGAGATCGGTGATCTAAAGTGGGATCACGCGGCCAAGAAGCTAGGAAAGAAAAACGTAATGGATCTGTTCGCGGAGCTGAACGAGGTTAAGCGGAACCGCACAAAGCAGTACGTAATAGATACGAAGCCAGATAATTTCTGGATCGTCCAAGATACGCTGACTCTGGATCGCGTCCGCAAAATGCTAGAAACCGAGCCTGAGACGGCTTGGGATACGGAGACAACGGGGCTTGATTTATTTCTGGATCGCATCGTCGGTTGGTCTGTCTACATGCCAAATCATGATGTGGCGGTATATGTGCCGTTTGCTCATGAAACTGGTCAAGTGCAAGTCACTGAGTCCGAGGCGCTAGGCGTAGCCAGAGAATACCTTGAGAACCCGTCGAACCGCACAATCTGGCATCACTTCAAGTACGACGGCCACATGTTCGCTAACCACGGAATCGCTGTTGCAAATCCATATTGGGACACTCAATCTGTCTCCAAAATGCTGAACGAACACGAGCCGAGCCATCGCTTGAAGGATCTGTATGCTCGTTACGTTTCCAACGAGGAGGCCATTTTCTTCGAGGATCTATTCGACGACTTCAAAATTTATGACAAGGACGTTATCTTGTCGGGAA
>NZ_CP090978.1:6515000-6569197 GCF_021513275.1 Paenibacillus hexagrammi | reverse complement strand
AGCACCCAAGCTGACTGCTTCTTCCGGTCTGATACTGCCATCGGTCCATACTTCGAGGGTCAGTTTGTCATAGTTAGTCACTTGGCCGACGCGTGTATTCTCTACACTGTAGTTTACGCGGGTAATCGGCGTGTAAATCGAGTCGATTGAATCACACCAATTGGCTGGTCTTCACGCTTATTCTTGTCCGACTGAACATAACCGCGGCCTCTGCCTGCATGAATTCTTACATGAAGACGTGCGTCAGGAGACAATGTCGCAATGTGTAGATCCGGATTCAGAATCTCAACATCGCTATCGCCACGAATATCCGCAGCAGTTACATTACCTTCTCCTTCAACATCAATTTCAAGCACTTTTTCCTCATCGGAATGAATTTTGAGCGAAAGACCTTTCAAGTTGAGGATAATCTCCGTTACATCCTCAAGCACGCCAGGAATCGTCGAAAACTCATGCAAAACGCCATCGATTTGTACAGAGGTTACTGCAGCACCCGGTAAAGAGGACAGCAAGATACGACGTAGTGAGTTACCTAATCGTGGTACCGTAGCCGCGCTCCAACGGCTCTACAACAAATTTGCCATAGGAGCCGTCTTCGCTTAGTGCTACAGTTTCTATTTTTGGTTTTTCAATTTCAATCATGAAATGTACCCTCCATTCAAAACGTCGTTTCCCTCTGGATACTTCGGTAAAAATTTGATAGTATGCCTATCCTTCACAACCATTATTCACGATTTTGGGATATTTATACTACAAAGTATGCCTGAATTATACGCGACGACGTTTTGGAGGACGGCAACCATTGTGAGGAACCGGAGTCACGTCTTTAATCAGGTTTACTTCAAGACCAGCTGCTTGCAAAGAACGAATCGCTGCTTCGCGGCCAGCGCCTGGGCCTTTAACCATGACTTCAACTGTCTTCAAACCGTGTTCCATAGCAGCTTTAGCTGCGGATTCCGCTGCCATTTGCGCTGCGAAAGGAGTACTTTACGGGATCCTTTGAATCCAAGATTTCCTGAGCTTGCCCAAGAAATTGCATTGCCGTGTGGATCCGTAATTGTAACGATTGTGTTGTTAAATGTAGAACGGATATGTGCTACTCCGGACTCAATATTTTTACGGTCGCGACGTTTGGTACGAACGACTTTTTTAGGTTTTGCCATTAGCTCTAACCCCCTTTATTATTTCTTCTTGTTAGCTACTGTACGACGAGGACCTTTACGTGTACGAGCGTTAGTTTTAGTACGTTGTCCGCGAACAGGAAGACCACGGCGGTGACGAAGACCACGGTAGGATCCGATTTCGATCAAACGCTTGATGTTCAGGGAGATTTCACGACGCAGATCGCCTTCTACTTTCAAAGTTTTGTCGATCACGTCACGGATTTTGCTCACTTCATCTTCTGTCAGGTCACGAACACGAGTGTTCTCGTTGATCCCTGTTGTTTCGATGATTTTACGAGCTGTTGTAGGGCCGATTCCGAAAATGTAAGTCAAAGCGATAACTACTCGTTTATCACGAGGTAAGTCAACTCCAGCTAAACGTGCCATCTATGGCTGCACCTCCTTTTATCCTTGTTTTTGTTTGTGTTTCGGATTTTCGCAAATTACCATTACGTTGCCTTTACGGCGGATAACTTTGCATTTCTCGCAAATTGGTTTAACCGACGGTCTCACCTTCATTTAGAACCCCTCCTTAAAGATTTCTTTCAAGAAATCTTGCATCGTAAGCACCATGTTGCGTTTTCATTAAGAAAACTTGCTTCGTAAGCATACGCCTTGAGAGAGTAACTTACATATAAGCCGAACATTTATTTAAATCGGTAGGTTATACGGCCTCTTGTTAAATCATAAGGCGATAATTCTACGGTAACCTTATCACCAGGCAAAATACGAATAAAGTGCATTCTGATTTTACCGGAGACATGGGCTAGGATTTTATGACCATTTTCCAATTCAACCTTAAACATTGCATTCGGAAGAGGTTCAATCACTGTACCTTCTACTTCAATTACATCTTCTTTGGCCACAGTCATTCTCCTTTCTCTTGTGCTTCAACTCGCAGACGATCCACGAAATGTGCAATCGCGAACCGCAACTTCGCATTCGTAACACGACCTGTTTCCCTGATGCTCGACTCAACCTCGCTGCTGATCGCATTCTGGATTTGAAGATGATTCAGGTTCTTTTTCTTCGGTGAATCGAATTTGCGTTTATCTCCGTCTGCTAACAGAACGAAGCGTGTATCTACAATTCCGATGATTACCGCGTATTCTCCGGGATCTCTACCGCGAAGCACTTTTGCGATTTGACCTATCTGCGGAACGGATTTATCCACTCATATCACCTACGCTCTGGGCAAAGTCAATATTTCATAGCCATCTGCCGTTATAGCAACCGTATGTTCAAAATGAGCGCATATCGTACCATCCTGTGTGACTACAGTCCAATCGTCTTCAAGTGTTTTGACGAACCTTTCACCAACGATCACCATTGGTTCTATGGCTAATACCATACCCGGTTTCAAACGAGGTCCTTTGTTCGGTATGCCGTAATTAGGAATTTGAGGCTCTTCATGTAGCTTAGTCCCAATACCATGTCCGACATACTCTCTAACTACGGAGAAGCCTGCATCTTCAATACAAGTCTGAATCGCATGAGAGAGTGTGTAGAGCCTGGCTTCCGGTTTGGCTTCCGCTATCCCTTGGAAAAGTGATTGTTCAGTAACTTCCAATAAACGCTTGGCGGTTTCCGTAATCTCTCCCACTGGATATGTCCAAGCCGAATCTCCATGATAGCCTTTGTACTGCGCTCCAATATCAATACTGATAATGTCACCTTCCGCAAGCTTTCTAGGACCAGGAATACCGTGTACTAATTCATCGTTGACTGAAGCACAGATGCTGCCCGGAAAACCATTGTAGCCTTTAAAAGATGGAGTTGCTCCCTGACTGCGAATGTATTCCTCTGCGATCTGATCAAGTTCTTTCGTTGTAATGTTCGGACGAATAGCCCTTGCCAATAACCGGTGCGTCTCGGCGACGATCCGCCCTGCTTCTCGCATAAGGTCCAGTTCAACCTCGGACTTACAAATGATCATTACGCCAGACCTCTTATCAGTGAGCTGATTTGTTCGGTTACCGCATCAATATCTTGTTCTCCGTTAACCTCACGCAACATTTCCCTCTTTTGGTAATAATCCAGCAGCGGAGCTGTTTTGTTTGTATACTCATCCAGGCGGGTGCCGACTTTCTCTTCCGTATCATCAGAACGCTGATACAACTCACCAGAACATTTATCGCATACGCCATCTTGTTTTGGAGGGTTGAAGACAACATGATACGTAGCGCCACAGGATTTACAAATTCTGCGGCCTGTAAGTCGTGGAAGCAGGTAGCTGCGATCAACGGCCAGATTGATAACAAGCTCAATCTTTTTGTCTAAGGAAGCTACGATTTCGTTCAAAGCGTCTGCTTGAGCTACGGTTCTTGGGAAGCCATCGAGCAGAAAGCCTTTATCGCAGTCCGGTTGAGCAAGCCGTTCTTTCACAATACCGTTCGTAATTTCATCTGGAACCAGTAGTCCCTTATCTACATATCCCTTCGCCTCTATGCCTAGAGGTGTACCTTGGCTCATTGCCAAACGGAATGCATCTCCCGTAGAGATATGTGGAATTTGAAATTCGTTGACGATTTTTTCCGCCTGCGTACCTTTCCCTGCACCAGGAGGACCCATAAATATAACGTTCACTTTTGACTCCCTCCCATCGCACTCGGCAATACGAACAGCACAATAGGTGCCGATGTCGCTAAAAAAGCCCCATCAGAACCTATTTGCTATTTATTGATAAATCCTTTGTAATGACGCTTGATCAATTGGCTCTCGATTTGTTTCATCGTCTCGAGACCAACGCCTACTACGATCAGCAGTGATGTTCCACCGATCTTAACCGAGTTTGGAAGTCCTGCAAGTCCGCCGAATAGCATTGGAAGAATCGAGATAGCTGACAAAAACAAAGCTCCTGACAAAGTAATACGTGTCATCACACGAGTCAGATAAACAGAAGTTGTTTTACCAGGGCGAATGCCCGGTATGTATCCACCGTTCTTTTTCATCTGGTCGGCCATTTGAACAGGATTGATTTGTACAAACGTGTAGAAGTAAGTGAATCCGATAATCAACAGTACATAAAGTACAATAGCCAGAGGAGCAGTTTGATTCAAACTGAGGTTTGAAATAATCCACTCCGCTACAACGTTTCCTCTCCAATAACTTGCGATTGTTGGAGGGAACATAAGCAGCGATAAGGCGAAGATTACAGGAATAACACCTGCCGCGTTCACTTTCAAAGGAATATGGGTCGTTTGACCACCGTACATTTTTCTGCCAACTACGCGTTTAGCGTACTGAACAGGAATTTTACGTACCCCTTGCTGTACAAATATAACCCCGGCTATGATCAGAATTACAACCACAGCGATGATGACAAGCTTTACAATGTTTAGGAACAAAGCCCCCTCTGCAGCTGCAAAGAGTGTTTTGTAGATTTGTTGAATCCCCGTAGGAATCGCCGCGACGATACCTGAGAAGATGATAATGGAAATACCGTTTCCGATCCCAAACTCTGTGATCTGCTCTCCTAACCACATTAAGAAAGCAGTTCCTGCAGTAAGAACGATCGCAATCAACGCAAAGGTTGTGAAGCCTGGGTTAATGACAAGACCGCTGTACAATCTGCTAAAGCCGACTGACAGACCAAATGCTTGAATCAAACCAAGAACAATCGTACCATAACGAGTGACTTGCGTCATTTTCTTTCTACCGACTTCGCCTTCTTTTGCCCATTGCGCAAAGCGCGGGATAACATCCATGGACAAAAGCTGTACGATAATCGATGCAGTAATGTAAGGCATAATTCCCATCGCGAAGATGGAGAATTGGAATAGCGCACCACCAGAGAATGTGTTAAGCAAACCAAAAACGTCGCTTTGATTCGCTTGATCTTGCATTTTCAAAACATCTGTATTGATGTTAGGCACTGGAATGAAAGCACCTACTCTATAGACGATCAGCAGAATAAGAGTGAATAATATTCTTCTCCGCAGATCCTCTACCTTAAAGATGTTGGATATGGTATTGAACATTAAATCACCTCGGTTTGACCGCCTACAGCTTGGATTTTCTCAATTGCAGATTGAGAGAATTTATTCGCTTTAACGGTTAATTTTACTGTGATTTCACCGTTTCCTAAAATCTTGATGCCATCTTTAGGAGCTTTTACAATACCAGTCTCCATTAAAACTTCTGGAGTTACTTCAGTACCAGCTGCGAAGTTGTTCAAATCTTCAAGGTTAACAATCGCGTACTCAGTGCGGAAGCGGTTGTTGAAACCACGCTTAGGTAAACGACGGTACAACGGATTTTGTCCACCCTCGAATCCAGGACGAACGCCTCCACCGGAACGTGCATTTTGACCTTTGTGTCCGCGAGTCGATGTTTTACCCATACCGCTACCAGTACCGCGACCAACGCGCTTACGAGTTTTACGGGCACCTTCAGCAGAACTTAGTTCATGTAACTTCATCGTTGCACACCTCCTCTAGATCTTAATGTATAGCATTTATGCTTCGATTTCTTTAACTTCTACCAAGTGGCTAACTTGATTAACCATTCCACGGATCGCTGCGTTGTCTTGGTGAAGAACAGTTTGGTTCAGCTTGCGCAGACCCAGAGTTTTCACTGTAACGCGTTGAGTCTCAGGACGGCCGATCAGGCTGCGTTTCAGGGTAATTTGTAATTGCTTTGCCATGTTTACCCCTCCTTATCCTAGTAACTCTTCAACTGTTTTACCGCGAAGCTTTGCAACTTCTTCCGCTTTTTTCAAGCGGCTCAAGCCTTCAAGCGTTGCGTTAACCATGTTAATGGAGTTGGAAGAGCCAAGGGATTTGGTCAAAATGTCGCCGATACCGGCAAGTTCAAGAACCGCACGAACCGGTCCGCCTGCGATAACTCCAGTACCTTGAGATGCTGGTTTAAGCAATACGCGGCCAGCGCCAAAGCGACCAGTTACAAGATGAGGAATGGAAGTGCCTACGATAGGAACGTGAATCAGGTTCTTTTTCGCATCTTCGATGCCTTTGCGAATCGCGTCTGGTACCTCGGAAGCTTTACCGATTCCTGCACCAACCCAGCCATTGCCATCGCCTACGACAACAAGTGCGCTGAAGCTGAAACGACGTCCGCCTTTAACTACTTTAGCTACGCGGTTAATATTAACAACTTTTTCAGTTAGTTCTAAAGTATTCGGATCTACGCGCAAGTCTTTTACCTCCTTATATATGTTTTGTCCTAGAATTCTAAACCTGCTTCACGAGCTGCGTCAGCCAAAGCTTGAACGCGTCCGTGGTATAGGTATCCACCGCGGTCGAAAACCACTTTTTCGACACCTTTTTCTTTTGCACGTTTTGCAACCAATTCGCCGACTTTACGAGCGGCTTCAACGTTACCACCGTTTCCTACTTCGCCTTTCAGTTCTTTATCCTGAGTCGAAGCAGAAACCAAAGTGACGCCAGCTACATCATCGATTAATTGAGCATACATATGCTTGGAAGAACGGAAAATGTTCAAACGTGGGCGAGCCTGAGTTCCTTCGATTTTCTTACGAACGCGAAGGTGTCTTTTCAGACGGGCTTTATTTTTATCGCCTTTAGTAATCATGCTTGTTTGCACTCCTTTCATCATCTTTATGATGCGAGAGATCTATCTACCTTATTTTTTCTTACCTGCTTTACCTTCTTTACGAAGGATACGTTCGCCTTCATACTTAATACCTTTACCTTTGTATGGCTCAGGTTCACGAACTGCGCGAACTTTTGCTGCCGTAGCACCTACTAGTTCTTTATCAATACCTTTAACGATGATCTTTGTATTCGAAGGAACTTCGAACTCAATGCCGCTTTCAGGAGTGATTTCAACTGGGTGGGAATACCCAACGTTAAGAACCAGTTTGTCGCCAGTTTTGTTGGCACGGTAACCTACGCCAACCAGATCCAAAGATTTCGAGAAGCCTTCCGTTACACCGCTAACCATGTTGGCAACAACAGAACGTGTTGTACCATGCAAGGAACGGTGAAGTTTATTATCGGAAGGACGCTCAACGGAAATCTCGTTCTCCAGAACATTGACTTTCATATCTTTATGAAGTTCACGGCTTAAAGTTCCTTTAGGTCCTTTAACTGTGATTAATGTATTATCCAGTGTTACATTAACACCACTAGGAATGGTGATTGGTTTGCGACCAATACGAGACATGTTTGCACCTCCATTCAATTACGATTGTATTACCAAACGTAGCAGACTACCTCTCCGCCAGCTTTGGATTGACGAGCATCTTTATCCGTCATTACTCCCTTAGATGTGGAGATGATGGCAATCCCTAAACCGCCAAGTACACGTGGGATTTCTTGTGATTTTGTATAAACGCGCAGTCCTGGTTTAGAAATTCTTTTCAAACCGGAGATAACACGCTCGTTGTTTGAACCATATTTCAGGAACAAACGGATGATTCCTTGTTTGCTATCTTCAACGTACTCAGCGTCACGGATGAATCCCTCTTTTTTGAGGATTTCAGCGATTTCCCGTTTCATTTTGGATGCTGGGATTTCAACTGTCTCATGACGTACGATATTGGCATTACGGATGCGTGTCAACATATCTGCAATTGGATCTGACATGACCATTTGTGTAAACCTCCTTCCCGAAAATAGGGTGATTACCAGCTAGCTTTTTTAACACCTGGAATCTGACCTTTGTATGCTAATTCACGGAAACAAATTCTGCAAATTTTAAACTTGCGAAGCACGGAATGCGGACGACCGCAACGCTCGCAACGTGTATATGCTTGAACCTTGAACTTCGGCGCACGTTGTTGCTTAATTTTCATCGAAGTTTTTGCCACTTACTATTCCACCTCCTGATAGGTACGATTAGAAACCTATTTCACGAAAGGCGCTCCGAGTTGAGTTAAAAGCTCGCGAGCTTCTTCGTCGGACTTAGCTGTCGTTACGATAACGATATCCATACCACGAACTTTATCGATTTTATCATACTCGATTTCTGGGAAAATCAATTGCTCTTTCAGACCCAGTGTGTAGTTACCACGGCCATCAAAGGCTTTGTTGGAAATACCACGGAAGTCACGTACGCGAGGAAGCGCAACGTTGAAGAGTTTGTCTAGGAAGTGATACATACGCTCGCCGCGAAGTGTCACTTTCACACCGATTGGCATATTTTCACGAAGTTTGAAACCCGCGATGGATTTTTTCGCTCTCGTTACAACCGGTTTTTGACCTGCGATTTTTTGAAGATCCTCTACAGCAGTATCAAGTACTTTAGAGTTGGAAACAGCTTCACCAACACCCATGTTGATGACAACTTTTTCGATCTTAGGCACTTGCATCACTGTTGTATAGTTGAACTTTTGAATCAATGCAGGTGTAATTTCGTTCAAATAACGGTCTTTCATTCTTGCTGGCATGTTAGAATATCCTCCTTTCCTTGCTTGTTGTATTAGTCGATGACTTCACCGGATTTTTTCGCTACGCGAACTTTAGTTCCGTTATCTAATACTTTGTATCCTACACGAGTAGGTTTGCCGCTCTTAGGATCAATCAGCATCACGTTGGAAACGTGGATTGGAGCTTCTTGATTCAAGATGCCGCCTTGAGGATTTTGTTGGGAAGGTTTAGCATGCTTTTTCACCATGTTCACACCTTCAACCAGCACACGGTTTTCACGAGGGTAAGCAGCGATAACGCGACCAGTCTTACCTTTGTCTTTACCCGTGATTACAAAAACCTTATCGTCTTTTTTCACGTGCAGTTTATTGTTATGAGACTCAAGTCTCTTTTTGGTTCTTGGCATTGTGTTGTACACCTCCTACAAACTAACTAGAACGCTCAATTAGATTACTTCTGGAGCCAAGGAAACGATCTTCATGAAATCTCTATCACGAAGTTCACGAGCTACCGGTCCAAAGATACGAGTTCCACGCGGGCTCTTATCTTCCTTCACGATAACCGCTGCGTTCTCATCGAAAGAGATGTAAGAACCGTCTTTACGGCGAGCACCGCTCTTCGTACGAACGATAACTGCTTTAACAACGTCTCCCTTTTTGACAACGCCGCCTGGTGTTGCTTCTTTTACAGAACAGATGATCAAATCACCAATGTGACCTACGCGACGACCTGTACCACCCAAAACGCGGATACACATCAACTGTTTCGCACCAGAGTTGTCAGCAACCGTCAATCGAGTAAATGGTTGAATCATCGTATTCCCTCCTTTCGGGATTTATGCCGAGTTGTATTAGATAACTACTGCTACTTCCACGACTTCAACCAGTCTCCAACGCTTGTCTTTGGACAATGGTCTAGTTTCCATGATTTTCACGGTATCACCAATTTTAGCTTGGTTGTTTTCGTCGTGTGCTTTGAATTTCTTCGTATATTTGATTCTCTTGTGATAGAGATCATGTTTTTTGTAAGTTTCAACAGCAACAACAATGGTTTTATCCATTTTATCGCTGACAACTTTACCTACTTGAACTTTACGCTCATTGCGTTCAGCCATTTAGGAACCCTCCCTTCTAGATTTGGTTACCCAATCCCCAATTCTCTTTCACGCAAAACAGTCTTGGCACGAGCGATCTCTTTACGCAAATCGCGGATTTGAGTCGGGTTGTCCAATTGACCAGTAGCTAGTTGAAAACGGAGGTTAAAGAGTTCTTCTTTAAAACCATTGACTTTTTGCTCGATCTCAGCAGTGGTTAAGTTACGGAATTCACTAGCCTTCATTTGCTTCACCACCTACTTCGTCTCTTTTCACGAACTTCGTTTTGATTGGAAGCTTGTGAGCAGCAAGACGCATCGCTTCACGAGCGATCTCTTCGCTTACACCAGCAAGTTCAAACAAAATTTTGCCCGGTTTAACAACGGAAACCCATTTTTCAACGTTACCTTTACCACTACCCATACGAACCTCAAGAGGTTTCTGAGTAATTGGTTTAGCTGGGAAAATCTTAATCCATACTTTACCACCACGTTTGATATAACGTGTCATAGCGATACGAGCAGATTCGATTTGACGGTTGGTTACCCAAGCCGGTTCCATCGCTTGCAAACCGTATTCACCAAAGGCCACTTCCGTTCCGCCTTTAGCGCGCCCCTTCATGTTACCGCGGTGTTCTTTACGGTGTTTTACACGTTTAGGTACTAACATGATTTAGTTTCCTCCTTCCGGCTGAGCCTTCTTCTTAGCTGTCGGAAGAACTTCTCCACGATAAATCCATACTTTTACACCAATACGTCCGTACGTAGTGTGTGCTTCTGCAGTACCGTAGTCGATATCCGCGCGAAGTGTATGAAGTGGAACTGTTCCTTCGCTATATCCTTCCGTACGGGCGATCTCAGCGCCGCCAAGACGTCCGCTAGTTGCAACTTTGATTCCCTTTGCACCGGATCTCATTGTTCTTTGGATTGCTTGCTTCATTGCACGACGGAATGAAACGCGGCGCTCCAGCTGTTGAGCGATTGCTTCTGCAACCAAGATTGCATCAAGATCAGGAGTTTTGATTTCAGAGATGTTGATGTGTACTTTTTTACCGGACAGATTAGCGATGTAGTTACGGATAACTTCAACTTCAGCTCCGCCTTTACCGATAACCATACCTGGTTTCGCAGTATGAATCGTTACGTTCACACGGTTAGCCGCGCGCTCGATATCGATGTGGGATACTGCAGAATCTTTTAATTTATTTTTCAAGTATTCGCGAATTTTGACGTCTTCAAGCAGCAGAGTTCCGAAATCTTTTTCTGCGAACCATTTGGACTCCCAATCGCGAATAATTCCGATTCTAAGACCTACCGGGTTTACTTTCTGACCCACACGTTATCCCTCCTTATTTCTCAGATACCACTAATGTAATGTGGCTGGTACGTTTTCTAATTGCACTTGCACGGCCCATCGCACGTTGTTGGAACCTTTTCATTGTCGGTCCTTGGTTCACAAACGCTTGAGAAACCACTAATTTATTTGGATCTAACGAATAGTTATGCTCTGCATTAGCAATTGCGGAATTCAGAAGTTTCTCCAGAATTGGAGAAGCAGCTTTTGGTGTGTGACGCAGAATCGCAATCGCATCACCTACCGCTTTACCCCGAATCAAGTCAACAACAAGTTGTGCTTTACGAGGTGCAATCCGAGCATGGTTAAGAACTGCTTTAGCTTGCATAGTAGTACCTCCTCTCGGTTAAAAAATGCGATTAGCGTTTTCCTGTTTTCTTATCGTCGTCATGACCTTTGTAAGTACGAGTTGGTGCGAACTCACCAAGCTTATGTCCTACCATATCTTCAGTAACATACACAGGCACGTGTTTTCTTCCATCATACACGCCGAAAGTGTGACCAACGAATTGCGGGAAAATCGTAGAACGACGGGACCAGGTTTTAATAACAACTTTCTTGCTGGATGCGTTCATGTCTTCTACTTTTTTCAGTAAGTATCCATCGATAAATGGACCTTTCTTTAAGCTGCGACCCATGGGTGTTCCTCCCTTCCTTGAACCTCACGAATATTGAAGTATCCTCTATTACTTCGTACGACGACGCACGATGTATTTGTTGGATGCTTTGTTCTTTTTACGAGTTTTGTAACCAAGAGTCGGTTTACCCCATGGAGACATTGGTGATTTACGTCCGATTGGCGCGCGTCCTTCACCACCACCGTGTGGGTGATCGTTAGGGTTCATTACAACCCCACGAACTTGAGGGCGATTACCTTTCCAACGGTTACGTCCAGCTTTACCGATTTTCACGAGCTCGTGATCTTCGTTACCTACAGATCCGATAGTCGCACGGCAAACCTTCAATACTTTACGAACTTCACCAGAGGATAGGCGAATCGTTACGTAAGTTTCTTCTTTACCAAGAAGTTGAGCTTCGGTTCCAGCTGCGCGAACCATTTGTCCACCTTTACCTGGTTTCAACTCAATGTTGTGGATAACTGTACCAACTGGAATGTTTTCCAACGGCAGCGCGTTACCAATTTTGATATCGGATTGTGGTCCAGATACGATTTGATCGTTCACTTTTAGACCTTTAGGAGCGATAATGTATCTTTTCTCACCATCAGCATAGTTGATCAAAGCGATGTTAGCAGAACGGTTTGGATCGTACTCAATCGTAGCAACGCGTCCTGGTATTCCATCTTTAGTCCGTTTGAAATCGATAATACGGTATTTACGTTTGTGACCACCGCCGTGATGACGAACAGTAATTTTACCTTGGTTATTACGTCCAGCTGTTTTGCTCAAAGGAGCAAGCAAGGACTTCTCCGGTGTAGATGTTGTGATTTCTTCAAATGTAGAAACCGACATGGCACGTCTAGCCGGTGAGGTTGGTTTATACTTTTTTACTGGCACTCCGATTCCCTCCTTACTTCAAGAAATGTGTTATACCGTTTCAAAGAATTCCAATTCTTTGCTTTCTGCGCTAAGTGACACAATCGCTTTCTTCCATTCGGAAGTGTAACCAGAGTGACGACCATAACGTTTAGGCTTAGCTGGCATTCTCAGTGTGTTTACATTTGTAACTTTTACTTTGAAAATAGCTTCGATAGCTTGTTTGATTTCCGTTTTGTTAGCGCGCATATCCACTTCGAAAACGTATTTCTTACTAGCCATCAGGTCGCTTGTACGCTCAGTGATGATCGGGCGCTTGATAATGTCGCGTGGATTTTTCATTGTGCAAGCACCTCCTCTACTTTCTGTACAGCATCTTTAGTAATGATCAATTTGTCATACAACATGACATCCAGAACATTAATTCCATCAGCAGCAACAAATTTCACACCTGGAATGTTACGCGCGGAAAGAGCTGCGTTAGAGTCGCTAGCAAGACCAACCAACCAATGCTTTTCTTTCTACCTTCAGATTGTTCAAAATAGCTGCAAACTCCTTAGTCTTAGGAGCATTCATTTGAAGTTGATCCAGAACGATCAATTCATTACTTACTACCTTAGAAGACAAAGCAGACTTAATCGCCAAACGACGAACTTTTCTAGGCAATTTGAAACCATAGCTGCGAGGTGTCGGACCAAATACAGTACCGCCGCCTTTCCACTGTGGTGCACGGATACTACCTTGACGCGCGCGTCCTGTACCTTTTTGTTTCAAGGTTTGCGTCCGCCACCGCGAACTTCAGAACGGCCTTTAGTTTTATGTGTACCTTGACGAACAGCAGCTTGCTGCAGAAGAACCGCTTCATGAATCGCATGTACATGCGGCTCAATACCGAATACTGCATCCGACAATTCAACTTCACCAACTTGTGCGCCTGTTACGTTATATAAAGCTACTTTTGGCATCAGAATTCCTCCTTTCTTACTTTTTCACAGAAGACTTCACGCTTACGTAGCTGTTAGTTGGACCAGGAATGGAGCCTTTAACAAGCAATACATTGCGTTCAGCATCTACTTTAATAACTTGCAGGTTTTGCAAAGTAACCGTTTCGTTACCCATGTGACCTGGCAGGTTCTTACCTTTAGGAACACGGTTCGCTTGGATGGAACCCATGGAACCTGGACCTCTATGATAACGGGAACCGTGAGCCATTGGTCCGCGGGATTGGTTATGTCTTTTAATGTTACCTTGGAAACCTTTACCCTTGGAAGTACCTGTTACGTCAACGTATTCGCCCTCTGTAAACAGATCTGCCTTCAATTCTTGGCCCACTTCGTAATCAGCCAACTGAACGCCGCGAAATTCTTTTACGTAGCGCTTAGGTGTTGTCCCTGCTTTTTCGCATGGCCAAGCTCAGGCTTAATGATTCGGCTAGCCTTAACATCTTCAAAACCGATTTGGATCGACTCATATCCGTCGTTATCCGCATCTTTCTTTTGTAGAACCACACATGGTCCCGCTTGAATGACCGTTACCGGCACTACGTTACCTTCAGCGGTAAACACTTGTGTCATCCCTAGTTTTTTTCCTAAGATACCTTTCATCGTTGACACCTCTTTTCCTTCCTAAACGTGTATTCTATCTTTGTATTACAGTTTGATCTCGATGTCTACACCAGACGGCAAGTCCAGTCTCATCAAAGCATCAACTGTTTGTGGTGTTGGATTCACAATATCGATAAGACGCTTATGCGTACGCATTTCGAATTGCTCACGCGAATCCTTGTACTTGTGTACCGCACGAAGAATCGTGATGATTTGCTTCTCTGTAGGAAGCGGAATCGGACCGGATACACCTGCACCGGAACGCTTGGCAGTTTCCACGATTTTCTCAGCTGATTGATCAATAATTCTGTGATCATAAGCTTTCAAACGGATACGAATCTTTTGCTTTGCCATATAAGTCCCTCCTTCTATCGCCCAATTTAGTATCGGACATACTCCGTGAAAATTCTCCGACGCCTTCACCATGGCAAAGGATCCGGGTGTGTCGGCAACCTCTCACATCATCGCAACGTCACAGACCAACGTTTAATATTATATAAAATTTAAATATCAATTGCAAGTAAAAGTTTAGACTTTCACCTAAAAAAAACACCCACCACCATATTGGAGTGCCCCCCTTATAATAGACATTGGAAAAACCCCCTGGGTAAACCGATGAATTATTAGGGGGGCATTTCTATGGCGATCAAAGGACAAACGTTTAGACATTATCCAGAATCCATCAAGACAGAGGCTATTCGTTTACATGAGGTGGAGGGTTGGAGCTACCGAGAAATCACAGAACATTTGGGGATATATGATAAGGGACGGGTCAAGAAGTGGATGAGTAAATACCGTGAGTGCGGCGAAGAAAGTTTTAAGGACAAGCGTGGAGGCCCCTTTCGAGCAGAGACAGAGCAAGAGCGACTAATTCGACAGTTGCAATTAGAGGTAGATGTGCTAAAAAAGTGGTTACAAATCTTGAGTCGGGAGGTGCACAAGATAAATACTACGTCATAGATGAGTTGAAGGAGCAGCAAAGCGTGAAAGAGTTATGTTCTTATTTGGGAGTAAGCAGAAGTGGTTACTACGCCTATGTAAAGCGTAGGACAACAGATCCTGATGGAGAACTAAAGCTCAAAATCTTGGCGATCTACGAGCAGCGTAAGAAGATTCTAGGGTACCGCCGTATTCAAGATGAGTTGTATCGTCAGCATAACCTTATCGTCAATCATAAGAAGGTTTTGCGCCTTATGCAAGAACTTGGCATCAAGTCAATTATCCGCCGCAAATATAAGTATCAAACGAGTCATGAAGCAGCTATATCCGACGGGAGAGTGGCCGAGAACTTGCTAAAGCGGAACTTCCATGCCGACGGTCCAAATCAAAAGTGGGTTACAGATGTTACGCAATATCGTGTGTTCGATGATCGGGTCTACTTATCGGCCATAAAGGATCTCTGGAACGGCGAAATTGTGGCTTATCACATCAGTAACCGTAACGACAATCCGCTTGTATTAGATACGTTTAGAAAAGCATTTAAAGCGCATAAAGACGTGTCTGGATTGATCGTTCACAGCGATCAAGGAAGCCAGTACACGTCTCATGCTTACCACGACATGCTGCCAAAGGTTGGCGCCCGAATCAGCATGTCCCGCCGAGGCAATTGTTATGATAATGCCTCTATGGAAAGTTTCTTCTCTCATTTGAAAGTGGAAGCTCTCTATCCCTATGATATCCGAAGTATCGAGGAAGTACAAAGGCGAATTGAGGAATTTATTCGATTTTATAACGAGGAAAGAGCACAGAAAAAACTAAACAAGCTGACTCCGGTTGAGTACCGGCGCCAGCTTGTTGCCTAGGGCTTTTTCAATGTCTACTAAATGGGGTCTTGACCATATGGGCGATGAGTGTTTCTTCTATTAGAAAGGAATTACTTTTGGATTGTAGCAACCGCGCCCGCACCAACTGTACGTCCGCCTTCACGAATCGCGAAGCGAGTTCCTTCTTCGATTGCGATTGGGTTGATCAGTTGTACAGTAACAGTGATGTTATCACCAGGCATAACCATCTCAGTACCTTCTGGAAGGTTGATGATACCAGTTACATCAGTTGTACGGAAGTAGAATTGTGGACGGTAGCCTGTGAAGAAAGGCTTATGACGGCCACCCTCTTCTTTAGTCAGAACGTAGATTTGAGCAGAAAAGTCAGTGTGAGGTTTAACGGAACCCACTTTTGCAAGAACTTGTCCACGCTCGATATCTTTACGGTCTACACCACGAAGAAGAGCTCCGATGTTGTCGCCAGCTTGAGCGGAGTCAAGCAATTTGCGGAACATCTCTACGCCTGTTACGACGCATTTGCGAGTTTCTTCAGCGATACCAACGATTTCAACTTCGTCTTGTACTTTAACAGTACCACGCTCTACACGGCCTGTAGCAACTGTTCCACGACCAGTGATGGAGAATACATCCTCAACCGGCATAAGGAAAGGCTTGTCAGTGTCGCGTTCTGGAGTAGGGATATAAGTATCGATTTGCTCGAAGAGCTCAACGATTTTATCAGCCCAAGCGCCATCTGGATTTTGAAGAGCTTCACGAGCAGCACCGCGGATGATTGGAGTGTCATCGCCTGGGAACTCGTACTCGTTCAGAAGGTCACGAACTTCCATTTCAACCAGTTCAAGCAACTCTTCGTCTTCAACCATGTCACATTTGTTCAAGAATACTACGATGTAAGGTACGCCTACCTGACGGGACAACAGGATGTGCTCGCGAGTTTGTGGCATTGGGCCGTCAGCTGCGGATACAACCAGGATTGCTCCGTCCATTTGTGCAGCACCAGTGATCATGTTTTTAACATAGTCGGCGTGACCTGGGCAGTCAACGTGTGCGTAGTGACGGTTAGGAGTTTCGTACTCAACGTGAGCTGTGGAGATTGTGATACCGCGCTCGCGCTCTTCTGGAGCTTTATCGATTTGATCGAATGCTACTGCAGCTCCACCGTATCTTTTGGACAATACAGTTGTAATCGCAGCAGTCAAAGTTGTTTTACCATGGTCAACGTGACCGATAGTACCGATGTTAACATGCGGTTTGTTACGTTCAAATTTAGCCTTTGCCATTTTAAACGATTCCTCCTTAGAATAACTATTAGTTTATAATTAAGCGCCTTTGCCTTTTGCGATAATTTCTTCCGCAATGGACTTAGGTACTTCTTCATAGTGGGAGATTTCCATGGAGTAAACACCACGGCCTTGTGTTCTGGAACGAAGTGTTGTGGAGTATCCAAACATTTCGGACAAAGGCACTTTAGCGCGGATGATTTGTGCTCCGTGACGGTTATCCATACCTTCAATACGTCCACGACGGGAGTTAAGGTCGCCCATAACGTCGCCCATGTACTCTTCAGGCACAGTAACTTCCACTTTCATGATTGGTTCAAGAAGAACCGGTTTACACTTGTCTTTGGCAGCTTTAAGCGCCATGGATCCTGCGATTTTGAACGCCATTTCGTTGGAGTCAACATCGTGGTAGGAACCATCGACAACTGTTGCTTTGATATCTACGAGAGGGAATCCAGCAAGAACCCCGTTCTTCATAGATTCTTCGATACCCGCTTGAATCGGAGCGATGTATTCTCTTGGAATTGAACCACCCACGATTTTGCTTTCGAAAACAAAGCCTACGCCAGCTTCTTGAGGTTCGAACTCAACCCAACAATGACCGTATTGACCACGACCACCGGATTGGCGAACGAATTTACCTTCAACTTTAGCTGCTGCACGGAATGTTTCACGATAAGCAACTTGCGGTTTACCAACATTAGTTTCAACTTTAAACTCGCGAAGCATACGATCAACGAGGATTTCAAGGTGAAGTTCACCCATACCTGCGATGATTGTTTGACCTGTCTCTTCGTCTGTGTGAGCACGGAAAGTAGGATCCTCTTCGGCAAGCTTTTGTAGAGCGATACCCATTTTATCTTGGTCAGCCTTCGTTTTCGGTTCTACAGCAAGCTGAATAACCGGCTCAGGGAAGTTCATCGACTCAAGGATAACTGGGTTCTTCTCATCACAAAGCGTATCGCCAGTAGTTGTATCTTTCAATCCAACCGCTGCCGCGATATCACCGGAGTACACTTCACTAATTTCTTGACGGCTGTTCGCATGCATTTGCAGGATACGACCAACACGTTCGCGTTTGCCTTTTGTAGCATTAAGTACGTAGGAACCGGAGCTCAACACGCCAGAGTAAACGCGGAAGAATGTAAGACGACCAACGAATGGGTCTGTCATGATTTTGAATGCAAGTGCCGCAAAAGGCTGATCGTCTGCGGACTTACGAACCACTTCAGTACCATCGTCAAGTACACCTTTAATATCAGGTACATCAACCGGAGCAGGCAAGTAGTCAATTACTGCATCAAGCATTAATTGAACACCTTTGTTTCTGTAAGAGGAACCGGCGATTACTGGGAAGATTTTCACTTCACATACACCTTTGCGCAGAGCAGCTTTGATTTCAGCAATCGACAGCTCTTCACCTTCGAGATATTTCATTGTAAGCTCTTCATCAAGCTCAGCAACTTTCTCGACAAGTTCCAATCTCAGTTCTGCTACTTTGTCTTTGAACTCGGCTGGAACTTCAACTTTCTCGATGTCCTTACCAAGATCATCTTTGTACATATACGCAACTTCTTCAACCAAGTCGATGATGCCTTTGAACTCATTCTCAGCACCGATCGGAAGTTGAATAGCTACGGCATTTGCACCAAGTTTTTGACGCATGGAATCAACAACGCCCAAGAAGTCAGCGCCGATAATGTCCATTTTGTTTACGTACGCGATCCGAGGAACACCATAACGGTCAGCTTGTCTCCAAACTGTTTCGGACTGAGGCTCAACGCCTTCTTTCGCACTAAATACACCAACTGCTCCATCCAACACGCGAAGGGAACGTTCTACCTCAACAGTAAAGTCAACGTGTCCTGGGGTATCGATAATATTGATGCGGTGACCAGCCCACTGAGCAGTTGTAGCAGCGGAAGTAATCGTAATCCCGCGCTCTTGCTCTTGCTCCATCCAGTCCATCGTCGCTGCACCTTCGTGCACCTCTCCGATTTTATGAACTCGGCCTGTGTAGTACAGAATACGCTCTGTCGTAGTCGTTTTACCAGCATCAATATGAGCCATAATCCCGATATTACGCGTGTTTTTTAAGGAGAACTCTCTAGCCATAGGTCGGTATGTCTCCTTTCAATATATGAATCTGAATCCTACCAACGATAGTGAGCAAACGCTTTGTTTGCTTCAGCCATTTTGTGAGTATCTTCACGCTTCTTGACAGAAGAACCCGTGTTATTGCTTGCATCGATAATTTCGTTTGCTAATCTTTCTTCCATTGTCTTCTCACCGCGAAGACGGGAATAGTTAACCAACCAACGAAGTCCCAATGTCGTACGACGCTCTGGCTTTACTTCGATCGGCACTTGGTAGTTAGCTCCACCAACACGGCGTGCTTTTACTTCCAAAACCGGCATGATGTTCTTAATTGCTTGTTCGAACACTTCCATCGGCTCTTTACCTGTACGATCTTTCACGAGGTTAAAAGCGTTGTACAAAATGGACTGTGCCACCCCTCTTTTACCATCAATCATAATACGGTTGATGAGACGAGTAACAAGTTTGCTATTATAAATCGGATCTGGCAATACATCTCTGCGAGTAACTGGACCTTTACGAGGCATAGTTATCCCCCTTTCTTGTAGAAATCATCCCTATCATAGTAGAGATCTTATTTTTTAACTTTAGGACGCTTCGCTCCATATTTCGAACGAGCTTGTTTACGATTGTTAACACCAGCTGTATCAAGCGCACCACGTACGATGTGATAACGTACCCCCGGAAGGTCTTTTACCCTACCTCCACGAATCAATACCACGCTGTGCTCTTGCAGGTTATGACCGATACCTGGAATGTAAGCAGTCACCTCTACACGGTTAGTCAAGCGAACACGAGCGTATTTACGAAGTGCGGAGTTTGGTTTCTTAGGAGTCATTGTGCCTACACGAGTGCAAACACCACGTTTTTGAGGAGCACTCAAATCAGTAGACTCTCTTTTCAATGCGTTGAAACCTCTTTGCAAAGCTGGAGATTTAGATTTGTAAACCTTAGCTTCACGGCCTTTACGTACTAATTGGTTAATTGTTGGCATTTCGCCACCTCCTCCCTGAATGGTTCAAACTTTCTTTCCTTGCAAGCCCACAGATCCAGGCGAGTCGTAAATGAGCAAAGAGAAAGTTTTTGCCATGGATTCAAACCAAAACCTGAATCCTGAACAAAAACGTCTTCGGATCTATTCATTTACAACAGCTGCTACCGCAGCTCCAACATCAATTCCACACGCTTTCCCCAGTAGTTTCATCGAATCTACATAGGCAATCGGTATTTCCATCCTTTTACAGAGGGCCACCAGCTTTATCGTCAATCGCGGATCTGCATCTTTAGCAACAATGACTTCAACGGCTTTACCTTGCTCTACCATCTTAGTCGCTTTCTTCGTCCCTATGCTAATACTCTTGGCCTGTTTCACTTTATCATAAGACATAAAGTTCATCCTCCAAAGCCCAGGAAAGAATAGTAACTTAGGCACACTACGATATATTAGCATTTTGCCCATGCAGTGTCAAGATTTAACTCAGATGATCTACAAACAAAATTTATAACACGAGAGCGGGAACTACCGCTATGGAATAACGGCTTTCCCGCTCAACGTATCAACCTTATTCGACTGCTACCGTTTCTTTTTCCATATCTTCGTCATGAGCAACTACTTCATTAGGATCTGTAATGCGAATGTTACGGTAACGAGGCATACCAGTACCAGCTGGAATCAACTTACCAATGATAACATTCTCTTTCAATCCTAGCAGTTGATCGACTTTACCCTTAATTGCAGCATCAGTCAGGACACGAGTCGTCTCCTGGAAGGATGCAGCTGATAAGAAGGAATCAGTTTCAAGGGAAGCTTTAGTAATACCGAGCAGGATAGGCCTTGCAACTGCTGGTTCATTCCCAGCGAACAGAGCCACTTTGTTGGCCTCTTCATATTCATGAATATCCACAAAGGATCCTGGAAGTAGCGTAGTATCTCCTGCATCAACGATACGGATCTTACGAAGCATCTGACGCACCATAACTTCGATGTGCTTATCGTTAATTTCTACCCCTTGGTTACGATATACGCGCTGTACTTCTTGAAGAATGTAGTTCTGTACGCCGCGAATACCTTTAATGCGGAGCATTTCTTTAGGATCAATCGAACCATCCGTCAACTCGTCGCCAGCTTCAATTTGTTGGTTAACCGACACACGTACGCGTGAGCCGTATGGAACTGCGTACACTTTGGATTCAGCTTCACCTTGAACTTCGATTTCACGACGATCTTTCGCTTCACGGATATCTTTGACAATACCATCGATTTCGGAAATGATCGCTTGCCCTTTCGGGTTACGCGCTTCAAACAACTCCTGAATACGCGGCAAACCTTGCGTAATATCGTCTCCAGCAACGCCCCCGGTATGGAACGTACGCATGGTCAGCTGTGTTCCCGGCTCACCGATGGATTGTGCGGCGATAATACCAACAGCTTCCCCGATTTCTACGAATTGTCCAGTTGCCAAGTTACGACCATAGCATTTCTTACATACGCCATGTCTGGAACGGCAGCTTAGTACGGAACGAATTTGAAGCTTCTCAATACCTGCGTTAATAATTGCATCAGCGATATTAGCTTCAATAAGCTCATTTCGTTGAACGATAGTCTCTCCAGTTTGAGGATGACGGATCGTCTCAAAGGAATAACGCCCTTCAATACGGTCATACAGATCCTCGATAACTTCTTTACCATCTTGAATACGGCTTACAGTGAAGCCCTTATCCGTTCCGCAATCATCTTCACGGACAATAACGTCTTGAGCAACGTCAACGAGTCGGCGAGTCAAGTAACCGGAGTCTGCTGTACGAAGCGCCGTATCGGCAAGACCTTTACGGGCACCGTGCGTTGAAATAAAGTATTCCAGGATCGTTAAACCTTCACGGAAGTTCGATTTAATCGGCAACTCCATGATCTTACCTGATGGGTTCGCCATCAAACCACGCATACCGCCCAGCTGTGTAATCTGCGATTTGTTACCCCGTGCTTTGGACTCTACCATCATGTTAATGGAGTTGTATTTATCTAGAGACTTCATCAGGATATCTGTGATTTCGTCTTTCGCTTTACTCCAGATCGCAATAACCCGGTCATAACGCTCTTCATCGGTGATAAGACCGCGACGATATTGGCTTGTAACTACGCGGACTTTCTCTTCACATTCTTTAAGGATGCCCACTTTTTCAGATGGCACGACTACGTCTGCCACAGCAACAGTAATTCCCGCTTTTGTGGAGTACGTGAAGCCAAGCTCCTTAATTTTATCCAGAATGATGGAAGTTTGTGTAGTGTGGTACTTACGGAAGCACTCCGCAATAATGGAACCTAGGTATTCCTTACCCACAGCCTTATTCTCAGGACGTTCCAGCATGATAGCTCTCAGGTCCGCACCTTTTTCAAATACAAAGTGAGAATCTGGAATACCGTTCAGCAAGTTTGTCTTAGTAGGCTCGTTGATGTATGGGAAATCACTCGGATAAATTTCATTGAAAATGATTTTACCAATTGTTGTGATTAGCATTGCATTTTGCTGTTCTTCTGTAAAGCTCGTTTTGTTAAGTGCTCTTGCCGGAATTGCTACACGTGCGTGCAAAGCCGCTTTACCGGATTGGTAAGACGAAACAGCCTCATGCACGGTACGAATGATCGCCCCAGCGCCTTTGGCATACTTATTATCAGTAGTCAAATAGAAGCTTCCCAGAACCATATCCTGTGAAGGAGTGACAACTGGTTTACCGTCTTTCGGGTTCAAAATGTTACCGGACGCCAGCATCAGCACACGAGCTTCAGCTTGCGCTTCGGAAGATAACGGTACGTGAACGGCCATTTGGTCACCGTCGAAGTCAGCGTTGTACGCCGTACAGACGAGTGGATGCAGTTTAATGGCACGACCCTCAACGAGAATCGGTTCAAAAGCTTGAATACCGAGTCTATGCAATGTGGGGGCACGGTTCAGTAGAACCGGATGCTCTTTAATTACCTCTTCAAGAACGTCCCAAACATCTGGGCTTACGCGCTCAACTTTACGTTTCGCACTCTTGATATTATGAGCAAGACCTTTATTTACAAGCTCTTTCATAACGAAAGGTTTGAACAATTCAAGCGCCATTTCCTTCGGAAGACCGCATTGGTACATCTTCAGGTTTGGTCCTACGACGATAACGGAACGTCCGGAGTAGTCAACACGTTTACCGAGAAGGTTTTGACGGAAACGTCCTTGCTTACCTTTCAGCATATGACTGAGAGATTTAAGTGGACGGTTACCCGGTCCTGTTACAGGGCGGCCGCGGCGACCGTTGTCAATCAGCGCGTCAACGGCTTCTTGAAGCATACGCTTCTCGTTTTGCACGATAATGTCCGGAGCGCCTAGGTCAAGCAATCTCTTCAAACGGTTGTTACGGTTGATAACACGGCGGTACAAATCATTAAGGTCAGACGTTGCAAAACGTCCACCATCCAATTGAACCATCGGACGAAGCTCTGGAGGGATGACTGGAAGTACATCCAGCACCATCCACTCCGGCATATTTTTTGAATTACGGAAAGCTTCCATAACTTCAAGACGTTTAATTGCACGGTTACGACGCTGACCTTGAGCCGTCTTCAGCTCTTCTTTCAGCATTTCAACTTCACGATCGATATCGATGTCTTGAAGAAGCTTTTTCACAGCTTCGGCTCCCATACCAGCCTGGAAAGCATAACCATATTTTTCACGGTAGCTGCGGTATTCTTTCTCCGACAGCAGTTGCTTCTTTTCAAGCGGCGTGTCACCTGGATCTGTTACTACATAAGATGCGAAATAGATAATTTCCTCCAAGGATCTTGGAGACATATCCAACGCCAAGCCCATGCGGCTTGGAATACCTTTGAAATACCAAATATGGGAAACGGGAGCAGCTAGCTCAATATGGCCCATGCGCTCACGGCGAACTTTTTGACGGGTTACCTCAACGCCACATCGATCGCAAACAACGCCTTTGTAACGGACACGCTTGTATTTACCGCAGTGGCATTCCCAGTCCTTAGTTGGTCCGAAGATTTTTTCGCAGAAGAGACCTTCCTTCTCCGGCTTTAAGGTTCTGTAGTTAATTGTTTCCGGCTTCTTTACTTCCCCACGGGACCATGAGCGTATTTTTTCGGGCGATGCTAGACCGATTTTCATAAACTCGAAGTTGTTAACGTCCATCAAGGAGCAACCCTCCTTTAAGAATTTAAACCTTACTTTGCAGTGAATGATGCTGGATCTATTGTGCTAAACCGTTATTCGACTCCTAATTCGGTGCCTTCTAAATTCAGGTTTAATTTATCGCTAGTGACTTCATCATCATCGTCCATTTCCTTCATCTCGATCTCTTCTTCATTGCCCGACAGAATCTTAACATCCATACCTAAGCTTTGAAGCTCTTTGATCAAAACTTTGAACGACTCTGGAACACCTGGTTCAGGAACATTTTCGCCTTTGACGATGGATTCATATGTTTTCACACGACCAACCACGTCATCTGACTTAACTGTAAGGATTTCTTGAAGTGTATAGGCAGCACCGTATGCTTCAAGCGCCCAAACCTCCATCTCCCCGAAACGTTGTCCGCCGAATTGAGCTTTACCACCCAATGGCTGCTGTGTAACAAGAGAGTATGGGCCTGTAGAACGGGCATGGATTTTATCGTCAACCATGTGTGCTAGTTTGATCATATACATGACACCCACAGTTACTTCGCGTTCAAACGGCTCTCCTGTACGTCCATCGTACAAGATGGTTTTACCGTTACGCTGCATACCAGCTTCTTCCATGGTATCGAACACGTCATACTCACGCGCTCCGTCAAATACCGGCGTCGCCGCATGAATACCAAGTAGTTTGGAGGCAAAGCCCAAATGGACCTCCAGCACCTGACCGATGTTCATCCGCGATGGTACCCCCAGAGGGTTCAGTACAACTTCAACCGGTGTACCGTCCGGTAGGAACGGCATATCTTCCTCAGGCAGAATCCGCGCCACAACCCCTTTGTTACCGTGACGTCCCGCCATTTTATCCCCCTCGGATATTTTCCGTTTTTGGGCGATATAGACGCGAACGAGTTGATTAACACCAGGAGGCAGTTCATCACCGTTCTCACGTGTAAACACTTTAACATCTACGACGATACCGTCTGTACCGTGAGGTACGCGAAGTGACGTATCACGAACTTCACGAGCTTTTTCCCCGAAAATCGCATGCAGCAATCTTTCTTCGGCTGTCAGCTCCGTCACACCTTTCGGCGTTACTTTACCGACCAGAATATCTCCTGCGCCGATTTCTGCACCGACCCGAATGATTCCGCGTTCATCAAGATTTTTTAGAGCATCTTCCCCGACGTTCGGAATATCGCGAGTGATTTCTTCAGGACCCAGCTTCGTATCACGGGCTTCAGACTCATATTCCTCAATATGAATAGATGTATACACATCTTCTTTAACAAGCTTTTGGCTTAGCAAGATCGCATCCTCATAGTTGTAACCTTCCCAAGTCATGAAGGCAACGACTACGTTACGTCCAAGCGCCAATTCGCCTTGCTCTGTGGAAGGGCCATCTGCAAGGATGTCTCCCACCTTGACGATTTGACCTTTTTTCACAATTGGACGTTGGTTGATACAAGTACCTTGGTTTGAACGCATGAATTTATGAAGCTTATATTTCACGATATTGCCGCTGACTAACTTACCATCCACCATTTCTTGACGGCGAAGCCAAATTTCATTCGCAGCAGCCTTTTCAATAATTCCATCAAATTTGGACACAATACATACTCCCGAGTCCTTGGCAACCTTATGCTCCATACCAGTACCAACCAGAGGAGCTTTCGGAATCAGAAGAGGAACGGCTTGACGCTGCATGTTCGATCCCATGAGGGCACGGTTGGAGTCGTCATTTTCTAAGAACGGGATCAAAGCTGTTGCAACAGAAACTACTTGTTTTGGCGAAACGTCCATGTAGTCGACACGCTCAACTGGAAGAGTCAAGTTATCGTCTTTATAACGAACGATAATTGATTCTTCTACGAACTTGCCATCCTCTGTCAATTCAGCGTTCGCCTGAGCGATAACATAGTTATCCTCTTCATCCGCAGTCATGTAAACGATTTGTTCTGTTACTGTACTTGACTTGGGATCTACCCAACGATACGGTGCTTCAATAAACCCATATTCGTTAATGCGGGCAAATGTAGACAAGGAGTTGATCAAACCAATGTTCGGTCCCTCCGGAGTCTCAATTGGACACATACGACCATAGTGGGAGTGATGCACGTCTCGAACTTCCATCCCCGCGCGTTCTCTCGTCAAACCGCCGGGTCCCAGCGCAGACAAACGTCGCTTATGCGTAAGCTCTGCAAGAGGGTTCGTTTGGTCCATAAATTGAGAAAGCTGGGAGCTTCCGAAAAACTCTTTAATCGACGCGATAACCGGACGAATATTGATCAAGGCTTGCGGTGTAATGACATTCGCATCCTGAATCGACATCCGTTCACGAACAACACGTTCCATACGGGACAGACCGATACGGAATTGGTTTTGCAGCAACTCGCCAACAGAACGAAGACGACGGTTACCCAAGTGATCGATATCATCCGTATTGCCGATACCGTGCAATAAGTTAATGAAGTAGTTAATAGATGAAATAATATCGGCAGGTGTAATATTCTTAACAGCCTTATCAATCTGACCGTTAGAAATAACTTTTACAATCTTGCCGTCTTCAATTGGTGAGTATACGTTGATGCACTGAACAGGAATGTTATCCTCTTCTGTCACACCATTAGGAATAGAAAACTCTTTATTACCCACACCATTTTCAATATGAGGAAGAATTTCATCCAACGTACGGCGATCCAGCAATTGTCCTGCTTCACAAATGATTTCGCCTGTTTCAGGATCCACCAATGTTTCAGCCAGACGCTGATTAAACAATCTATTCTTAATATGAAGCTTTTTATTGATTTTGTAACGACCTACGTTCGCAAGGTCATAGCGCTTCGGATCAAAGAATCGCGCCACGAGCAAGCTTCTAGCGTTATCCAAAGTAGGTGGTTCACCCGGACGAAGTCGCTCATAAATCTCAATCAATGCTTTTTCCGTGGAATCCGTGTTATCTTTGTCGAGCGTATTGCGAATATATTCATCGTCGCCCAAAAGATCCATGATTTCAGCATCTGTACCAAAACCTAAAGCTCTCAGAAGAACCGTCACCGGAATCTTACGAGTACGGTCGATACGAACGTAAATGATATCCTTCGCATCTGTTTCTAGCTCTAGCCATGCTCCACGATTCGGAATAACCGTTGCTGTGTAAGTTTTTTTGCCGTTTTTATCCACTTTCGTGCTATAATAGACACTGGGAGAACGAACGAGCTGGGAGACGATAACACGCTCCGCGCCATTGATAATAAAAGTTCCCGTTTCGGTCATAATAGGGAAATCCCCCATGAACACTTCTTGCTCTTTGACCTCTCCGGTTTCCTTGTTAATCAAACGGACTTTAACCCGCAGCGGCGCCGCATAAGTCACGTCACGTTCTTTGGATTCATCGACTGAATACTTAGGCTCTCCTAAGCTATAATCGATAAATTCTAGCACCAGGTTCCCTGTGAAATCCTGAATAGGGGAGATATCCTGAAACATCTCTCTAAGTCCCTCTTCCAAAAACCACTCATACGATTTTTGCTGGATTTCGATCAGGTTCGGAATGCCCAGCACCTCATTAATCCGTGCATAAGTCCTGCGTTTACGTCGTCCAAATTGAACAAGATGTCCCGCCAACTTTCATTCACCCCTCAAGTCTACTCAATAAATAAAAAGAAAGAAGAAAACCTTCTACCGACGTACACTCAGGACGTCTCCAATCTGGAGCCCGTCCGAATTAAGCGACTGTATGGATGGAGGTTTTTCTCTGTTGTTCATAAAGACTTTTCCACATATTTCTTCTCATCCTGTTAGAGTTGCCTAAAATTCCAACAATATACGTTATAGATTAAAATTTTATTCATAACTGGAAGAAAAAATACTTGACATTTTTGTTAACTAAAGACATGTGTCCCATCTTAATACTGACATTTCTTTATAATACCACATCAGATTTGTCAAGTCAAACAAATTCCCACGATTTGACGACGATAATAGGAATTAAAGCTTTATCGCCTTAAGAATTCGATATCCTTTATCCTTAGAGACCTCAGTCACTTCTGCATAGATGGATTCCAGCTTAGCCATTGCAGAGGGAGCCCCTTGCTTTTTTTGAATAACCACCCAAAGTGCCCCCCTGGATCCAAGCATTCATATGCTTCCATAAAAATTCGATGCACTACTTCTTTTCCAGCTCGAATTGGAGGATTCGTCAATATAACAGTAAACCGACCGTGTTTGACTTTTTCCAACAAATCACTCTGCACAATTGTCACATTGCGAATATCGTTAGCAGCCGCATTTTGCTTTGCTAATTCAATAGCTCTTTCATTGATATCCACCATAACGACATGCCCCTCAGGGCACAAGCTTGCCGCTGTTAATCCGATCGGTCCATACCCACATCCAACATCAAGTACTCTATCGTTGGTTTGAATGTCCATCATCTCAATGAGATGCTTACTTCCGTAATCGACACTATTCTTCGAAAAAACACCCGCATCCGTTTGAAACGTAAAGGTCCTCCCGCGCAGGGTTTCACGAATGGTTTGAACGTCATGCCGTGTGGAAGGCTGTTTGGTATAATAATGCTCCGACATGTTTGACCCCCTCCTTTTTTCACCAAAAGGAAAACCACTCAAGCCATTTGACCGGCTTTCCTTTTACCAAAAAAACCTCTTGAAGTCTAACTTCAAGAGGTTGGTTTGTCGATCAATTACTTCACTTCTACAGTAGCGCCAGCTTCTGTAAGTTTTGCTTTGACAGCTTCTGCTTCTTCTTGACCAACTTTTTCTTTGATTGGTTTAGGAGCGCCGTCTACCAGGTCTTTTGCTTCTTTCAAACCTAGACCAGTGATTTCACGAACAACTTTAATTACGTTGATTTTGGATGCACCAGCGTTAGTCAAGATTACGTCAAACTCAGTTTGAGCTTCTTCAACTGCTGCTGCTCCGCCTGCTACTACAGCTACTGGAGCTGCTGCAGTTACGCCAAATTCTTCTTCGATTGCTTTAACCAGATCGTTCAGTTCCAAAATAGTCATGCCTTTGATGGCTTCCAAGATTTGTGCGTTACTCATGGTTAAACCTCCATTATCATCATTAAATTTAGTGGTTGTAAAACTTGATTAAGCTTGACCTTCAGCTTCTTTTTCTCTGCAACTGCTTTAACAGCAAGAGCAAAGTTGCGAACAGGAGCTTGAAGAACGCTAAGCAACATGGAGAGCAAACCTTCTTTGGAAGGCAGGTCCGCAAGAGCTTTAATTTGATCGTAACCAACGACGCGACCTTCTACAACGCCAGCTTTTACGTTCAATTTATCATTCTTCTTAGCGAATTCAGTCAAGATTTTAGCAGGAGTGACTACATCGTCTTTGCTGAAAGCAATGGCAGTAGGTCCAGTAAGGAACTCATCCAATTCGCTCAGCTCAGCGTTTGCAGTAGCACGACGTGCTAATGTATTCTTGAGAACCGTAAATTCGATTCCAGCTTCACGCAGGGATTTACGCAACTGAGTTACTTGAGCTACGTTCAAACCGCGGTAATCTGTTACGATTGTGCAGGAGCTAGCTTTCAGCTTCTCGGTTACGTCAGCGACAGCTTGTTCTTTCTCTGCAAGAATTTTCGCGTTTGCCATAGTACACCTCACTTCTTAAGCATTTGTATCTTACGCTTCCGCAAACAGCAGGCCATCATTTCTTATTAAAACAAGAAATGCCTTCGTAGAATCTACGAAGGCATGATGTGATCGCTATTCTCTGATGTACAAAGAAATCGTTCGATTTATCATAACACCTCGGTAGGAAATTAAGCCCTATGGGCACCTACTGTCTACGGTTTACTATTCACTTTTAAGACCTTAGATAGATTATCACGGTCAGCGACAGAAGTCAACTGACAGCTTTTTCTTATCTGAAGGATTGCACATTTACACGTACACTTGGTCCCATAGTGGAGGAAATTGCGATGTTTTTCAGGTATACACCTTTAGCAGCCGCAGGTTTCGCTCTTACAAGGGCATCAACCAATGCCTTAAAGTTTTCAGCCAACTTATCAGCATCGAAGGATACTTTACCGAGCGGAGCGTGAATTTGTCCTTGTTTGTCAAGGCGGTATTCGATTTTACCAGCTTTAATCTCCTGAACAGCTTTCGATACGTCGAAAGTAACTGTACCCGCTTTCGGGTTCGGCATCAAACCTTTACCCCCGAGGATACGACCCAGTTTACCAACTTCGCTCATCATATCTGGAGTAGCTACGCAAACATCAAATTCAAACCAACCTTGTTGGATTTTATTGATCATGTCTTGGTCGCCGACAAAATCCGCGCCAGCTGCTTCTGCTTCTTTCGCCTTTTCGCCTTTTGCAAAAACGAGAACACGCTTTGTTTTACCAGTTCCGTGCGGCAGTACAACGACGCCACGAACGGCTTGGTCTTGTTTCCTTGGGTCTACACCCAGGCGAACTGCGATATCAACAGTTTCATCAAATTTAGCAGGAGCTGTCTTTTTTACAAGCTCAATCGCTTCTGCCGGTTCGTATGCAGCCTCAGCATTAATCAACTGAGCTACTTCGCGGTATTTTTTACCGTGTTTTGGCATTTTAAATCCTCCCTAGTGGTATTAGCGGATAATCCTCCCACCGAGCATTCCGTACAAATCCACAAGTGAATAAGACGGAACACATTAGAACACACATTCCTTAATGGAATTAGTCTTCGATGACGATACCCATGCTGCGAGCAGTACCTTCGACCATGCGCATTGCAGCCTCTACGGATGCAGCGTTAAGGTCTGGCATTTTTTGCTCAGCGATTTCGCGAACTTTCGCACGCTTTACAGTTGCAACTTTCTTTTTGTTTGGTTCACCGGATCCTTTTTCGATACCAGCAACTACGCGAAGAAGAACTGCAGCCGGAGGCGTTTTTGTGATAAATGTAAAGGAACGATCTTCGAATACTGTGATTTCAACTGGAATGATCAAACCAGCTTGATCAGCAGTACGAGCGTTAAACTCTTTACAGAAAGCCATGATGTTCACACCTGCTTGACCAAGAGCCGGACCGATTGGCGGAGCCGGATTAGCTTTACCAGCTGGAACTTGAAGCTTTACCATTTTAATAACCTTTTTTGCCATGTTGACACCTCCTTGCACTTAGTGTGGTTAGACGGGCAAAATACCCTCCCACTAACGAAGGTCTATCCCGAGGAATAGACCTGGTAGAAACCCTAGGTTGTCTCGTTTTATAGCTTCTCCACTTGGTTGAAATCCAACTCAAGAGGGGTTTCTCTACCAAACATATTGACGTGAACCTTGAGCTTGCCTTTGTCCGCAACAATTTCTTCAACCGAGCCAACAAAATTTGCAAAAGGCCCCACCTTGACGCGCACGGTTTCTTTCAGTTCGAAGTCGATCTTCGGCTTCGGTTCTTCCATGCCCATGTGCTTCAGGATGGCTTCCACTTCCTCAGGAAGCAGAGCAGTCGGTTTAGAGCCGGATCCCGTAGAACCTACGAACCCAGTAACTCCAGGCGTATTGCGAACAACATACCAGGAATCATCCGTTTGAATCATTTCAACAAGCACATATCCCGGGTAAACTTTACGCATGACGGTTTTCTTTTTCCCGTCTTTGTTCACCAGTTCCTCTTCCATCGGCACAAGCACGCGGAAGATCTTGTCCTGCATTTCCATGGATTCAACGCGTTTCTCTAGATTGGCTTTCACTTTGTTCTCATACCCGGAATAGGTATGTACGACGTACCATCTTTTTTCCATGTTTGAATTCACCTATAGTCCTGTTTATTTAAAAACAAGGCGCAGCAGCTCAGTGATTCCAAGATCGATCACAAAAAAATAAATGGCAACAAAAGCTACCGTACCAAGTACGACAAGCGTATAGGTAGTCATTTCTTTGCGGCTTGGCCACTTGACTTTCTTGAGTTCTGACCAACTATCGGTGAAGAAGGAAAAGGTGGATCCGAAGCTTTGTTTCATTCTAGCCAAGAACGCCACAAACTACACCTCCAAGGAACTACCTAGTCTCGCGATGAGCAGTATGTCCATTGCAGAATCTGCAATATTTCTTCAACTCAATACGGTCGGGATTGTTGCGCTTATTTTTAGTGGATGCATAGTTTCTTTGTTTGCAATTTGTGCACGCTAATGTGATGATAACCCGCATGATGTACACCTCCTACAGACACTTTCTGAGTACAGCCCTTTTTGCGCATCAGAAAGAAAGCGACATTTAGGGCTACCTGAAATACTTTATCACAACCTGTAATAACGTGTCAAGGAAGAAGTCTCGCGAGCTCTACTCTTTCTGCCTATTTTACGGGCGTGAAGTATCAACCAGTATCGACTGCCTTCCGTTAAATTAAACCTGTACTACTATCATATGAGATAAACGGCTTACTCCGTCCTTTGGTCAAGACCCCATTTAGTAGACATTGAAAAAAGCCCTAGGCAACAAGCTGGCGCCGGTACTCAACCGGAGTCAGCTTGTTTAGTTTTTTCTGTGCTCTTTCCTCGTTATAAAATCGAATAAATTCCTCAATTCGCCTTTGTACTTCCTCGATACTTCGGATATCATAGGGATAGAGAGCTTCCACTTTCAAATGAGAGAAGAAACTTTCCATAGAGGCATTATCATAACAATTGCCTCGGCGGGACATGCTGATTCGGGCGCCAACCTTTGGCAGCATGTCGTGGTAAGCATGAGACGTGTACTGGCTTCCTTGATCGCTGTGAACGATCAATCCAGACACGTCTTTATGCGCTTTAAATGCTTTTCTAAACGTATCTAATACAAGCGGATTGTCGTTACGGTTACTGATGTGATAAGCCACAATTTCGCCGTTCCAGAGATCCTTTATGGCCGATAAGTAGACCCGATCATCGAACACACGATATTGCGTAACATCTGTAACCCACTTTTGATTTGGACCGTCGGCATGGAAGTTCCGCTTTAGCAAGTTCTCGGCCACTCTCCCGTCGGATATAGCTGCTTCATGACTCGTTTGATACTTATATTTGCGGCGGATAATTGACTTGATGCCAAGTTCTTGCATAAGGCGCAAAACCTTCTTATGATTGACGATAAGGTTATGCTGACGATACAACTCATCTTGAATACGGCGGTACCCTAGAATCTTCTTACGCTGCTCGTAGATCGCCAAGATTTTGAGCTTTAGTTCTCCATCAGGATCTGTTGTCCTACGCTTTACATAGGCGTAGTAACCACTTCTGCTTACTCCCAAATAAGAACATAACTCTTTCACGCTTTGCTGCTCCTTCAACTCATCTATGACGTAGTATTTATCTTGTGCACCTCCCGACTCAAGATTTGTAACCACTTTTTTAGCACATCTACCTCTAATTGCAACTGTCGAATTAGTCGCTCTTGCTCTGTCTCTGCTCGAAAGGGGCCTCCACGCTTGTCCTTAAAACTTTCTTCGCCGCACTCACGGTATTTACTCATCCACTTCTTGACCCGTCCCTTATCATATATCCCCAAATGTTCTGTGATTTCTCGGTAGCTCCAACCCTCCACCTCATGTAAACGAATAGCCTCTGTCTTGATGGATTCTGGATAATGTCTAAACGTTTGTCCTTTGATCGCCATAGAAATGCCCCCCTAATAATTCATCGGTTTACCCAGGGGGTTTTTCCAATGTCTATTATAAGGGGGGCACTCAACTTTAATGACGAGTACGTTTATAAAAAATATAAGCCGAATTATTAAGTGAAACTTATAAATTCTTATATTTTAAAAGAAAACACCTTTGCGCCTGAGCTGCAAAAGTGTTTTTATAGGTCTCTAACTTCCAAATAGCGTTCAAGCTTTCGTTTGACCCGTTGTAGGGCGTTATCTATAGATTTGACATGGCGGTCAAGATCAACAGCAATCTCTTGATAGGAGCGTCCATCCAAATAAAGCATGAGCACTCTCCGCTCCAAGTCGCTCAGTATTTCTCCCATTTTATCTTCGAGACCTGTAAACTCTTCTTGATTGATTACGAGTTCCTCCGGGTCGGTAACCCTGGAACCGCTTATAACGTCAAGCAGTGTACGATCAGAATCCTCATCATAAATAGGCTTGTCCAATGAAACGTAGGAATTCAATGGAATATGCTTTTGGCGAGTCGCTGTCTTGATAGCCGTGATGATCTGCCTAGTAATGCATAGTTCGGCAAAGGCTTTAAAAGACGCGAGCTTATCGCCGCGGAAGTCTCGAATAGATTTATATAAACCTATCATTCCTTCCTGCACGATATCCTCTCGATCAGCACCTATCAAAAAATAGGAGCGCGCCTTGGCACGCACAAAATTCTTATATTTATTGATCAGGTATTCCAATGCTTCGCTACTGCCTTCACGGACTGCTTCGACTATGTCTTCATCTGGCTTGAGGTCATAATCATACATTCTCAACTCTTTGAGGTCGACACTCACCAACAATCCCTCCGGCCTGCAGGACTACCTAGATTTCTTCTTTAAGGATAGGTTAAGTATACATGAATAAAACTCACATCGTCAACGGGGAACCCCGTCATTTCTAGCATTTGGAGGATTATTGGCCCCTGCGCCAACGCTCAAAAATATCCCTGACATCCCCTTTGATTTTGTCGTCAAACGGGTTTTTTTTCGATGACTTTTCAGGTTGAATTCGTGCTCTGACCTCTTTGCGGCTCTGATTGATTTTAACCCAAAGCTCCCCTGCCGGAAGCCTAAGGGCTCCTTTGCCGAAAATAACGTGCTGCTCAATCATGTCCGAGGTGGCTACATGGATTTGTTTGCGCCTGCCCATCAAGTTCGTAACCAATCTTTCTATTAATTCGTCCGCCGTCTCTTTTTCTTTGGTATATAAAACACTAAGCTTGCTTTGAACATACTTTTTCCCAAGCCCAGGCACCATGTAAGCATCAAAGACAAGATATACTTTCATTCCCGAGAAAGACTGGTATTCTGAAAGCATGTGGATCAGCTTGTCTCTCGCGCCTTCCAGATCCGTATCCTTAAGCTTGCTAAGCTCCGGCCAGGCTCCAATAATATTATAGCCGTCGACGATTAAAAACTCTTCCATACTATTAGCTCATGGTGCGCTGTCTTACTACTTCATACATCAAAACTCCCGCGGCTACGGAAGCATTCAACGAATTGATCTGGCCGGTCATCGGGAGCTTGACAAGAAAGTCGCATTTTTCTTTGATTAATCGACCTACGCCTTTTCCTTCATTGCCAATAACTAATGCGATAGGCATTTTGAAATTAGCTTTGTAGACGTCTTGAGCAGCTGATACGTCTGTACCTGCAATCCAGACACCTTCTTCTTTAAGCTGTTCAATCGTCTGCGCGATATTCGTAACCCGCGCCACTGGTACGTACTCAACAGCTCCTGCGGATGTTTTGGATACAGCTGCCGTTAGCCCTACGGATCGACGTTTCGGGATGATGACTCCGTGCACACCCGTGCAGTCGGAGGTCCTAAGTATAGATCCCAGATTATGAGGATCTTCGATTTCATCCAGAATAAGAATGAATGGATCCTCACCCCGCTCCTTGGCTAACCCTAGGATATCTTCTATTTCTACATACTCATAAGCAGCAACCTGGGCTACTACACCTTGATGTTGAAGCCCTTCTGCCATTTGATCCAGCTTACGTTTATCTGTGAATTGCACAATAATACCGTGGTTTTTCGCCTCGGCCACGATAGGGCCGGCGAATTGCTTTTGAGCATTTTCCGCTACCCATATCTTATTAATGGTCCGGCCTGAGCGCAGTGCCTCGAGCACCGAATGCTTGCCGCCTATGTATTCTTCTGACATCAGGTTTCCTCCTTGCTCTCTAGAAATTATTTAGCTGTTTTGAACGCTATGGCGAAATCTAATAACTCCTTCAAACGCTCAAATGCTTTTGTATAGTATAAGTATCCTATCAGGCACTCAAAGGCGGTACTGTGCCGGTATTCCAGCACATCCGCATTCTTGGCCGTAGTTCCAGACTTCGCGTTCCGTCCACGCTTAACAATATCCAGTTCTTCCTCCGTCAGCTGCGGTATCAGTGCTTCCAAAAGCTTAGCTTGAGCCTTAGCCGAAACAAACTGCGTAGACATTTTGTGCAATTGATTGGGTCTGTGATTCGCAAGTGAAATCACATACTGCCTTATATATACCTCATAGACGGCATCACCGATATAAGCAAGGACCAACGGACTAAGCAGATTCGGACTCTTGGAAGGCGGAAAATGAAACAATTGAAACGGATCCGAGATATGTTCGTTCATTTGCGGCGCCAGCGTATTCCTTGCGGTGTATCTTCGAGGAATATCCCTTTCTCTGTGAGCAGATTGCGAATCTCGTCCGCTCTTGCCCAGTTTTTACTCTTACGGGCTTCCGTGCGATCCACAATCAACTGTTCAATTTCTTCATCCAGCAATTCCTCTGAAGCTTGACTAAGAATACCGAACACTCGATCGAAAGAGTGCAGTTGATCTATGAAAAGCTGGATTGCGGCAGTTGTGGCCCGCTCCTGCTGCAGATACAGATTTGCTTCAGCGACAAGATCGAAGATAGCCGTAATCGCATCTGGCGTATTAAAATCATCGCTCATTTTTTCATTAAATCGATTGGCAATGGTAGCAACTCTATCTTCCAATCCTTCTTCTAGTGCCCGCTCTTGAGAAGCGGTATTTAAGCGATGCTTCAGATTGTCATAGGCATTCTGGATGCGCTCAAGTCCATTCGCTGCTTGTTTCAGGCTTTCATCACTGAAATTCAGCGGATTCCGGTAATGCGCCGAAAGCATAAAGAAGCGGAACACTTCCGGTTTGATAGCTTTTATGAGATCACGGATGAGAATGCCGTTTCCGAGTGATTTGGACATTTTCTCATTATCGATATTTAGGAACGCGTTGTGCATCCAGTAATTCGCCATTGGTTCGCCGGTTAAAGCTTCGGTTTGAGCAATCTCGCATTCATGGTGAGGGAATGTTAAATCAAATCCACCGCCATGGATATCAATAGTATCGCCTAAATACTTCCGAACCATGGCGGAGCACTCAATATGCCAGCCTGGACGCCCTTGCCCCCAGGGACTTTCCCATGCGATTTCACCTCGCTTCGCCGCTTTCCACAGTACGAAATCCTGCGGATTTTCTTTGCGGTCGTCGACCTCGATGCGTATGCCATATTGCAGCTCATCTAGATTTTGATGAGACAATTTGCCGTAGTCCGAAAATTTCGTTGTACGGTAATAAACGTCGCCGCGGCTTTCGTAAGCAAAGCCTTTGGACTCCAGGTCGGCGATAAAATCGATGATCTCTTGAATGTTTTCCGTCACTCGCGGATTTAAGCTTGCTTCATGAACACCTAGCGCTTTAATATCCTCGAGAAAAGCTTGGATGTAGGTTTCTGCAAGCTGCGGAACAGTGGTGCCTTCTTCCTCAGCCTTGCGAATCATTTTATCATCCACATCCGTGAAGTTGGTCACGTAATTGACCGCGTAACCCTGGAATTCCAAATATCTGCGAACCACATCAAAGAAAATGACCGGACGACCGTTCCCGATATGAATATAGTTATATACGGTTGGACCGCAAACATACATGTTAACCTTACCCGGCTGCAAAGGCACGAATTCTTCTTTCTTACGTGACAACGTATTATACACTTTGAGCGTCATGCTGTCTTGTTCCTCCATTTCTTTGTCTTTCTTGTTCCAGCTCTTCCTTCAGCTCGTTGATCTGCTTCTGCAAACCTTCAAAGATATCAATAACCGGGTCCGGCAAGCTCGTATGATCCAATCGATTTACACGCACTCCGTCCCGCTTCACAATTTTACCCGGAATACAAACGACCGTACTGTTAGGAGGAACCTCTTTAATTACGACCGTATTAGGACCCACTCGAGAATTTTCACCAACTGTAAAAGAACCGATGATTTTAGCACCCGAGCCAATAATCACATTATTACCAATTGTCGGGTGTCGTTTTCCTTTTTCTTTACCTGTGCCTCCTAAAGTTACACCTTGGTAAAGCGTAACATCATCACCAATGATGCAGGTCTCCCCGATGACGACTCCCATACCATGGTCAATAAAAAGGCGTTTGCCAATCACAGCACCGGGATGAATCTCGATCCCCGTCATGAACCGGCTGAACTGGGAGACGATACGGGCAATCGTAAACATTCTCTTCTTGAAAAACCAGTGTCCGATCCGATGCCACCAGATGGCATGAAGGCCCGAATACGTAAAGGCAACTTCAAACCAGCTGCGAGCAGCAGGATCATTATCAAACACAGCAGAAATATCAGACTTGATCGTTTTCCACATGCTATCACCTTCTTACGGATCTAGATAATACAAAAAGCCCCCGCAGCCCTTAGGCTGCAGAGGCGTTCTACCGCGGTTCCACTCTGCTTGGCGACTTGGAAGTCTCCCAACTTATGCTCCCGTAACGTGGGCAACTTCCGGCTGCACCTACGAGCCCACTTGCGAACTTCGGCACAGCAGCTCCCAGGTGCACTTCCGATAACGGGACATGGATAACTCACAGCCAAAGCTTGAAGCTTTGATTATCCTCTCTGGAAAATCCTACGTCATTCGTACTCTCCTGATCCTTGCTTTTCATATTGAACTAAGTATAGCGAAAAGAAGCAGGGAATACAATCACTTCCGCAGTCTCGCCACAACTTTTTCTTTGCCTAACAAGAAGATTGACTTATTCAAATCAGGTCCATGCACTTGTCCGGTCAATGCAGCACGTATGGACATGAACAGTTGTTTACCTTTGTAACCGGTATCCTTCTGCACCTGCTTTACCATACCGGGAATTGCTTCGACAGAAAAATCTTCTGCTTGCTCAACTTGCTGTAAAAATCTGCTCAGGACCACAGGTACGTGCTCTTCTTGCAGAATAGCCGAAGCCTCTTCTTCCATAACGAGCTCATCCTGGAAGAACAACTGTGCGAGCTCCACAATTTCAGCCGCGTAGCGCATTCTCTCCTGATTGAGTCCAACCAATGTTTCCACCCAGTGTGTTTTCTCCGAAGAGAGCTCACCTTGGATGAAACCAGCTTTTTGCAGATGAGGCAGGCATAGGTCTACAACCCGCGAAAGCGGCGCTTTTTTCAAATAATGATTGTTCATCCAATTTAGCTTGTCCATATCAAAGACAGCGGGGCTCTTGGAAACACGGTTCAAGTCAAATTGCGCGATCAATTCTTCCTTCGTGAACATCTCCTCTTCACCGCCCGGGGACCAGCCGAGAAGTGCGATAAAGTTCACGACAGCCTCAGGCAAATAGCCGAGTTCTTTGTATTGTTCAATAAACTGAATGATCGATTCATCCCGTTTACTCATTTTTTTACGGTCTTGATTCAAGATTAGCGACAGATGAGCAAATTCCGGAACCGGGAGACCCAGCGCCTCATACATCAAGATCTGCCTTGGTGTATTGGAAAGATGCTCCTCACCACGAATGACCAGGTTGATCTTCATAAGATGGTCATCGAGAATTACTGCGAAGTTATAGGTAGGAATTCCGTCAGGACGAACAATAATGAAGTCGCCGATTCCATTGGATTCAAACTCTACGTGCTCACGCACTTTGTCATCAAATGCAATGATACGGTCTTCCGGCACACGGAAACGGATTGAAGGCTTACGGCCCGCCTGTTCAAATGCGTTTCTCTGCTCACTCGTCAAATGACGGCACTTACCGGAATAACGCGGCATTTCGCCTTTGGCTTCCTGCTCTGCCCGTTCCTGCTCCAAATCTTCTTCCGTACAGTAGCAAGGATAAGCATTCCCTTGGCTAAGCAGTTGGTCTGTGTACGGTTTGTATAGGTCAAGGCGCTCCATTTGACGGTATGGACCATAAGGACCTCCGATATCAACACTCTCGTCCCAATCGAGCCCTAGCCACTTAAGGCCGCTTAATTGGTCTGCGATTCCCGACTCCTTATGACGAGTCTGGTCTGTATCTTCAAAACGTACAATAAAAACTCCGTTGTTCCGGCGAGCGAGCAAATAATCAAATAAAGCTGTACGCGCTCCGCCGATATGTAAATGTCCAGTTGGACTAGGTGCGTAACGCACACGTAATGGTTGACTCATGAACACGAACCCCTCTTCACCCCATAATACCTGCTATTCTAGCACATCCTGAATTAAACAAACAACAGATTGAGCAGCAATACCCTCGCCTCTTCCCGTGAAACCTAATTGCTCTGTTGTTGTCGCTTTAACATTGACTTGATCAGGCTTTGCTTCCAGCGCATCCGCTATAATTTCAACCATTTGCGGAATATAGGGAGCCATCTTCGGCTTTTGCGCAATAATCGTGGAATCGGCGTTACCAAGTCGATATCCTTTTTCTTTAGCTAGCGACCAAACCCGCTTCAGCAATATCAAGCTGTCCGCATCCTTGTATTCTGCAGCCGTATCTGGGAAATGTTTGCCGATATCCCCGAGGCCTAAAGCTCCCAGAATGGCATCACTGATAGCATGCAGCAAGACATCCGCATCAGAATGTCCCAGCAAGCCTTTCTCATATGGAATAGTGACTCCGCCAATGATGCATTTGCGTCCTTCGACTAATTGATGCACATCGAATCCTTGTCCTACACGAATCATGAATTTCGCTCTCCTCTTACATGCTTTAGAATCCACTCCGCCCAAGGCAGGTCCTCTGGCGTTGTGATTTTAATATTATAGTAATCCCCTTCGACGACAAGAACATTCGTTCCTGTTCTTTCCACTAAGCTAGCATCATCTGTTCCAATAAAACCATCTTGGATAGCAAGCTCCTGCGCCTTCTGCAGCAAAGCAAGCCGAAAAGCCTGCGGGGTTTGAATCGCCCACAAGCTTCGTCTATCCGGCGTGGATTGAATGCATTTCGATTGGTCTACGACTTTGATCGTATCCTTGACCGGAACGGCCAGCACGGCGGCCCCAGCTTCCTTTGCCTGATTTAAGCATCCAATAATATGCTCCACAGCTGTAAAGGGTCTGACTCCATCATGGACAAGCACCCACTCCGTATCCTCTTGAAGCGCTGCAAGTCCCAGTCTAACGGAGTCCTGACGTTCAACTCCACCTGCCTGGACCCGCGACACCTTGGTAATCGAATAGATATTTACGAGATCCTTGCAACGCTGTACATCCGCAGCCGGAACCACCAAAACAATTTCATCCACTTCTGTTATGTTTTGAAATAATTGCAATGTATGTACAAGAATCGGTTTGTCTCCGAGTTGTAGGTACTGCTTGCTCTCTGCCGAGCGCATGCGAGACCCCTTACCTGCCGCTACAATAACGGCACCCACCTTGCCCATTCGAAACCCCACCTACGAGTTGGTATCGGCACCCTGCACCTTCCCCCGCTTGAATGCCTTCCCTTATCATACAATGTTACTGGGCTTTTTCCAACAATTTCGGCTTCGCAAAAATCATTCGTCCCGCGGAAGTCTGCAGTACACTAGTTACCATGACTTCTAGGGTCATACCGATAAATTCTCGACCGCCTTCTACGACGATCATCGTGCCGTCATCCAGATACGCAACACCTTGTCCGTGCTCTTTGCCGTCTTTAATAACTTGAACGATAATTTCTTCACCAGGAAGCACTACAGGCTTAACCGCGTTCGCTAGGTCATTAATGTTCAGTACAGAAACTCCTTGCAGCTCGCAAACTTTGTTAAGATTAAAATCATTGGTTATGACTTTACCTTGCAGAACTTTAGCCAGTCTGACGAGCTTGCTGTCCACTTCCGATATTTCTTCAAAATCCCCTTCATAAATCAATACCTTAACTTCAAGTTCCTTCTGGATTTTATTCAGAATATCCAATCCCCGTCTGCCACGGTTTCGTTTAAGTAAATCTGACGAATCTGCGATATGCTGTAATTCTTCTAATACAAATTCAGGAATTACCAGCGTCCCTTCAATGAAGCCAGTTTTGCAAATATCTGCAATCCGCCCATCAATAATTACGCTTGTGTCGAGAATTTTGTGTTCCTCATAGGGACGATGTGTTTGTTTCTCATTTCCTTGTGATCGTGAGCGGATTAAGAGCTGAATCAGCTCGTCCCTTTTGTTATACCCGATTCTAAAGCCCATAACGCCGAGCACAGCCGCAACGGTAACAGGTACAAAAGGACCTGCCCATGTAGCCTGAGAGAGTACAGGAAATGCGAGTGCAGAGATTAGCAGCCCGGTCACTAACCCAAGGGTACCCGACAGAAGATCAGCCACTGGAATATTATCCATGTTCCGCTCGCCTTTCTGCAGCAACTTCCATCCAATATTGACTAGCCATACCGACACTAAGCACATAACTGCAGCACAAAGCCCCATAAGCCAGTACCCCTGCTGACCGCCTGAAACACCCGTCATACGAAGAATTGAATCACTCCATTGATAACCTAAGCTTCCACCCATGATTGCAAAAATGACTTGTACCCATTTCTTCATCATAGATTCACCTCCACAGTATATAAGTTCAGTCCTTATTACAATTATGTTCCAAATTAACCATCGTTAATCATCGAAATTGAAATATTGAGAACCTTCCATTATAATGAAGTTGGAATTTACTAACACACCGAGGTGGATCTATGAGCTCTTTAACTTTAAAGCAGTTTCAGGATCAAGTATCCGAGTTGTTGCTCCGTCACCGTAGTCTGCTTGACGTGTTATCCAAGTTCCAACAAACGAATGCGGCAACCAATCGCTCTGTGATCAAATCCATTACGGAATGTGGATGTATCCAAATTCATGCTGCCAAACAGGAGTATCATCAAGAGATGACCCTGGACGAAGCCAAGGATGTACTTGGCACGCATGTAAACGGAGAGCTGTGCGAGCATTGCAAGGAAGTCGTTAGTGCTGAACTGGGACGTAATCTGTTTTACATGGCTGCTCTCAGCAACCTGCTGAAGGTAGATATGGATCAAGTGGTGGAAAATGAATCAAAGAAGTGTTCAACTCTTGGTTTGTTTAACATGTCTTAGTCTGATCTGGTCAAGCAAGAACCATCAAAAAAAGCATTTATTTTCTTCTGATTACTCAAAGAAAATAAATGCTTTTTATTTTCGGTAGATCTACTGTCTAGACATCCGATTTCACGGAGTGCTCATCCATTACACGTCTTTTGTTGCGTCTGCGTAAACGGATGAAGATGCCATCAACGTTTTTTTTAAGCCGTACAGCGCATAAATCAGCAGCGGTACAAAGATCATTTTAGAAATGGATTCCGGCCACTTAATGGCAATAATTACCGCAACAGCAACGATAATCGGTGTAATCCAAATTGCGGCTTTGGGGATGCCAGCCTTCTTGAAGTTCGGATACTTCACCGTGCTGACCATCAGATACGATAACATCACTGTACTTACGAGCAGTACATATACATTGATTTCGTTGTTAAACAGTGCAAGCGTACATAAAACGCCGCCAGCTGCTGGAATCGGCAGACCAATAAAATAACCAGGAACTCCTGCAATCACGTTAAATCTTGCCAAACGCAGCGCTCCGCAAATCGGGAATATCGCTGTAACAATCCAAGCAAACGCGGGGCTGATAACATGCGGATCATTAAAAGCTACAACATACATGATAAATGCAGGTGCAACACCGAACGAGATGACATCCGACAGGGAATCTAGCTCTTTACCGAACTCACTCTGCGCATTCAGCGCACGAGCTACTCTTCCATCCAACCCATCGAGCAGCATTGCGACGATGACAAGCACGGCTGCGCGACCCGGCTCTCCATTAAATACGAGGATAATCGACAGGACGCCCAAGAATAAGTTCCCTACTGTAAAAAGGCTGGGAATTGATTTCGTTAACATATGTTTTTGTCCACCTCTGGATTTACTATACCCTAATCCTTGCTTAATAAAACCTCAACAATGATACTTTATGATTGTATCCACTTTAAATATGTCTGTCAATGAACACTTGTTCCTGAATTCGCTTGAGACCTTCCTTAATGGCGCGGGCTCTGACTTCTCCGATACCGTCAACTTCATCCAGTTCCTCAATAGTGGCCATCATCATATGCGGAAGGTACCCGAACTTTTCCACTAAATTGGAGATAATAATCGAAGGCAGCCGCGGAATCTTGCTAAGCATACGAAAGCCTCTTGGGGATACAGGTTCCTCAGTTATTGCATTCGTGTGCGAGTACCCCAACAAGCGTATGATATGATGCGGCTCCAAGAGCTCATCAGAGGATAGACGCTTCATGCCGGAAAGGACATCTTTTACCTTATCATCCGATAAATCTCTGACATAGTCTTTTACAAGCAGCCGCGCTTCCAGCTCCGCATTGCCGACTAATTCCTCCAGCTGCATGCTGATCAATCGTCCTTCGTTGCCAAGTTCATTGATATATCGGTTGATCTCAGCTCGGATTCGAAGCACCATCTCAACTCTGGCAATGACATTGGTTACATCATGAAGGGTAACAAGCTCTTCAAATTCACTGGCGCCAAGATTCGTAAGCGACTGGTCCAAAACAACCTTATACCTTTCCAAGGTCTGAATCGCTTGATTCGCTTTGGTCAGAATGACACCAATATCTTTCAGAGCATATCGCAAATTCCCTTGATATAAAGTAATTACATTCCTTCTCTGGGAAATGGAGACCACTAGTTTGTTGGTCTGCTTGGCAACCCTCTCCGCCGTGCGGTGCCGAATACCGGTTTCCGAGGATTGGATCGAGGAGTCAGGAATTAACTGCGTATTGGCGAACAAAATCCTTTTTACATCTTCACTTAAAATAATGGCTCCATCCATCTTGGCTAGTTCATATAAATAGTTAGGCGAAAACTCACAATCTATGGAGAAGCCTCCATCAACAATTTCCGTCACTTCCGGACTGTAACCAACTACAATCAATCCGCCCGTCTTGGCGCGAAGGACATTCTCTAAGCCATCGCGGAACGCTGTTCCAGGAGCTACCATCTGAAGCAGCTGGCTCATCACGTCTCGCTTCGTCTCTTCTTTGCTCATTTTATTCCTCCTGATGACTAGCTGGCTCCACGCAGACGAGTTCTTCCAGCTCCGCTGCCAGTTGCCCCTGATACCATGATTCACGATGAAAGGGAATCCTTTCCTTTTCAACCCTTTCATTATATCACTTCTAATTATATAGGGAAATTTAAAATTTCATTCTAAAGAAACAAAATCAAGCTCGTATCTATTCAAATTCATTGGCGGATCGTCCGAACAAGCTTTGGATAACTTCACTGAGGGTATTACAAGCGAATACCTTGATTTTTTTAAAAGAAGCCGGTTGCTTCAGTGCATTCTTGGCCACATACACTCGCTTAAAGCCCATCCGCTCCAACTCACGAATTCTCGCTTCCAAGGTGGGAACCTTCTTCAACTCACCCGTAAGTCCTATATCGGCAATAAATACGACGTCGTTAGGTATTCCCTTATTTTTGTACGATGAGACGATACTCATAATGACCGCAAGGTTCGAAGACTGCTCTTTCAATCGAAAACCACCTGTAGTCTTAATAACTACATTTTTTGTATAAAGCTCTATCCCTGCACGCTGCTCCAAGATGGAGATTAGCGTACTAAGCTGATCTTTTTTTAAGGATTCCGCAATCCTTGAGGGATACGGCGTAAAACTGTGGGATACCAAACTCTCCACTTCCAAAATAATCGGCCGTGTTCCCTCCTTCACCACGGTGAGGGCGCTTCCCGACACAATTTCATTCTCATCCCGCTGTGTCATGAAGAACTCTGAAGGATTATCGATTGGGACCATGCCCGCCTCGGTCATGGAAAAGAAGCCAATCTCCCCCGTACTTCCGTAACGATTTTTGCTAGCCGAGAGCTGCTTAAGTTCTTCACCGTTTTCACCATCCAGTACAAGCACCGCATCCACCAAATGCTCCAAGGCTCTAAGTCCTGCTAATTCATTGTCCTTCGTCATTTGTCCGACCATGATAATGGCTCTTGGACGCTCTGCATCCTTAGCCACTCGAAGCAGTGCATTCGCACATTCCATCGTCTGCGTCGGCGAACCGGGGCGGGACGTATACTCCTCCAGTATAAAGGTCTGGATACTATCAACGATAATTAGATCGGGGTCTACCTGATCGATGCAGCCTAACACATTGTTCAGACTCGTGTCCGAGTAAACCCACACATTTTGTTCAATATTAGGTATGATTCGTTCTGCTCTACGTTTAATCTGACTATCGCTTTCCTCACCGGATGCATAGAGCACTTTAAGCCCTTTCTTGGCCACATCCTGGGAGACCTGCAGCAGTAAGGTAGATTTACCAGCGCCAGGTTCTGCGGTAATGATCGTTAAGGAGTCCCTTACAATCCCCCCGCCCATTACTCTGTTGAACTCTCCAATTGAGGTCACAATGCGGTCACTGTTCTGTGATTCCGTTTCGGACAATCGTTTTAATGTAACATTAGGCTTGGTTACACGCTTGACCATTGAAGGCGCTGCTGCGGTTGGCAGCTGCTCTTCGATCGTATGTTTGGCTTGACAATTATTACAAAACCCCTGCCACTTGGAATGTGGGGCTCCACACACTGTGCATATATATGTAGTTTTATTTTTCATTTGCTGCTTTCATCCTTCCCCTTGTAGGAAGCCTTAGCCTTAGAAGCTTAGACTTCCCGTCAAAAGTTTACCACTTTTTCAACAGCAGGGAAACCGTGGATACCAAAGAAAAAGCATTTCACCACCACTCTAGAGTGGGGCAAAATGCTTTCTTATCACTTATTGGGCGGTTACACCTTCGCCGCGGAGCACGAAGAGCTCGCCATCTTTTTCATCGATTGTAAGCGAATCGCCTTTAGAAATATTCCCTCTCAGCAGCTCCTCGGACAATCGATCTTCAATATGCTTCTGAATGGCCCTGCGAAGCGGTCTTGCTCCGTATGTTGGGTCGAAGCCCTCTTTTGCCAGGAATGCCTTCGCTTTATCTGTCAATTTGAAATCAACTTCTTGCTCTTTCAGGCGCTTACGCAGATCGTCGGCCATCAGGCTGACAATTTCTGCGATGTGTTCTTCGCCTAGCGAATGGAAGACGATGATTTCGTCGATCCGGTTAAGGAACTCCGGACGGAAGCTCTTTTTCAGCTCACCCATCACTTTATCCTTCATATTGGAGTAATCTTTACCTGCATCTTGTGCTGCCGTGAATCCGAGTGTGGAATTCTTCTTAATTGTATCGGCACCAACGTTTGAAGTCATGATGATCAACGTATTACGGAAATCGACTGTACGGCCTTTGGAATCAGTCAGACGACCATCTTCCAGCACTTGAAGCAGGATATTGAACACTTCCGGATGTGCTTTCTCGATTTCGTCCAGCAGTACTACAGAGTAAGGTTTACGGCGTACTTTTTCCGTCAGTTGGCCGCCTTCTTCATATCCTACGTATCCTGGAGGCGCTCCAACCAGACGTGAAGTGGAGTGCTTCTCCATGTACTCAGACATGTCAATTCGTATAACTGCATTTTGATCTCCGAACAACGACTCTGCCAGTGCCCGTGCGAGTTCTGTTTTACCTACACCAGTTGGTCCCAGGAAGATGAAGGAGCCCATTGGACGTTTTGGATCTTTCAGTCCAGCTCTAGCGCGGCGAATAGCGCGACTCACTGCTTTCACAGCTTCTTCTTGACCGATCACACGCTCATGCAGGATATCCTCCATTTTGAGCAGTCTTTCGGTCTCCTCTTCCGCCAGCTTGCTGACAGGAATCCCAGTCCAGCTTGCTACGACCTGAGCAATATCTTCCGGTGTTACTTCCGTATCCAGTCGACCTTGCTTTTCTTTCCAGTCATTCTTCGTGGAATCTAGCTCCTCACGAAGCTTTTGCTCTGTGTCCCGAAGACCCGCAGCCTTTTCGAACTCTTGACTTTGTACCGCAGCATCCTTCTCTTTACGAATATCGTCCAGCTTGTTCTCCAATTGCTTCAAGCTAGGCGGTATTGTGTAGGAGCGAAGCCTTACCTTGGAACTCGCTTCATCGATGAGATCAATTGCTTTATCCGGAAGGAAACGGTCCGTAATGTAACGATCCGATAATTTAACAGCTTCTTCAATCGCTGCATCGGTAATTTTCACGCGGTGATGGGCTTCATAACGATCGCGAAGGCCATGTAAAATTTGAATCGCTTCATCCGTTGAAGGCTGATCAACCGTAATCGGTTGAAAACGTCTCTCGAGGGCGGCATCTTTCTCGATATATTTGCGGTACTCATCTAAGGTTGTAGCACCGATACACTGCAATTCGCCCCTTGCTAATGCAGGCTTCAAAATGTTCGAAGCATCAATGGCACCTTCCGCTCCGCCCGCACCGATTAAGGTGTGCAGCTCGTCGATGAAGAGCACAATATTACCCGCCTGACGAATCTCGTCCATAATCTTTTTGAGACGGTCTTCGAATTCCCCCCGATATTTAGTGCCGGCTACAACAGAGCCCATATCAAGTGTCATTACCCTTTTATCTTTTAACGTTTCCGGAATTTCGTTGTTGATAATTTTTTGCGCAAGACCTTCAGCAATCGCCGTTTTACCAACCCCTGGTTCCCCGATTAGAACAGGATTGTTTTTCGTTCTACGGCTAAGTACTTGAATTACACGCTCGATTTCTTTACTCCGACCAATGACCGGGTCTAAGTGTCCCTCTTTTGCAAATGCAGTTAAATCTCTAGCCAGTCCATCCAATGTCGGCGTATTCACATTCGGATTCGCACCGTGACTTGGGGAAACCGTTTCGCTGCTTCCCAGTAGTTGAAGCACCTGCTGACGCGCTTTATTCAAGCTTACGCCTAAATTGTTCAACACACGCGCCGCTACGCCTTCACCTTCACGAATCAAACCAAGTAAAATATGCTCTGTACCTACATAGGTATGGCCCAATTTTCTTGCCTCATCCATAGAAAGCTCGATGACTTTTTTCGCTCTTGGCGTGTAGGCGATGTTGGTAGGTTGCTCTTGACCGCGGCCGATTAAGGACTCAACCTCATCTTGAATTTTTTCAAGCCCTAAACCTAAAGCAACAAGTGCCTTAGCGGCAATGCCTTCACCTTCACGAATAAGTCCAAGTAAAATATGCTCTGTACCAATATTATTGTGGCCTAAACGAACAGCCTCTTCTTGAGCCAGAGAAAGAACTTTCTGTGCGCGTTCCGTAAATCTTCCAAACATCATAGAGAACACCTCCAAAAGTAGTATATCTATGGAAATCCTAAAGGATGATACTTTGGCTTCTAAAAACGTCCGAATCTTTGACGAATCAACTCCGCTCGACGAACATCGCGCTCCTCTGCGGAAAGCTTTTCTCCGGCATTCATTTGTAAGAAGCCCGGCTGTGTCATCACCAGCAGCTCATTTAAAATATTGGACGACAAGTCCTTTATGATCTCCAGATCAATGCCCAACCTTACATCGGAAAGCCTCTGAGCTGCTTCCTTAGAATCCATGATGGCTGCATGAGATAGAATGCCAAGAGAGCGGTTTACCCGATCCGTGATTCGCATTTTTGATTCTTGCATCAGCTTATGCCTGGCAGCGCGTTCATGCTCAATAATTTGTCGAGCTACACTGAAGAGATTATCGATAATTTCCTCCTCAGATTGTCCTAACGTGATTTGATTTGAAATTTGGAATAGGTTACCTAAAGCTTCGCTGCCTTCTCCATACAATCCTCTAACTGTCAACCCGACCTGTGTTACTGCCGACAAAATCCGGTTGATTTGTTGAGTAAGAACAAGAGCAGGAAGATGCATCATAACTGAAGCTCTTATGCCTGTTCCGACATTAGTAGGACAGCTTGTAAGGTAGCCGCGCTTCTCATCATAACCGTAGTCAAGCTGAGACTCAAAAATATCATCGATCTGGTTGGCTAGGTCCCATGCTTCCTTTATTTGAAATCCCGGACATAAACATTGTATTCGCAAATGATCCTCTTCATTGATCATGATGCTGATCGATTCATTCTCGCTTAAAATAACCGCTCCATTTCTGGACTCATTAACAAGGTTAGGACTAATTAAATGTTTCTCCACCAGCACCATTCTCTCAAGCTCATTAAGCCTCGAAAGTGGAACCAATGAAAAATTACTGATTGTCTCTAATTCCTCATTCTCTAAAACAGCTGAAAGTTGATCAAGTACTTCTTGGGACTGCTGGTTTGTAGCGAGCATGGGATAAGGATAATCCTTCAGGTTACGGGCAATCCGAATTCGGCTGCTAATGACTATATCCGACTCAGGTCCGTCTCCTTTCATCCATTCGCTGAGAGCATCTCCCGTAAATTGATTCAGCGACATTTGATATCATCCCCTCCTCAGACTCTATGCTCCTGCAATCTTCTTTTCAAGGTCTCGAATTTGATCCCTAATCTTCGCCGCTTGTTCAAATTCCTCTAATTCAATGCGGGTCATCATTTCCTTCTTTAAGGTTTCGATTTCTCGCTTATATTGGATTAGGCCTCCGCTTCTCTTCGGAACCTTCCCTACGTGAACGGTGTTACCATGAACTCTCTTAAACAATGGATCCAACTTATCCGAAAAACTTTTGTAGCATGAGTCGCATCCAAAACGTCCTAACTTACTAAACTGCGAATACGTAAGACCACAATGTTCACAACGGATTGTTTGCGGTTTTGCTGAGGCCATTGAGGAGGGATCAAAATCCAATAGGCCTGAAAGCAAATTATGGATAGAAAAGCCATTAGACGTACCTGGGATCATTTCTCCCTTTTCACGTGCACATGCTTCGCAAATATGAAACTCTGTTTTCTCACCATTAATAATTTTCGTAAAATGAAGTGTAGCAGGTCTTTTCCCGCATTCCTGACATATCATAAAGACGTCCCTCCTCATTTGCTAAGTAAGGATATCAGCATTGCTTTTAAAATTTTCGCTCTAATTTCATCTCTAAGAGGCAGCTTAAAAGCTAACACTTCCCTAGAGATCGCAGCTTTCATCAGATTGGCCTCCCGTGCAGAAATGTATTGCCCTTCCTGCAATTGATAAATTAGACCTTCCGACGTAATCTGATCGATATGGGTATGAATAGTTTGAAAAATGTGATCAAGTATAGAGCCGTGCTGCTTGAGTTCAATCTTCTGGATACGAATATAGCCGCCGCCGCCGCGCTTACTTTCAACTATATAGCCTTTCTCTAAAGTAAACCTTGTACTTATCACATAGTTTATTTGAGAAGGCACACATTGAAATTGATCAGCTAGCTCGTTGCGTTGAATTTCGATCGCTCCATCGGGACTTTGCTGCAGGACATGTTTCAAATATTGCTCAATGATTTCTGAAACATTACGCATCCAATTCATCCTCCTAGAAGACTTAAAGTAAACTAGGCCTCACAAAGTGAAATGCCTGCTTACGGAGAAGAATCCGAATAGCTGTACGGAATAGTTCCGCTTGACTTTGACTTTCTTTGACCTTGATTAGATTATAATCATTTCCTTACTTTTTGACAAGTACTGCTGTGGAAAATTGTACGGTCCTCCTCCGGTCCATTGAATACCTTACTATTGTTGACCTTCTTAGAGGTTTTATTCGACCCGCAAAAAAAAAAAGAGTCTTCTGAAGATTTTCCTTCAGAAGACTCTTACTTTTCGCTTGGCAACGTTCTACTCTCCCAGAACCCTTCGGTTCAAGTACCATTGACGCTGGAGGGCTTAACGGTCGTGTTCGAGATGGGAACGCGTGGATCCCCTCCGCCATCATCACCAAACTATAAGTTTTGCTTCAGCAAAACTGGCTACGAAAGCATAAGCTTTGTTCAAGGTTTGCACCCTGAAAACTAGATACGAAACTTACGTAAAGTGTGAGTATTTATTTACCGGTTTTGTTCCGGGCCCCGAGAAAGTATTAGGAATATGCATGCTTCGTAGCTCTTCTTCACTTTCTTGGGTATTTAGTTTTGCTTCCGAAGCTAGCTTTCCTTCGGAAAGCTCTTAGGTTAAGCCCTCGACCGATTAGTATTCGTCAGCTCCATACATTGCTGCACTTCCACCTCGAACCTATCAACCTCGTCGTCTACAAGGGGGTCTTACGAATTGGGAAATCTCATCTTGAGGTGGGCTTCACGCTTAGATGCTTTCAGCGCTTATCCCTTCCGTACATAGCTACCCAGCTATGCCTCTGGCGAGACAACTGGTACACCAGCGGTACGTCCATCCCGGTCCTCTCGTACTAAGGACAGCTCCTCTCAAATTTCCTACGCCCGCGACAGATAGGGACCGAACTGTCTCACGACGTTCTGAACCCAGCTCGCGTACCGCTTTAATGGGCGAACAGCCCAACCCTTGGGACCTACTTCAGCCCCAGGATGCGATGAGCCGACATCGAGGTGCCAAACCTCCCCGTCGATGTGGACTCTTGGGGGAGATAAGCCTGTTATCCCCAGGGTAGCTTTTATCCGTTGAGCGATGGCCCTTCCATTCGGTACCACCGGATCACTAAGCCCGACTTTCGTCCCTGCTCGACCTGTTTGTCTCGCAGTCAAGCTCCCTTATGCCTTTGCACTCTTCGAATGATTTCCAACCATTCTGAGGGAACCTTTAGACGCCTCCGTTACTTTTTAGGAGGCGACCGCCCCAGTCAAACTGCCCACCTGACACTGTCCCCATACCGGATCACGGTACCAGGTTAGAACTCCGATACGATCAGGGTGGTATCCCAACGGCGCCTCCACCCAAGCTGGCGCTCAGGCTTCAACGGCTCCCACCTATCCTGTACAGATCGTACCAAAGTCCAATATCAAGCTGCAGTAAAGCTCCATGGGGTCTTTCCGTCTTGTCGCGGGTAACCTGCATCTTCACAGGTATTAAAATTTCACCGGATCTCTCGTTGAGACAGCGCCCAAGTCGTTACGCCATTCGTGCGGGTCAGAATTTACCTGACAAGGAATTTCGCTACCTTAGGACCGTTATAGTTACGGCCGCCGTTTACTGGGGCTTCGGTTCACAGCTTCGGGATTACTCCCTAACCGCTCCCCTTAACCTTCCAGCACCGGGCAGGCGTCAGCCCGTATACTTCGCCTTGCGGCTTCGCACAGACCTGTGTTTTTGCTAAACAGTCGCTTGGGCCTTTTCACTGCGGCCCCCTCGGGCTATTCACCCTACCGAGGCACCCCTTCTCCCGAAGTTACGGGGTCATTTTGCCGAGTTCCTTAACGAGAGTTCTTCCGCGCGCCTTAGAATTCTCTTCTCGCCCACCTGTGTCGGTTTGCGGTACGGGCACCTTCACCTGGCTAGAAGCTTTTCTTGGCAGTGTGAAATCATGACCTTCGGTACTTTAAGTTTCCCTCCCCATCACAGCCCAGCCTTACGGTGTGCGGATTTGCCTACACACCAGCCTCACTGCTTGGACGAGCATCCATCAGCTCGCGTCACTATCCTTCTGCGTCACTCCATCGCTCATAACGGCTACGGTGGTACAGGAATATCAACCTGTTGTCCATCGACTACGCCTTTCGGCCTCGCCTTAGGTCCCGACTGACCCTGAGCGGACGAACCTTCCTCAGGAACCCTTAGGCTTTCGGCGGATCAGATTCTCACTGATCTTTTCGTTACTTATACCGGCATTCTCACTTGTATGCGCTCCACCTGTCCTTACGGTCAGACTTCAACGTACATACAACGCTCCCCTACCCAAGTACTTACGTACATGCCATAGCTTCGGTGGCGTGTTTAGCCCCGTTACATTTTCGGCGCAGAGTCACTCGACCAGTGAGCTATTACGCACTCTTTCAATGGTGGCTGCTTCTAAGCCAACATCCTGGTTGTCT
>NZ_CP090978.1:4902500-5180000 GCF_021513275.1 Paenibacillus hexagrammi | reverse complement strand
TGCAACGTTGTTCCTTGAAAACTAGATAACGAAAACGAAACGTAAAGCGTGAAACTTAGAAATCCTTTTCGACATCTGGTCAAACAGATGTCGAAAGTTATTTTTAGCAAAGCTGATTCTTACGTAGCAATTATTGCTGCGCAATAATCTAAGGTTAAGCTAGAAAGAGCACACGGAGGATGCCTAGGCGCTAGGAGCCGAAGAAGGACGTGGCGAACGACGAAATGCCTCGGGGAGCCGTAAGCAGGCTTTGATCCGGGGATGTCCGAATGGGGGAACCCAGCTGTGGTAATGCGCAGTTACTATGCAGTGAATACATAGCTGCATGAGAGGCATACCCAGGAACTGAAACATCTAAGTACCTGGAGGAAAAGAAAACAAAATGTGATTCCGTCAGTAGCGGCGAGCGAACGCGGATTAGCCCAAACCAGGGGGCTTGCCCCCTGGGGTTGTAGGACCTCAACGTGGCAAAAGTTTGTTAGGCGAAGTGATCTGGAAAGGTCCGGCAAAGAGGGTAAAAGCCCCGTAGCCAAAAACAAACGTATGCCTAGAGGGATCCTGAGTACGGCGGGACACGTGAAACCCCGTCGGAATCCGGCAGGACCATCTGCCAAGGCTAAATACTACCTAGCGACCGATAGTGAAGCAGTACCGTGAGGGAAAGGTGAAAAGCACCGCGGAAGCGGAGTGAAAAAGAACCTGAAACCGTGTGCTTACAAGAAGTCAGAGCCCTCTTTATGGGTGATGGCGTGCCTTTTGTAGAATGAACCGGCGAGTTACGTTCCCGTGCGAGGTTAAGTCGAAGAGACGGAGCCGCAGCGAAAGCGAGTCTGAATAGGGCGCTTTAGTACGTGGACGTAGACCCGAAACCGTGTGATCTACCCCTGTCCAGGGTGAAGGTGAGGTAACACTCACTGGAGGCCCGAACCCACGAATGTTGAAAAATTCGGGGATGAGGTGGGGGTAGCGGAGAAATTCCAATCGAACTCGGAGATAGCTGGTTCTCCCCGAAATAGCTTTAGGGCTAGCCTCGGAGTAAAGAGTTGTGGAGGTAAAGCACTGATTGGGTGCGGGGCCCGCCAAGGGTTACCAAGTCCAGTCAAACTCTGAATGCCACAAACTCATATCCGGGAGTCAGACAGTGAGTGCTAAGATCCATTGTCAAAAGGGAAACAGCCCAGACCATCAGCTAAGGTCCCCAAGTGTGTGTTAAGTGGGAAAGGATGTGGAGTTGCACAGACAACCAGGATGTTGGCTTAGAAGCAGCCACCATTGAAAGAGTGCGTAATAGCTCACTGGTCGAGTGACTCTGCGCCGAAAATGTAACGGGGCTAAACACGCCACCGAAGCTATGGCATGTACGTAAGTACTTGGGTAGGGGAGCGTTGTATGTACATTGAAGTCTGACCGTAAGGACAGGTGGAGCGCATACAAGTGAGAATGCCGGTATAAGTAACGAAAAGATCAGTGAGAATCTGATCCGCCGAAAGCCTAAGGGTTCCTGAGGAAGGTTCGTCCGCTCAGGGTCAGTCGGGACCTAAGGCGAGGCCGAAAGGCGTAGTCGATGGACAACAGGTTGATATTCCTGTACCACCGTAGCCGTTATGAGCGATGGAGTGACGCAGAAGGATAGTGACGCGAGCTGATGGATGCTCGTCCAAGCAGTGAGGCTGGTGTGTAGGCAAATCCGCACACCGTAAGGCTGGGCTGTGATGGGGAGGGAAACTTAAAGTACCGAAGGTCATGATTTCACACTGCCAAGAAAAGCTTCTAGCCAGGTGAAGGTGCCCGTACCGCAAACCGACACAGGTGGGCGAGAAGAGAATTCTAAGGCGCGCGGAAGAACTCTCGTTAAGGAACTCGGCAAAAATGACCCCGTAACTTCGGGAGAAGGGGTGCCTCGGTAGGGTGAATAGCCCGAGGGGGCCGCAGTGAAAAGGCCCAAGCGACTGTTTAGCAAAAACACAGGTCTGTGCGAAGCCGCAAGGCGAAGTATACGGGCTGACGCCTGCCCGGTGCTGGAAGGTTAAGGGGAGCGGTTAGGGAGTAATCCCGAAGCTGTGAACCGAAGCCCCAGTAAACGGCGGCCGTAACTATAACGGTCCTAAGGTAGCGAAATTCCTTGTCAGGTAAATTCTGACCCGCACGAATGGCGTAACGACTTGGGCGCTGTCTCAACGAGAGATCCGGTGAAATTTTAATACCTGTGAAGATGCAGGTTACCCGCGACAAGACGGAAAGACCCCATGGAGCTTTACTGCAGCTTGATATTGGACTTTGGTACGATCTGTACAGGATAGGTGGGAGCCGTTGAAGCCTGAGCGCCAGCTTGGGTGGAGGCGCCGTTGGGATACCACCCTGATCGTATCGGAGTTCTAACCTGGTACCGTGATCCGGTATGGGGACAGTGTCAGGTGGGCAGTTTGACTGGGGCGGTCGCCTCCTAAAAAGTAACGGAGGCGTCTAAAGGTTCCCTCAGAATGGTTGGAAATCATTCGAAGAGTGCAAAGGCATAAGGGAGCTTGACTGCGAGACAAACAGGTCGAGCAGGGACGAAAGTCGGGCTTAGTGATCCGGTGGTACCGAATGGAAGGGCCATCGCTCAACGGATAAAAGCTACCCTGGGGATAACAGGCTTATCTCCCCCAAGAGTCCACATCGACGGGGAGGTTTGGCACCTCGATGTCGGCTCATCGCATCCTGGGGCTGAAGTAGGTCCCAAGGGTTGGGCTGTTCGCCCATTAAAGCGGTACGCGAGCTGGGTTCAGAACGTCGTGAGACAGTTCGGTCCCTATCTGTCGCGGGCGTAGGAAATTTGAGAGGAGCTGTCCTTAGTACGAGAGGACCGGGATGGACGTACCGCTGGTGTACCAGTTGTCTCGCCAGAGGCATAGCTGGGTAGCTATGTACGGAAGGGATAAGCGCTGAAAGCATCTAAGCGTGAAGCCCACCTCAAGATGAGATTTCCCAATTCGTAAGACCCCTTGTAGACGACGAGGTTGATAGGTTCGAGGTGGAAGTGCAGCAATGTATGGAGCTGACGAATACTAATCGGTCGAGGGCTTAACCTAAACAATCCCCACAAAGTGACGCGAAGCTGACGAAGCGAATTCCGATTACTTTGCGGGGAGCCCCGAAAGGTCAAGATCGATAGATTAAGATAAAAGGGCAAACAACTCACACTTTACGTAAGTTTCGTATCTAGTTTTCAAGGAATAAACCTTGAACAAAGCTTATGCTTTCGTAGCCAGTTTTGCTGAAGCAAAACTCTTAGTTTGGTGATGATGGCGGAGGGGATCCACGCGTTCCCATCTCGAACACGACCGTTAAGCCCTCCAGCGTCAATGGTACTTGAACCGAAGGGTTCTGGGAGAGTAGAACGTTGCCAAGCATTTTTCCCTGATAGCTCAGTTGGTAGAGCACTCGACTGTTAATCGAGTTGTCACAGGTTCGAGTCCTGTTCGGGGAGCCACATTAAGGCCCGTTGGTCAAGGGGTTAAGACACCTCCCTTTCACGGAGGTAACAGGGGTTCGAATCCCCTACGGGTCACCATTAATACCCACAAAGTGATGTGAGCTCAAAAGGCTAGATCTTATCACTTTGCATGGACGCTAAAAGATGATTCATGGAGGCTTAGCTCAGCTGGGAGAGCATCTGCCTTACAAGCAGAGGGTCGGCGGTTCGATCCCGTCAGCCTCCACCATAAATTTCCTATCTAGTAGTAGGAAGCGAATAGGTAATAACGACGCGGGGTGGAGCAGCCCGGTAGCTCGTCGGGCTCATAACCCGAAGGCCGCAGGTTCAAATCCTGCCCCCGCAACCAACCTCCAATAGCGAGGTAACTTAGTGTGGAGCCGTGGTGTAGAGGCCTAACATGCCTGCCTGTCACGCAGGAGACCGCGGGTTCGAATCCCGTCGGCTCCGCCATTTACAACTTTATTAGAGCCATTAGCTCAGTTGGTAGAGCACCTGACTTTTAATCAGGGTGTCGTAGGTTCGAGTCCTACATGGCTCACCATTGCTATGCGGTCGTGGCGGAATTGGCAGACGCGCACGGTTCAGGTCCGTGTGGGCTAACCCCCCGTGGAGGTTCGAGTCCTCTCGACCGCATCAAGTAAAAAAAGAGAGTGTTTAACAGCCTATGGCTATTGAACGCTCTCTTTTTTTAACATGTAAGAGTGTTTAACTTTTCCACCGAACTAAAACGTTAGGGCTGCCCCTTTTTAAAGCCAGAGACCGAGTCTTGGTCAAGCCCTTTCATTTTATGTTTGACAATGATAATTATTATCAATATTATGGATGATAAGATGTCAAGTTGAGCACGGGGAGTGAACATGACATGAAGACGATTAAATACTGCTGTAGAAACGAGAAATTTGGTTCCAAGCAAATATATAAATCGTTAAAAGACGAGTATCCTGACCTGAAACAAAAGAAGAAAGATTGCTTAGGCAACTGCAAGCATTGCAAGAAGGAATGCATCGCTATGCTCGGTAAAAAGGAACTGCTGTGCGCAGCATCTCCCCATCTCTTATACGCTCAGTTAAAGCAAATTATTGCGGATTCAAGAGCGGAAAAAGTAATGGTGTAAGCTTGCACAGGCTGAAGGTTATTGAATTCGTTTGTATTTCTAGGGGCAGTTCTGGTAATCTTGTATGTATGGGATTTTGACTAACGATAACCAAATAGAAAGGGCGTGCAGAAATGTTAAACGATACGCTTACAGAAGCTTTAAATGAACAAATGAACTATGAATTCTACTCTGCGCACGTCTATATGGCCATTGCCGGTTATTGCGCTGCTGAGAGCCTAGATGGCTTCTCAAACTTTTTTATTGTACAAGCTGAAGAAGAACGTTTCCATGCTATGAAGATGTTTAAATTTATAAATGATCGCGGAAAAAAGGTAACCCTAGCTGGTATGGAGACACCTGTAAACAACTATAAATCCATTTTGGATGCATTTGAACATGCCTTTAAACATGAGCAGGAAGTAACCAGAAGAATATATCATTTATCTGATCTGGCTTTAAATGACCGCGAGCATGCAACTATGCAATTCTTGAAATGGTTTATTGACGAGCAGGTAGAAGAAGAAGCAATGTTTGACAGCATAATTAATAAGCTTAAGCGGATCGATCAAGACAGCAATGCCTTCTTTATGCTTGATGCCGAATTTGCGCAAAGAACCTTCACGCCTCCGACTGGAGAATAATCGTCTTATGTATCATATAAACAAAGCCTACTCCAAGCTTACTACATGTTGCTGAGTAGGCTTTCCTTCTTATAGGGAGCCTCCAAAATAAATAAAAAAACATTTGCTTTTTTTCTAAATACCTGATATATTATTCCTTGTCGCCTCTGAAGAAATATTAGTGAGGGACATGCAATTAGGTCTTGCGGAAGTGGCTCAGGGGTAGAGCATCGCCTTGCCAAGGCGAGGGTCGCGGGTTCGAATCCCGTCTTCCGCTCCATAAGTGCCCTTAGCTCAGCCGGATAGAGCGTTTGACTACGAATCAAAAGGTCGGGAGTTCGAATCTCTCAGGGCACGCCATTCAAGTGAATATTGATTTCGGGACGTAGCTCAGCTTGGTAGAGCACCTGCTTTGGGAGCAGGGGGTCGCATGTTCAAATCGTGTCGTCCCGATATACACGCGGGTGTAGTTCAATGGTAGAACTCCAGCCTTCCAAGCTGGTAGCGTGGGTTCGATTCCCATCACCCGCTTATCTAATGAGAAGACCACAATTTGTGGTCTTTTTTCAATTTTTGATGTTTATGTTTATAATCGCATTTTATTAAAATCATTTAATAAGGCTTTGACTAGGCATAAAAGGGACGGGCAACCCCAAATTTTCGACATGGAAACTATTACTACGACACAAAAATTGATCTTTCTACGAAATCTATGATAGTCTATGACAGTAAAAAATGCCGAATCAGGGAGCAACATAAGCTCCTGTACGGGGGATTCTTTCTTAACAATGGGGTGAATGGCAGGATCACAGGTGCTCTAAGTGCTCTATTTGCTTGAAGTGTATCAAGTACATTATGTTTTGTAAGTCACCTGTGTAACAGCCAAGGGAATACCTCTTCCCGAACCCGTCAACTAACCTCGGAGGCTCAGGGAGGACATGGGTTTTGAGATTGTCAATGAAAGGTGTTATGGGAGTATCCACTTTGTTATGCGCGGCGGTTACCAGCAGTGTTGGATTTTCAGGTCAAGCAGAGGCAGCTCAACCTATTCCTGTTAAAGTTCAGATTAATGATGAAATTGTCCAGTTCGCGGAAGCTCAGCCGTTCATAGACTCGAAAGGGGTACTGCAAGTTCCCCTCAGGGCTGTATCTGAGAAGCTGGGTTATGAAGTTAAATGGGCTCAGCAGGGAGATGAGATTGCGGTTTCTCTGTTAACCAGAGATCAGGTTGTGTCGCTCAAAACCGATCAGCAGCAAGCTTTAGTGGGAAGCAAGAAAATTAGTATGGCAAGCAGTCCAACTCTTATTCAGGGGAGTACGTATGTGCCGCTGCGTTTCATTAGCGAGACGTTTGGATCACCTATTGATTGGAACGAGTCGAATCAAATTGCCATTGTCAACGCGGACGGCAAATCGCATCAACCGGCTTGGATCGCACCACCTCCCGCGCCAGCGGAGCCACCGTTATCGGACCAAATTGTGCAAATGGCGGACAGTTACTTAGGTGTACCTTATGTATGGGGAGGAACGACTCCAAGTGGTTTCGACTGTTCTGGGTTTGTTAACTTTGTCTATAATGCCAAGGGTGTTGAGCTGCCTAGAACTTCAGTCCAAATGTACGACCAATCCGGAGTAAGAGTTACCGATTTGAAAGTAGGAGATTTGGTCTTCTTTGCTTCAGGTATTGTCAATCATGTTGGAATTTATTTGGGTAATGATGAATTCATATCAGCTACTACTTCCAGAGGCGTTGCTGTAGAAAGTCTGACAAATCGTTATTGGAGCTCACGTTATGTGGGAGCCAAGCGCGTAATTTAAGGGATACATACTCAAAAAGGGAGCATTCGTTCTCATCAAGCCGCAAAATTGCGGTTTACGGAGCGAATGTTTCTTTTTTATGCAAAAATATCAAGTTATATATCGAATTTTTATTCATTTTCGCCTATAATGAAGTGATGTCCGGAGTCAGAGGAAGCGGGTGAAAGGCAATTAGCATGCTAGCTGGTGTTTGGAAGCAATGGCTATTTAAAAAAAGAGAAGCGGTTTCAAAGAATAGAAAGCAGGCTATCTCAAGCGGCGTATCCATACCCGGAGAAATTCAGGAAGTAATCCAACATTTCTTTTGCACTTATGATAATTTTCAAGGTGCCCGTAATCTTCAGACGGATACTTTTATAAAAGAAGTGTTTTACGCCACGAAGCAGGAGCCTATGGATCAAAGCACTGTTGAGGAAATGGAGACGTATCTCCACTACAATAATATGCAGAGACTGCGGCTAAAGCATTATGAAATTGATGAGTTTCTAATGGTCGACAGCGATGTGTGCCTGGTTGGCGTGACCAGAGAATACAGCGGCAATGTGAAAAACAGGGTGTTGTATTTTTTACATAAAGAAGATGGAGGCTGGCGCTTCCATCATATTGCAAGGTCTCATTATGGTGTTGTCCTTGATAAGTTTCAAGTAAGAGAACAGACGGGCTTTGTCATTGGTAATGAAAAAGCCGCGATGCTGTTTCTGACGCATAGTTCTTCTTCGGCGGCAACCAATTATATGACCGGAGATTACGTACACGCAGAAGGATACCTGGAAGTCGAGCAGCAAGTGAGCGGTCAACTGTTTTACAGGGTTGTTCGTATGAATCGCATTCATTAAGGAAAGGTAAGTGAAGCCCGGTATAGCTGAGAATCCCATGTTACTTTTCCACCAAGTGATTCTATGACTGCCCGAAGAGGCATATAGATATGTCCCTCTACGATTTCAGGAGCTGCAGGCAGTACGACTTTGTTACCATTCCAAAGCATGATCCGATCATCGGGATGCAGCCGGATATGGTTCGTACCATATTGTACAGTCAGTTCGCGTGCAGTTCCGTCCCATTCAAACTTCGCACCAATTCTCTCGAGAATTCCCCGCATGGGAACCATGCTGGTTTCTTCCGTTAAGTATCCTCGAAATTCTTGCACAAACTGTCCATTCACGGTTAATTGAATTTGTGGATTCTGCAATCTTTCCACAACAAGAGCGTTGCTGAGCTCCCTTCCAGGTGAAGTAATGATCGTGCCTCGCGCATACAACGCTGAGCTTGCGCCTCCATCTAAGTTCATGGCGTCTGTGATGCCTAACTGCTGTAAAACATGGGCCATATCCGAAATAGTGGCTGATGATACGGTGCCCATGAGCAGCTGACCGGATGCGTCAACGCCGATAAAGCTGCGAGCGTTCGCTTGAGTGGTGATTTTCGGGTCCGTAAAGCCATCACGGGTGTAATCGATGTCGATGTTTCCATCACTTAGCAGTCTAGGTCCAGCACCAACTGCAGCATCGACCATTGGCAATAGATCGGTACCGGAAAGAGATGCTTCCATGCTCATCGTATCCCCGATATGAATATTGGGCAGGACGTAGGTCTGGTTGTTGGCACTGTGGCCGATCAAGCAGACTTGTCCGTCTTCCGGGATCGTTACAGGGTCCTCTGTAATTGCGGTGACCACGTTGTTTTCAATGACAACTTTAACAGAATTCGTATAGGGAACTTGAGTGCCAAAGGAACGGGTATACCACACAACTTGATCATCTACGGAATCTCCGTAGTATTTGTTGATTCCCCATGCTGTAAAACGGTACGTGCTTTCCTCGTGGTTTACGCTGATTTGCTGCTGGGTCTCAACATTCTCTAAGTGTGCAGTATGGTCAGCGAGCACAAGCAGGGAAGCATTGCTGCCGGAGTGGAGTATACTGCCTGAGCCGATCAAAAGCCCATTCGGATAGCGGATTGATGCATCTTTTTCATAGGCATCGAAGAAGGTACCGTTAATGCCGGCGACAGCATGGCTGCGCTCCATCATGGAGCTGAAGGACTCAACATGCCCAATGCCGTCTGAAGCTATGACGGGTCTAATGCGCAAGTAAGGATCGCTTAGGTCGACGGAAACCCAATTGGCGCTGAAGACTTTACCGTTATAGGGAATGGTGGCTGAGTGCGTGTTGACGCTTTCCTGAGCGGAGGCTTGAAATGGGACCGATACGGATATCAGGACCGTACAGAACAGACATTGAAGGAATCCTGTACGGAACCTGTTAGGGGTTCTTGGTAGACGCATCTTTGAAGGTTTCCTTTCTACGTTGTGTTGGTAAGAAGGAGGTTTACTGCCTCCTCTTCTTAAGTTCGCTAAGCGAATAGAAGGTTCCTCTCCAATAGATGCCACCTTGCTTGAACGTCAGACTGACAGAGCGGATGATCGTATAAAGCAGCAGAGATGCGGTAACCGGCAGCAGAAAAGCGTCTTTACCAGGCGCCCCCATTAGTGCGAAGATCAGCTTACGGTAAAGAATAATCTGTATAATCACAGCAAGAGTGAATAGGATTCCTGATCCGTTCCAAAGGAGTAGCATGCCAATCCAAGGGAAAATAAAGAAAAGCAGCTGTCCTAGACAAGCGGCTATAGCAAACGGCAGGCTATAGTGAAAGCCTGAAAATAAATTTTTTCGAGTCCTTGAATTGCTTCTCGTAATGAGCGGTACCATTCCACCTGCAAGGAATGCCGTGCCGATAAAATGCGCTGTTTAAACCCGGCGCTTTTTAAGCGAATGCCTAGCTGGAGGTCGTCATCGGGGCGCAGAGCGATGGCTTGATGGGTGCCAATGGTCTCATAAGCATGACGGCTTACCATGTTAAAAGCACCGATGCCCATACCATGACGGCGCGTATCATCCCGATTAGCGTTCCAGGGACGGACAAATAGCGAGAAGGAGAAGAAAAAGAAGTGAACAAATCCCCGCAGCAAGGGCTGACGAGCTACCATTAGAGGAGCCAGCGTCAAGTGATCGACTTGATGCTCTTTCATGTAAGAAACTGCGTCCGTAATGGTTGTAGGTGAGAAAAGAATATCTGCATCGGTGAATAATACATATTGTCCTCTGGCTTGTAAGTAGCCCTGATAGAGGGCGTGATTTTTCCCTAGCCAGCCTTCCGGAAGGTGGGTGATATGAATGATTTTTAGCGGTGTGGAAATGCCGGTTCGCTGTTCGGACCATTTTCGAAGCTCCTCTAGCCTTATACCTGTAGCATCCTGTGAGCGGTCATTGACCGCAATGATCTCAAGCCGGGGGTAATTCTGAGAAAGAAGATGGCGAACCGTCTGCATGATGGTGCTTTCTTCTTCTTTCGCAGCAATAATGACGGAGACAAGCGGGGGCTTGTCCGGCAGGTTAGACCATCTGGGTAGCGGATATAGCAGGCGCAGCCCTTTAGAAAGCATGATGCTGGTCAAAAGCCAATATAGCAGGGTCAATAATGCGGCATAGTCATATATGGACATGGTGCACCACCTTGTGAAAGAATAGAAGTTGACCGCATTATAACATTGACAAACATCGGGTAGCAACGAAAGTACGGTGCCCGTCAAGCCATAGAGAAGGGGGAATCACGTTGAAGGAGGAAATTGTACAACCGGCTGACCGGTATTGGAAAAAACTGCGCGGCGATGAACTGGGCGACTATCTCCGTGCTGTTGCGGAAGTGCGGGAATTAAAGCCGGATCGTCTGGTATTTGTTTGTATAGGAACGGATCGATCTACAGGCGACGCATTGGGTCCACTTGTCGGTTCCGCCCTGCTGCAGGCCGGGTATCCCCGCGTCATTGGAACACTGGAGAAGCCCTGCGATGCAAGCAATCTGGTGGAACGGCTAGCGGAAATACCGCAGGAATCTGTGGTGATCGCCATTGACGCTTGTTTGGGTCAAAAGCAGTCCATCGGCCTCTACCAGGTGTCTAATCAGCCCATCTATCCGGGGAAGTCCGTAGGAAAGGTTCTTCCGCAGGTTGGGGATTATACCATTGCCGCAATCGTGAATGCGGATGGACCTAAGCAATATGCTGTGCTTCAGACAACTTCTCTGTATCATGTCATGAACATGGCACAGGAAGTGGTAAAAGCAGTTCAGTTTGCAGTACCGCTGGATTGATCGTAGAAACGAAGAGCACCAGAAGAGAGAGTAAGTAACAAGGGTCAAGAGCGGGATTAGACAGGAGATAGAGCCAAAAGAAGTTCCGGGGTAGGAATCGAGATCCAAGAATAAGGTCAGGACCCAAGGGAAGAGCAGTAGCAGGAGCCGAGGACTGAGAGCAGGGTTAGTCAGGAGACACCGCAAAGAGTATGGTCAGTGGCAGGAACGGAGTCCAAGAATAGAATCAGGATCCAGGGCAGCGACCAGGAACAGTCAGGTGCCAGAGAGAAGAGCGGGTCAGGAACTAGGTCAGTGGCAGGAATGGAGTCCAAGAATAGGGTCGGGAATTGGTGATGAACTCAGTCATCCAGCCCACGTGCGTAATCTCAAATGTAAAGTGAGTGGATTTTAAGACATACATTTCGGATCATGTCGACTATTATTTAGTGGGTCCGTTGGTTACGCTGGCAAGAGAAACGGGAGTGAATGCAGTGAGGAATGGGTTTGTTGAAGGTGTTAGTCATCATTTGGAGAAGAAAGGCCGGGTAGCCAAAGCAAATTTAAAGGACGTATCTTTACCTAGGATTTTAAAACTATTTCGAGGGTACAAGTCACAGCTTGCAGCTATTCTGTTGCTAGCTTTATTGGCGGCTGTCATCGGCCTGATTCCCCCTTTAGTGATGAGAGAGATTATTGATAAAGCTATTCCGCAAGGCAGTATGCGGCTGTTGACGGAGATGGCTATGCTTATGATTGCGCTGCCGGTGGCCAGCGGTGTGTTAGGCGTGTGGCAGAATCACTTAAACACGAAGGTGACGCAGGGTGTCATGCGGGATTTGGGGCAGTCGCTGTTTCGAAATCTGCAGCGGCAGTCGATGTCCTTTTTTACCGACGCTAAAAGCGGGGAGATTGTGCAGAGGCTGACGGGTGATGTACAGGCGGTTCAAAATGTGGTGACGTCATTAGTCGTATCGTCCATTACGCAAATTGTTATTGTTGCCACTACGATAGGAATCCTATTTGCTTTAGACTGGAAGCTTGCGATCCTATCGGTGTTGATACTGCCGCTGTTCGTACTGCCGGTGCGTAAGGTCTCGAAGGTGCGAAAGCAGCTGCGTGTAGAAACGCAGAAGGTCCGCGCTGACATCGCGTCCCAGCTTAGCGAAAGCTTTGGTGTGTCCGGTGCGCTTTTGACAAGGATTTTTGGGCGTGAGCGCCATCAGGAAGCGGAGTATCGTACGATGGTCCAGAAGGTCATGGACCTGGAGCTGCGGCTGAACCTCGTTGGCCGCTGGTTCGGGATGGCAACGAATACGCTGGGGCCGCTAGGCACAGCGATTATTTATATGTACGGCGGCTACTCCGTTATAACGGGGAGCATGACGCTGGGCGGTATTGTCGCGTTCGCGGCTTATCTAGGCCGCTTGTATATGCCTGTAGGCACGCTGCTGAACCTGCACGTGGAGGTTGCGACGGCGCTGGGCGTTTTCCAGCGCATCTTTGAATACGAGGACATGGTGCCGGGTGTCCTCGATCGACCGGACGCACGGCAGCTAGGGCTGGTGCGCGGGCACGTGGCATATAAGCAGGTATCCTTTGCTTATACGCCAGGGCAGTACGCGCTGCGCGGCGTCACCTTTGACGCGCAGCCGGGAGAGATGGTTGCGCTCGTCGGACCGAGCGGCGCTGGTAAATCGACGCTGATCGGCATGATCGCGCGTCTGTATGACCCGACGGAGGGTGCCGTCGAGGTCGATGGTGTGGACGTACGCGACGTCCAGCTCGCTTCGCTGCGCTCGCAAATCGCGTACGTGACACAGGAGTCGTTCCTGTTTCACGCCACGATCCGCGAGAACCTGCTCTTCGCGAAGGAAGACGCTTCGCAGGAGGAGATGGAGGCTGCGTGCCGCCAAGCCTACATCCATGATTTCATCATGTCGCTGCCCGAAGGGTACGACACGACAGTGGGCGAACGCGGCCACCGCCTCTCTGGAGGCGAGCGGCAGCGTATCGCCATTGCGCGCGCGATTCTCAAGCGCCCGCGCATCCTCATCCTCGACGAAGCGACCTCGCACCTGGACTCGGAATCCGAGTCCTATGTGCAGGCCGCGCTCGAGGAGCTGATGCAGGGGCGCACGACGCTTGTGATCGCGCACAGGCTTTCTACCGTGCTGGCCGCTGATCACATCCTGGTGATCGAAGCGGGCAGCATCGCCGAGCGGGGACGCATAGCGAGCTCTTGGCGCTGGGAGGACTGTATGCGAGGCTGTATCAAACGCAGTTCGAGAAAGCAAACGAAAGCTAATGGATGCTTCGGCATTCCAACAGCGTATGCTCGCTAGAGTGAGCTGCGCTTTTGAACGGTTGATGAAGGGAAAGAGAAAGCTCCGCAGTTTTCGGAGGAGCGTAGCGGTCTCCTCTGACAGTTTGCTATATCAGCAGCGATTGGAGAAAATCTACGGCAGCTGGCAATGAACCCCACTTGATCGACAAGCTGAAAGGCGATTCTCCATAAGAGCGGAGAATCGCCTTTTGATGGTACTCACATATGTGTGTCGGGCAAAGATAAGGGCCGTCTCATCATTTATCCAAGGTTGGATTACCAGGGGAAATGTCCGCAGCTGCTTCGTCATTCTCGAGCTTCACTTCTTCCCGGAGCAAGTAGCCGAAAAACAGCAAATAGTACGTGACGATTACGAAGAAAATGCCGGCTGTCAAAGGGTCCCTCGTGAATTGAGAAGGATCTGCAGGATTCATATTGTTTGGATTTGCAGCACTTGCGACAAACAAGATTCGGTAGGCAATACGTCCGATGAACAGGATGAGCACGGTAATTTCGACCCAAATATGGGTGCGGTAATACCAAGCGTCAGGCCGGCGTTCAAATCTGGTATGGCGTATGGCTGTCAATCCCAGGGCAGTTCCTGCGGCCATGCCGATCGCATAGGCGATAAAATGAATCGGATGCACGAATCCGAACGCCAGAATCATGAGACCGATGATGCTGAATATGCCGATGCGAAATTTAAGTCTGCCGCGGGAAAGCTTCTGAAAACCGATCGTGCGCTTCGTTCTACGGTAGACGATAAGCAGCACAATCAGGATTGGAATTGCATAATGAGACCAGTTTTGCACAATGTTTCCTCCAGACTTTGGTAATTGATTTCTATTGTAAACAAAAACAGGCGGCGTTGCATTAAAAATTGTTTGTCCGTTTACAAAAAAGCGTCATACACTTAATAGTATGTAGATACACTTACTATTACACACTATATGTGCCGCAAAGGAGTTGATTGCACAATGGCTCTGATTACGCATGCCAATATATGTAATACCGACAATGAAATCTATTGCTGCTTACGCAACAAGATTGTGAAGCTGGATGCTTACCAGAAGCAGCAGTTTTGCAGTGCTTGTAAAATGTATGCAGGAGACGTGGATGGACGCGGTGTTGCCTGTGTATGGGAAGATCTGCGAGATGTCAGCAATCCTCATTACGCTGCGGATCCGAATGCAGAGTTTGCAAGCAATCAAGTTCGTCAAGTGCCGCCAGAGGGGCCGGCCTTGTTTTTGTATTCAAGTTGATGAGCAAACACGTTCTGTTTGATTTCGATGGTACGTTGGTGGATTCCAGAGCTTTGCTGGTAAAGCTTTATAATGAGATCGCAGAAGAGAACCGGTTTCGGAAAATTCGTAACAGCGACCTGGTTATGCTCCGCAGCTTGTCGATATCGGAAAGAGTACATTGGCTAGGGGTGCCTGCCCTGCAAATTCCGAAGCTGATTTTGACCGGAAGGCGTCGTTACCAGGACAATCTTCGTTTTCTTCAGGTTGTACCCGGTATGAAGGAAGTGATCGGCCGACTTGCATCAAGTGGACACAAGATTTCAATCCTTTCCTCCAATTCCACCAGTAACATAAAACAGCTGCTGAAACAGAATCGAATGGATAGCGCGTTTGATGAAGTCGTATCAGCGAAGCATTTGCATGGCAAACATCACTCGATCAAAAGCATTATGAAGAGATGGGGAGTGCCTGCTTCTCGAATTGTGTATGTGGGTGATGAGCTTCGAGATATTGAAGCGTGCAAAAAGCTCGGAGTTCCCATTATTGCCGTAACTTGGGGCTATGATGCGCCTTCCTTACTTCGAAGAGGCAATCCGGACTATCTAGTGAATGCGCCTGGAGAACTACTTCATACGCTCCAAACCCTGACGACTTGAGTCAGGGTATTTTTCTTTCGAACACAGAAGTGCCTATGCTTAAATGCAATAGAACTGCAGCACTATTTATGATATGCTTATCCATGTAACAGCTAGAACGATGAATTAGTATGCTCAGATCGAAATGGAGAGGATGTCATGTCAGCTGGCAGGCAGGAATTAATTGATGAATTTTTTGAGATGATTCGCAAGCTGAACCGTACGGGTGCTGATATTCTTCATGTGAGGGACTTCTTTTGGAAGGCTTCAGAAATACGCACATTCGTTCCGCCGACCGTTGAATTTATGACCGTTTTGAAGCATTATAACGCAGTTCTGTTCCATGAGTTTAAAAGCTCCCTTGTGCCTAATTCCAGCATGAGCCTTCTAGCTAGCCTTCACATGGAGCCGGGAGAAGCGCTGATCAACTTGGGGATCACTAGCGTAGAAGAGCTGGAGCTTGCTGTCAAAGGAACAAGGACTACCGCCTAGGTACGATCTGCGGTGGACTGTACATATAAAATGCAACAAGTAAGCCCCTGCCTATTGAGCTTTAATAGGCAGGGGCTTACTTGTTGAGTCTTGCTTTGGCTAAGACAGTCTTGTGTTTACAGTGTGCTCACAGTTTAAGATTTGCTGTCGCTAAAACCGTTTTGTGCGTTCTATACTCTATTGCCTTGCTGTTAGGCCTGCGTTGTGTATGGCTTGCTGCATTAGTCTTGGCTTGGCTGCACTATTCTTGGTTTTGCTGCATGGCCGCCCGCAATTTATCAGCCAAGCTGTTGCCTACGCTTGTATTATCCGAATACTTCTGGATAAGCTGCTTGTTGGCCTTGGCGGATGCACGGCGACTACCACCGCCGCCTCCCGATTCGGTATCGAGCTTTTCCACGACATTGCAGGGACGGCATTGAAAATATTTCCCTGCTTTTCCGGTGTGAATCTCCATCTTCTTGTGACATTGCGGGCATCGGCGGTTGCTGAGCTGTCCGTCAGCCTCCCGTCTATAGGAGCATTCCCGACTCGAGCAAGTCAAATATTTGCCGCGTTTTCCTTTGATCTCTTGCAGGAATTCTCCGCATTCCGGGCACTTGCTGTGAGTGAGGTTATGCGGCTTGTAATTGGCCGAGCTCATTTTTACTTCGCTCACCAGCTCGGCTGCCTTCTTGCGGATTCCGCTGAGGAATTGCTCCATGCTTCCCTTGCCTTTGGCAATCCGCTCTAATTCCTGCTCCCATTCGGCCGTTAGCTCTGGTGAGCGCAGCTCCTCGGAGGCTAATTCAATAAGCTGAGCTCCTTTGCCGGTTGGCAGCAGCTGAGAGCCTTGACGCTCGATGGTATCGGAAGACACCAGCTTCTCGATAATATCGGCGCGCGTTGCCGGGGTCCCGAGATTGTGCTTCTCCATCTGTGACAGCAGGGAGGCCTCGGTGTATCTTCCTGGCGGCTTTGTTTGCCGGTTAAGCTGCCGGCTGCCTTTGACTGGCAGCGGGTCTCCAGCTTTAACCTGCGGCAGCAGCTGGGTTGGCTCGTCGTCCGCTTCTGCCTCCTCACGGTCCGGGTCGGAGAAGTCGCTAGCTCCGTAGACTTCCTTCCAACCAGCTTGTTTGATCACTTTACCGGAGGCGTAAAGCTTCTCACCGGCGATGTCAATGGTAAGCTTCGTTTCATCATATCGGCAAGGCCCGTAGAACAGTGCCAGGAACCTGCGGACAATTAAGTCATACAAACGGCGCTCATCCGCACTTAATGCGGCCAAAGATACGGCTTCACCGGTAGGGATGATAGCGTGATGATCGCTGACTTTGCTGTCATCCACAATTCGCTTGGTGATGTTCAGCGGCTTGCGCAGGAAAGGAGCCGCAAGCGGAGCGTAAGGTCCTATAGCTGCCCCTTTAAGCCTTGCAGGGAGTGTTGCAGCCATGTCGGAGGTTAAATGGCGTGAATCCGTCCGCGGGTAAGTCACAATCTTGTATTGTTCGTAGAGGCGCTGCAGCACATTGGATGTTTGCTTGGCGGAGAAGCCGAACTTACGGTTCGCATCACGCTGAAGCTCTGTTAAATCATAAGCAAGCGGATGGGGAATTTGCTTCTCCGTTTGCTGAACAGCGGCTACTTTGGCTTTAGTACCTTCCAGCTTGGCCTTGATCGCTTCGGCACGATCTCGGTCAAAGATGCGGGTATCGCCGCTCTTCGGGTCCCGCCATAGCGCGCGGAACGATCCGAAATCGGCTTCGATCATCCAGTAATCGACGGGACGGAACTCGCGGATTTCGGCCTCCCTGCGTATCATCATGGCGAGCGTCGGCGTCTGCACGCGTCCCGCAGACAGAGAAGCGCCGAACTTGCTGGTCAGCGCCCTGGTGACATTGAGACCGATGAGCCAGTCGGCCTCTGAACGGCATACGGCTGATTGATACAGCCGATTATAGTCGCTGCCTGGCTTCAGCTTGGCAAAGCCCTCACGGATGGCCTGATCCGTCTGCGAGGAGATCCAGAGCCGCTTGAACGGCTTTTTCCAGCGGATCAGCTCCATAATCCAGCGGGCGACAAGCTCTCCCTCGCGCCCTGCATCGGTGGCGATCACGAGCTCGGAGAGATCGGGACGCTTAGCCAGATGCTCGATTCCGCGGAATTGATGCGAGGTTTCCTTAATGACCTTAAGCTTCATGCGATCTGGGATGATCGGTAGATCTTCCAAATTCCACGTTTTGTAGCGTGGATCATAATCGTCGGGCTCGGCTAATGTAACCAGATGGCCCAGCGCCCATGTCACGACGTACTTGGGTCCCTCAAAGTGGTGCTTTTGCTTCTGATTGCAGCCGAGTACACGAGCGATTTCCTTGGCTACACTTGGCTTTTCGGTAAGCACTAACGTTTTCATTTCTGCTTCGTACCTCTTCTCTGATAACAGGATTGTAAGGGGCTGCTTTCTAATCGATCATGCCGACTTTGAATACAACGGCCCATTTGGCATTTTTCAAGGACTCTGGTGTAAAATCCACGTTCTTCATAAAGCTCTCGTCGGTGGCCTGGAACCCCCAGATGGGCGCATCCTCGTCATCGGGAATGTCTAATTCAGGAGGAGATGGAATCATCGCTGATATTTTGTGGTGAATCGAGGAGTCCACGTCCACCTCCATGCTCGACGAACCGTTCGAATGAACAAGAGCAACTGTGGCTGCATAGTGCGTTCCCTGCGTTTGCTCGCCATCCTTCTTGACTTCCTTCATAGATATAATCCACTCAGCACTAACGGGTGTGCTTTTCTCATTCATCAATGAAGATGAAAAGGGACCGAGTGTCTGGGTCTTACTTCCATTTTCCCAAATCTCGGCGTAAGTTTGAATCGATTTCTTATTCCCTGTGTACTGCAGCTTCACAGATCCTGCCGTGTCCATAAAGGGCTTAAACTTCGCAGCATCCCCCGCAAACAGCTCGGAAGGCTCGATATGAAGAACTCCTTCCTTGACGGAAGCGGTTTGTGCAGCAGGTGATACGGTAGAAAGTTCAACAGGGGCTTCAGCAGTAGATTCGGTTAAGTCACAGCCCGACAAGGTAAGCGATAGACCCATTCCCAAAACCAACAGATAACGAATTTGCATTTCATCCTCCCTATAACGGAACATTTACGCATGCGTCAGCAGCGACCAGACCTGTTTGCCTACAAGTAGTAAAGTTACAAGGATGAATAGCGGTTTGACAAAGGTGCTGCCTTTACGAATGGCGACTTGTGATCCGACCAGCGCACCGGCGATCATCGCGGCTCCCATCGGGAGCCCGTAGTAGATATTGACGGATTTCATCAGGAAAAAGGTTCCAAGACTTGCCACATTGCTGGCTAAATTAAGAACTTTGGCATTAGCGGATGCGCCGACAAAATCGAAGCCGACCATAAGAAATAGGAAGATCAGGAAAGAACCTGCCCCCGGTCCAAAGAATCCGTCATAAAAACCAATGCAGAAAGCCCCCGCAATGAGTAGGGCTGTCGTCTTAGGGGTTAATCCCGTAAACGTAGAGGTAACTCCCCAGTTTTTTTTCAGAAGCGTATAAATGGTAACTACGATCAGCATACCCACGACAAGAGGCTTTAAAAAGTCGGAAGGAATCTGCTTGACGGTATAGGTTCCAAGCACAGCGCCTCCAAACGAAAGAGGAAATAGGGACAGGGCAAGACGCGCGCTGATCTTTTTGGACATGAGAAAAGACCCCGTACTGGTTAACGAGGACATGGTGCCTCCCAGCTTATTAGTCCCTAGCCCAAATACGGGCGGTAATCCGGCGAATAGCAGAGCGGGAAGCGAGATGAGTCCTCCGCCTCCTACCACAGAATCGATAAAGGCAGCCAGAAATCCGGCGACGAGTAAAAAGATCAGCATGTGCAAGGTTGGAAAATCCATTGTTGTTGGCTCCTTGATGTATAATACAAGCTAGCATAAGCCAAATCCCAGTGATTTTCAATGAAATCTCGTTGACACTTATGGAAAAAGGGACGTATAATTGAGGTTGTAAACGCGTGTTCACGGAAAGTGGGGCTAATTATTTTGAAGAAGACGGAAACCAATAGCGAAGAAATTGCCAGACTGGCTGGGGTGTCACGGAGCACGGTTAGCCGGGTCATCAATAATTACTCGAACGTACCGGAGAAGACGCGTGCGAAGGTCATGAAAGTCATTGAACAGTATAATTATGTTCCGAACCTGTCTGCACAGGTGCTAGCGGGGAAGAAGACGAAAACAATCGGTCTATTCTTTATCGATGCTGGACACGTATCTGGTGACATGCTAAGCAATCTAATGATTGCGAGCATCATTGAATATGCGTCATCCTTCGGCTATTACGTGTTAACTCATATCATTCGCGATTCGAAGGATCCCAAGCAAGTGAGCCGCATTAAAGAAACCTACTTGCAAAGACGTGTCGACGGCGGCATCTTTATCGGTGCTGCGAATTATGAGCCTTTCATTGAAGAACTCGTTACGGAAGGATACATGGTTGCTATTGTAGACCAAAATTTACCTGGGCGCAATGAGCCGAACCGGATTGTTGTTAATTTTGATAATGAGCATAGCATTAATGCGGCTGTAGATTATTTGGTCAGTTTAAACCATAGCAAGATTGGAATTGTTAATGGGGATATGAAGCGATACGGGGGGCCGTCCAAGTACGAGGCTTTCGTGAACGCAATGAGCCGGAACAAACTCGAGATTGTGAGAGACTGGGTGCTGGCGGGAGATTTCAATGAAACCAGCGGCTATCAGGCGGTGAAGAGTCTTTTGGGGTCCTGTGGACGTGATCAGTTACCTACAGCCCTTATTGCAGCGAACGACAGCGTAGCATTCGGAGTGATTCGTGCTTTGCAGGAAGAGGGGATCTCCGTTCCGGACGATATCTCGGTGATCGGATTCGACGACCACGCTTTCAGCGCTCGTTTTCAGCCGAGTCTTACGACTTTCCGCATGGACTTTGAATGTATGATGCTCAAGCTGACGGAGCTTCTTATTAACAACATTGAGCAGGGCGCTAAAGATTTTAATAAAGTCATGATTCAATCTCAATTGATAGTCAGAGAATCTTGTAAGAAACTCTGATTTTTCTTTTATTCTAAAATAAACACGTGTTCATAACATATGAAAGCGCATTATTTAATGACGAGGTTTATATAAGCAAAGCAAGGCTAAACCTGTTGTTATTGGATCTTTGCCTAAATGGCGGATTCTTAACGAATACATAACATTCATTTTTAGAGAGGAAGATTTCCAATGGATAAAAACCTATTAGGCACGAAAGTAATTGCGCAAATCGGACTGCTTGTGAATGACATTGAACAAACAAGTCAAGTTTATGCTGATTTTTTCGGTGTAGATAAGCCACAGTGGTTTTGGACCGATACGGTGGATGTTGCGCAAACGGAGTACAACGGTCAGCCAACGGAAGCCAGATGTAAGCTTGCTTTTTTGATATGGGCTCCCTTCAGCTTGAACTGATTGAACCTGATGAAAAACCCAGCGTATGGCGGGATTGCTTGGACCGTGACGGGGAAGGATTTCATCATATCGCGTTTATCATTGACGGCATGAAAGAAAAAATCGCAGTATTGGAAAAGCATCAAATGCCGCTGCTGCAAAAGGGTGAGTATACAGGAGGAAGATACGCTTACCTGGATACGGTTCCGCAATTAAAGCTCATGATTGAGCTGCTTGAGAACGATAAGAAATAAAGCGTCGCGGTAAATTGGCGGAAAGCGGGATACAGAGAACTTGCAGAGTAGAATAAAGAGATGAAAAAGGTTAGTCACGAGGAGGCAGGACATGAATATCTTCATAACAGGTGCTAACCGCGGTCTAGGCTTTGCGTTAGCCAAGCTGGCTGTGGAGCGGGGATATACGGTTTATGCGGGAGCACGGGATCCGCTTGCTGCCGGGCAGCTGCAGGAGCTTCAAAAGGAGAATTCTGCGCGGATAAAGCCGGTAGCTCTGGATGTCACTAGTGAGGAATCCGTTGCAGCCGCGGCTCAAGTGCTTAAGGAAGAGGGAGTCAGTCTGCATGCTATTATCAACAATGCGGCTGTTTTGCTCGGAAGATCAGTGCCGATTGAGCAGCTTGCATTATCAGATGTAACCGATTCATTTGCCGTGAATCTGTTCGGGCCGATGCTTGTGGCCAAGCATTTTTTGCCGCTGCTAGTTAAAGACAGCAAATCGTCCTTCATCAATATTAGCTCAGAAGCGGGCAGTACAGCCGGTGCTTATGGCGGCGATTATCCGTATGCGTTGACCAAGGCTGCATTGAATTATTTCTCGCTGCAGATCAAACGTAGTCTCCAAGCTGAAGGTGTACAGGTGTATGCGGTGCATCCGGGCTGGATTCAAACAGATATGGGCGGAGCAGCTGCTCCGGGAGATCCTTATGCTGCGGCTAAGGGAATACTGGACCTGATGGACAGGAAGGTCGTTCCTGCCCATGATCAGGTGTTTGTGGATCATACAGGGGAAGCGATGCCTCTTTAAGAGGGGCATTTAGAGGGTCATAATGAAGTGAAGGGAGAAGGGATGCTATGAAGCGGATTATTGCGATCGTCGGAGATTTTTATCATCCGGTAGAGCCTATCCAACGCTCGCTCGAGACCGCTCTGCAGAAGCAGCTTGACGAGCGTTCGGTCGAGATCGAATATCTCAGTGAAGATCAGCTGCAAGCAGCGATGGAGAGCAAGCCGGATGCTGTTGTTTTTTTCAAAGAAGATCGACTGAACCCCCAGGACGAGGTCGTACATAGATGGATGAACGAAGAGACGGAAGCGGCTATCGTACAATATGTCGAGCAGGGAGGAGCCTGGCTGGGTTGGCATTCGGGGCTGGCTTCCTACTCACCTGACGGTGCTTATGTAGGTATGCTGCGGGGGTATTTCGAATATCATCCTGAGAAGCATAGCCTCGTATCCTATACGGAATTATTGGGAGGCAAACCGGCGGACCAAGCTGCATTTGCCATTATGGATGAGCATTATTTCGTGCACTGTGACCGCAGCCGGACAGACGTATTCTTATTGTCGGCTTCCAAGGATGGGGAATCGATAGCTGGTTGGCGGCATGAAGCCGGAGAGGGCCGTGTCGTGTGCTTCACACCTGCTCATACGGAGGAAGGGCTGTTGGACGCAGGACTATTACAGGTATTGGCTTCATGCGTGGATTGGTGTTTAAGCAAGTAAGGCGTTTATTCCAAGCGATATGTAATCAACAAACAGGGACTTTCCTAAGGAAAGTCTCTATTTTTGTCGAAAAATAGGAGGTGCTGTCCTTTCTTGACTCACTTCAAATGAGTTATAATAAATGAATTATAGATAAAGAGGGGTCAAACGCTCTCATGAAGCTGCTATCTTCATATTTCTCCAACCAGACCATTAAACAACGATTCCGCTTCTGGGTTGGTCTTATCATCATAGGATTAGGCCTTGCGATTATTGTATCGTTCTACATAAATGGAAAAGCCGACAGACTGCTAGAGACCAGAGAACAGTTGAAGCAGGTCGTGTCTATTCAAAGCCTGTATATCGAACGGTGGAGTCAGGAACGGATGGATACAATTAAGCGATTTGCCTTATCTGACAATGCTGTCCAACATCGTATCGATCTGCTTACATCCGATTTTGAAGCGTATGGCCGAATCCAATCGGACTTTGATCTTCTTTTCTTTGTAGATGTTGATGGATATTACAGGTCTTCGAAAGATCCTAATACAGGTATGTTTCTGGGGGACAGATCTTATTTTCAGGCTGCACGTGACAAAAAAAAGTTTATCTCCAGCATTTTGACCTCCAAACAGTCAGGTAATTTCATCATCACGTTCACGGCTCCAGTACTCGACTCATACGGTCAGTTCGCGGGGGCGGTAGTGGGCACGGTCAGCACGGACCTGTTGGACAAGCTGATGAATCAGCTCAGCTTTGGAAAAACGGGAGAGGTATACGTTCTTGACAGTGAAGGGAAAATCGTCACGATGTCAGGGCCGAACAAATCCGACGCCAATCAACTGATGGATACAGAAATACTCCGCAGAGCTAGAGCCGATGCTCAATCAGATCAAGCTTATATAGGCTTTCACGGAAAGCGCGTATACGGGCAATACCAGTGGTCTTCCGGTCGTGCCTGGACAGTGGTAGGAGAAATTACGGAGGAAGAAGTATTCGAGAACTTGAATCAGCTTCTTATTACGGAAATATTAATTATGCTAATTGTCTTGGTCTTGAGCTTTGCCGCGACGGTTACGTTGGCATCAAGGATCGAAAAGCCTATTCACTTTCTCGTGAAAGGAACCAAAATCATCCAAAACGGCAACTATAGTTATCAAATCAATCAGGAAGCGATCAGGACCGCACCTGTTGAGCTTCGCCAGCTTTGCCAGACTTATAATACGATGGCAAGCAAATTGAAGGACACCATTACGCTGCTCGAGCATTCAGCAATGGTAGACCAGTTGACGGAGGTCTTCAACCGCAGGTATATCATGCTAGAAGGCAGTGATCGGTTGAGAGCGTGTGTGAACGCGGGGAACTGCTGCTCGGTGATTTTGCTGGATATCGACCATTTCAAGAAAATTAATGATACGCGGGGGCATTTGATAGGAGATCGTGTCCTTCGCCATGTGGCCATGCTACTTCGCCAGTATGCCGATGAGCATACGATTGTGGCCAGATATGGAGGAGAAGAATTTATCTTGCTTGCGTTGAACAAAAACGCAGAGCAAAGCCTGCAGCTTGCAGAAAAGATTAGGCTGCGTCTAATCAATCATCCTTATGAAGAGGATGGAATTCAGGTCTCGATCACAGCCAGTCTGGGCGTTGCCGAATATTCGGAAGCCGGCATGATAGAAGGTAGCACACTGCTGGAGCATATCGTATCACGTGCGGATGAGGCTCTATACAGAGCGAAGACCGGCGGAAGAAATCGGGTCGCTTTAGCTGAATAGAATTCGTATACCTGCAGGTAGTCTGGAGGTCGTCAGCTTTCTCGCTGAAGGATTTAACTATCGGAACTTTCTTTAATCTCTTGTAGAAACACAATGCCGCACGACGGACACTCCATATCACTAAGCTTAAGAAGCGCGCCGCATGCGGGACACGACTCCTCCGGATGCGGTGCTTCATGGAAGCACGAAGCCTCTGGCGATGGCGCAGGCTCATCGTGCAATTCTTTTAAGATATCACTTATATCCTGCCCCTCTATAGAGACCACTTTAAGCTCCTCTGTCGGGAACCAAACAATGGTTCCGGTTTCATCACATACCGCTGAGGCGGGTAGCTTTCCATGTTCATCTTGTGAAGACAGCATACCTCCAACTAGATTAGGCTTTTGGAAAGATTCACTCCAAGGCCTGCTCCGATCAGGATATACCTCTTACCCGTCACTTGATTCCTCACAATCACAGCCATCCCAAACTCCCCCTTTGTAAAATCATTGCAGGTTGCAGAAACCTCTTTTCCCATAGTACGTAAGAACGTAAGGTGACGTTTCGGGCTTGAAAATTGTTTCATTTATATGGTCAGATTCCTGGGTGATTCGTGTATAATAGGCAGAGAGTCTGTCAAATTTCCAAATTTAGGAGGAATTGCATGTTGAATTTGTCTTTAAAACCAATGGGGATTGGTAGGATACTGGATAGAAGCTTCCAACTATACCGTAAGCATTTTGTGAAGCTAACATTAATCATGTTAATTTTATACGGGCCTTATTATTTACTGCAAAATTTGCTGCTTTATCAAGAAACAGCTTTCACGACGTCATCGATTCTGAATCAAATTCGCGAAGGGGCATCCTGGCAGGACATTTTGCAGTCGAGCTCATCTTTACAAGACGCTACTTCGCCGGCAGAGATCGCCAAAAATCTGCTTTTCGTTTTCTTGCTGCTTCCGATCTTTTTACTGGGTCTCATGCCGGCTTCGGTGGCTTCCACCATACATCTAATTAGAGCGGAATTATTCGGTGAAGAGGTTCCAGGTGTGGGAGGACTGCTGAAGAAATCGTTCCGCAGGTTTTGGCCTATGGTAGGCAGTACTGTCATTAACCTGATGATTATGGTTGGTATTTATTTTGGATTCGTGATTGTCATGATGCTTTTAGCTGTCGCTTTTATTTTTGGAGCGGGCGTTTCTGGGTCGATTAACGGTTCTGTCGGCGGTGGAGCGGCTGCATCCATGATCATCTTCTTTATTTTGCTGTTTATCGGCTTTTTGCTGACCTTCTCTTATTTTTTCATTCGCTGGGGTTATTATCTTGCAGTAGTGGCGAGCGGGGAAGATCTGATCGGCTTGGGACAAAGCTGGAGATTGACAAGAAAGCAGTTCTGGCGCTTGTTTCTGATGTATTTCGTACTCGTCGTGATTTTATATCTGTTTTTGACAGTGGTTCAATTGCTAGTAACGGCAGTGCTGGGAGCGGGGTTATTTGCCCAACTACTGGGCAGTTTGCTTAGTATTCTCATTTCTCCTCTATGGCTGCTTCCTTATGCACTTAGCTATTTTGATTTAAAGGTTCGCAACGAGGGTCTGGGTCTAGAGGCAATGATTGAAAGTGTGGTACATAACCAAGTAAACGGAATGGAAGGCCTTAGTGGCAGTGAGTGGAAGGATGGTATTGAAAGCATTAACCCGGTTAATCATTTACCCCATGAAAGAGAAGCGGGTGAAGCAGGTAACGGGAATCAACAGCAAGCTGAAGAAACCAAGAACAATGAGAATGGCGCTGACAAAGCAGCTGGTGAAAAGGAACCTGCTCTAGATGAGCAGCGAGAGGATTCGGATAAAAAGCATGACTAACTCCGTTCAACAAGTGTCAGAGGACAAAGAACAACTGAGTCAAATTCTGCAAGACAAGGAGTATACCGTATATAACCAGCAGGAGCACGGATCGATCTGGGATTGGCTGAAGCCGCTATGGCACAAGATCCGAAAATATTTGCCCGACATTCATCTTCCGAAGGGCTCAGGGGACTTCATTACGTATGCGGTGATGATTGTCCTGCTGGCCATTGCAGGGTATGGGATATACTGGTTCTCCAAACAAATCATTAGGCAAAAGCGTGTCCGCAGCACCGCATATCTTCCGGCAGGCGAGCTAAGCAGGTCTTACAATGAGTACTGGAGGCAGGCTGATGCAAGCCGTTTAACCCGCCAATGGAGGGAGGGCGTCCGTTACACGTATCTCTCCCTCTTGTTTTATTTGGAGGCTGGAAAGGCGCTCCGTGTGGAAAAGTGGAAGACGAACTGGGAGTATAGGGACGAGCTGGAAGAGAAGGAGCCGTCCCTGGTTCCTGTATTTCAAGAAAGCTCTCTTGTCTTTGATCGAATCTGGTATGGCAAGGAAGAGGTGACGGAGGAGCAATTTACGCGGTTCTACCAGCAGATTGCTCAAGTCATCGGACGAGAGGAGGGCCTCGGACATGAGAGGGCTGAATAAGCTGCATATGGGGTTCGCCCTCAGCACTCTATTATTTCTTGTTCTGGGTTATGTCGTTGTCAGGCCATCCCTGCCCGATCAACCTCCTTACTTGTCATTCTCTGCCGACCGGGACGGAACAAAAGCTTGGCGTGAGCTGCTAAGTAAGCATCAGAAGGTGAAGGAATGGCGTCTGGACTGGAACTATCTGCCTGAGGGCAGCGGTATGATGCTGGTTGCCGTAGAGCCTGAGGGCATCACGAAAGCAGAAAAAGATCGTGTGCTGCAATGGGTGGAGCAGGGAAACGACTTCATTCTTTTGCAGAAGCATCCCGAAGCTTGGCATGAGTTTGAGGTTGAGCGTGTAGAAGGCGATGCGGGTTTGGGAGCAGATGTGGATGCGGATGGAACTGCAGAAACAGATAAAGATACTGATGCGAGCTCAAGTGATAGTGCGAATGATAGTGCGAACGACAATGCGAACGATAGTTCGAATGATAATGCGAATGATAATGCGAATGATAATGCGAATGACAATGCGAATGATAGTGCGAATACGAAAATGCGTGCGAAGTCGAGTGAAAGTGAAGATACAAATGCAAATGCAAATGCAACTGCAGATTCCGTTTCAAGTGCAAATACGGATGATAGAGTCAAATCGAATGTAAGTAAAGATGCAAGTTCAAGTGCAGATATCCATGCAGATGATGATGAGGGAGAAGCGGGAGTGGCCGCTTTGTTCGACAGAGAGGAAGCGTCGGTTCCCGCCGTGCACTCCATCAAATTAGGAATGGACGCAGATGGAGAGAATTTGACCGGTGAGGTGGCTACCTCATACCGGATCAAACCGGGCAGCGGCGGCACGGTGCTGTTCTCTGACGGGAGCGGCACGCTCGCCAGCCGCATGCAGATCGGCGCAGGCAGCATGACGGTCATGCTGACGCCGGAGTGGCTGTTCAATGGGAAGGTGCTGGAGCACTCCCATTTTGAGTTGTTGTGGCCGCAGTTCACGAAGTCCTGGAGCGCCGTGTGGGTCGACGAGACCCATCACGGCTACGGGACGAAGCCTGGGCTGCTGGCCATCTACCCCGCGTGGCTGGTGCTCGCCAGCGCGCAGCTTGGCATCGCGCTGCTGCTGTGGCTCTGGCTGCGCGGCAAGCGCTTTGGCCCCGTCCACACGCCGCGGGCGTGGACGGTGCGGCGCGGCGACGAGACCCTGCGGGCCGTCGCCGCCTGGTACGAGCGCCTCGGCTATCGCGACGAGGCGCTGAGGCACCAGCAGCTGCATCTGCGGCAGCTGCTGCACCGGCGCTGGGGGCTAAGCCCCAGCGCAAGTACTGAGCAGGCGCTTGCGGCAGCACGCGCCCGCTGGCCTGAGGAGCAGGCGGCGCGGCTGGCGCGCCTGCTCGGCAGTGAGCCGCCGGCTGACGGCGGCGGCATCGCGGCAGCGCCCCCGGCGAAGCGGGGCGCGAGAACGAGCGTCCGCGAGTTCGTTACGCGGACGCGCGACATGGGCGAGATCATCGCCTACTTGGAGAAGGAGTGAGCGGAATGATAGAACTAATAGAAGCGATGGAGCAGCGACTGTATGGGCAGAAGCTGAACATCAGACTGCTGGCGGCTGCGATGCTTGCCGGAGGGCATGTCCTTTTGGAAGGCGTGCCGGGGCTGGGGAAGACGAAGATGGCGCGTACACTCGCAGCTCTTTCGGGAGGGGACTTCCGTCGGATTCAATTTACCCCTGATCTAATGCCCGGGGATATTACCGGCAGCGTGATTTATCATATGCACGACAGTAAATTTTCTACGATTCAAGGACCTATCTTTACGAACGTGCTTCTTGCCGATGAGATTAACCGTTCCGGTCCTAAGACGCAAGCTGCGCTGCTGGAAGCGATGGAGGAGCGGCAGGTCACGATACAAGGAACGACCTATCCGCTTCCGGAGCCGTTCTTCGTGATTGCGACGCAGAACCCGGTCGAATACGAAGGAACGTATCCGCTGCCAGAGGCGCAGCTGGACCGGTTCCTATTCAAGCTTGTGCTGGATTATCCGGGAGAAGAAGCGGAAGTCGAGATTCTCCGCCAGCATACGCCTTTTTTTAAAGAGAAGGAGCTTTCGCTAGAAGCCGTTATGAATGCCGGGCGAATGCATGAGCTGCAAAGGCAGCTTGCCGATGTTGTCGTGGAGGATTCCCTTTATACCTACATGGCAACCATCGTTCGAAAAACCCGCGAGTCCAGAAAGGTGCAGCTCGGGGCAAGTCCTCGTGCAGGCATTGCGCTGCTTATGGCCAGCAAGGCATGGGCGCTGTTGGAAGGAAGAAGCTATGTAACACCTGACGATATCAAAATGGTCGCGCGGCCGACGCTGCGGCACAGGCTGATTTTGACGCCTCAGACGGAATTGGAGGGGGAACCAGTGACCACATCATCCAAGAAACGCTCGGTTCTATTCCCGTTCCCAGGTAGGTTCTTCCTGCAGGAATTTGTTGTACCTACTCAGCGAATGATCGTGCTTGCTGCAATTGGAGCAATACTTACGTTGATTGGAGCGGTGTTTGGGCAAGGGCTTCCTGTATTCCTGAGCTGCAATGCGCTATTGCTCGTCTTAAGTGTTGTGGATGTCCTGCTGCTTCCGAAGAGGCAGGTTTGGAGTGTGACTAGGCATATACCCGATCAAGCGGATGTGAGGCAGGGCTTTGAAGTAAGCATTGAGTTGAGCACTAGTGAGCCTCAGTCTGGATATGTTGAGCTTAGGGACGATGTACCGGCGCCCTTCAGTGCAGTGCTTAACCGGCTTAGCGGACGGATGGAAGGGAGTAAAGCTTCATTTTTTTATACAACGATGGCTTTGGAACGAGGCCGATACGAATTTAAAAGCATATATCTCCGCTACTGGGGGGGACTTCAGCTATGGAAGAAGCAAGTGAAGCTGGAGCTATCCGATTGGGTTGACATTTACCCGGATTTATCTCAGGTCAGAGGGGTCCTAGGAGCTGTACAGAATACCTTGATTCTGGACGGCCACCGCATTGCGAGGAAGCAGACTAGCGGATCAGAGTTCCACTATATTCGGGATTATGTGCAAGGGGACGATGTGCGGCATTTGAACTGGAAAGCATCTGCTCGCGCAGCCAAGCTTATGACGAATTTATTTCAGCCGGAAAAAGGAAAAATCGTCACGATTTTGCTTGATTGCGGCAGACAGATGGGGATTGAACTGGACGGTCAGATCAAATTGGATCGAACGCTGGAAGCAGCTTTGACCCTGGCTGCAGTTGCCCTGAAGCAAGGGGATCAAGTGGCTTTACTGGCTTTCTCCAGTCGAATGAAGGTTTATGTTCCGCCTGGCAGGGGCTGCCGCATCTGCATGAGCTTACGCGGGCCGTCTATGACCTGAAAGCGGACTTTGTAGAATCTTCCTATTCGATCGCGATGAATCACTTGATGAAGTATTTGAAAAAAAGATCCCTGGTTGTTCTGTTCTCCGATATGGAGAGCTATTTGTACAACAAGGAGCTGCTTCCTTATACACACCGGCTTCGTAGAGCGCACTATGTACTGATGCTATCTCTTAGCGATCCGCTGCTGCATGAGTGGGCTCGGGTGCAGGTTGAAACCAGCAGAGAAGCCTACATCCAAAGTGTTGCCCACAAATTTGCCCTGGATCGGCATCAGTATACAGCGCAAATGGCCGGTCAAGGCATCCCTGTTATGGATGTCCCTGCCGACCAGTTAACGTTGTCTGCGGTTAATGCCTACTTAGAGCTTAAGTCGAAGGATGCTTTATAGCAGAGTGGTTTCGATTCTTTTGTTTTACATTCCGGGCACCGTACATGTAATAGAGGGCCAGGATGACCAGGGTTCCCCCTGCAATCAAGTATTTAACTTCCAGGGAGAGTGTCGAAGGTGTGATATAGCCTTCAATAATTCCTGCGATCACGAACAAAGGAACCGTTCCGATCAGCAGCTGAGCTGATTCTTTGGCCGACTCCAGGAACCTCGCTCTGCGGGGAAACGGGCCCGGTACGAAGAAGCGGTAGCCCATGTACAGTCCAGCTCCTCCCGCGATGAAGATGGCGCTCAGCTCGATAATACCGTGAGGCAGAATGTAGGCCCAGAATACATAGCTTTTGCCGGATTGCATGAATACCGCAGCTAGAGCTCCAACAATGAGTCCGTTGCTGATCATCAGATAAGCAGTGCCGAAGCCTAGGGTGACCCCGCTGATAAAAGCCATGACCGCTACGCGAATATTATTGGTCATTATGGCTGTCGAAATCAGCGGACTATGCAGATCGCCCCGCGGATCAGCAGTCTTGGAAGGATCAATTTGGTCAGCCATTTGACCGGGCATGATAAAGTGAATGTTTAACGGTCCTGACGGACGGAGAGAAAGCCTAGCAGACCACCAAGAATAAATAAGAGCAGCGCTGCGACAACAAACCAGCCTCTCGCCTGAATGAGGAGTGGGAAATGGTGCAGAAAAAACGTTTTAAGCTGCGTGCCGCTTTTGTTATTTTCCTTATACATCGCATTGTGAGCGCGGGATACGAGATGGTTCAAGTATACGGTCGTTTCATCCGCCGGGCTGTAGGTCTGCATGGCTGACAGATGTGAGGATACCGTTTTGTACAATTCGGTGAAACGGTCCAAATGGCCGGATTGCAGCTTGCCGCTTCGTTTATCCAACAGCTCCAGCTGCTGTTCGAGCTCCGTCCACATCGATTTGTTTTCCTTAATAAAACGTGTTAGTTCCATGCTTACCCCCTTTAGCTTTTATCAGTTTACAGTTTACCATAATTTTGGAATTGCGAGGAGATGCTATGAATGGGTCCACGGATAAAGAACTGATGATCGTTACGCCTGAGCAGGTTCAGCTGCAGTTTCAAACCGCTGGGCTCGGCAGCCGGGCGCTAGCTCATTTGGTCGACGGCTTTATTCTGACGGTTGTAAACTTTCTTCTCGTGCTATTTACAGTCGGAGTCGGCCGTTTGCTCCAAGGTAGTTGGTCCTTCGATATGGGAGATTATGTGCTAGCTTTGATCATTATCTTTTTTCTCTTGTTAAATTTAGGGTATTTGATCGGTACGGAAGCTTTCATGGGCGGGCAGACACCGGGCAAAAGGATCATAGGGGTTCGTGTGCTTCAAAATAACGGGCAGTCAGCTACTGTGCTGTCCATCGTGATTCGTAACTTGTTCCGCTTACTGGATATGCTGCCCAGCGGCTATTTTCTGGGAGCAGTCACGATACTGCTTAGTTCACGCGATAAGCGAATCGGGGATATGGTTGCAGGTACGATGGTTGTAATGGAGACGCGCAAGGAACGCTTAAAACGAAGGAAACGAATTGATCGGGCTATTGCCAAACGGAGCGGCAGCATCCCGCATGTGTTGTTGGATGATATTCAAAAGCGTGCTGTAACTTCTGAGGACTGGAGCTTACTACATGCATGGGCGGAACGGCTGCCGAATCTTCATGAAGCCAAGCTTCAAGAGCTGAGCGCTCCGATTGCCGCACATTTTGCTCATAAATTGGGGCTTGATCATGAACAGTATCCGGACAAAGCGGCATATGTGATCGCGGTCTATCAAGAGCTGCGTGAGGACTGGGAAGTGTAAGAGGGAGGTATCCAGGTTGGGACATACGGCAATTATTGCTGGGGCATCGGGCTTGGTCGGCCGAGAATTGACCGGACTGCTGCTTAGCAGCGGTAACTACGAGAAGGTAATTACTCTGGTCAGGACCTCTACCGGGAGTAAGAACGATAAACTCAGGGAAATCATCGTGGATTACGAGCATCTGGAAGACTGCATCTCTTGTGAAAATATGCAGGGAGCTCATGTGTTTTGCGCACTAGGAACAACGATCAAGAAGGCAGGAAGTCAAGAACAATTCCGCAAGGTCGACCATGAGTATCCCCTGGAGCTGGGGAACTTGGCGAAGCAGTACGGCGCGGCTGCATATGCCATTGTCTCAGCCATGGGGGCTGATCCGAAGTCGATGTTCTTCTACAGTCGGGTCAAGGGGGATGTCGAGCAGGGGCTTCGGCAGCTAAACCTGCGTACGCTCCACATTTTGCGACCATCACTGATTCTTGGACAACGAATCGAGAACCGTTCCGGTGAGAAACTTGCTGCTGCTGTAATGCGGCTCGTAGAGCCGCTTATGATCGGGGGGATGCGCCAATATCGGGCTATTGAGGCGAAGCATATTGCTTTGGCCATGATGAAGGCTGTCAATTCCGATATGACAGGTACTCACGTGTGGACCTCGGATCTCATTGAAGAGTTGGCAGCTAAGGCGTAGTCATAACTCAATTGGGATTGGCAGGACTCGCTTTCCTTAATCATGATTTATACACACCATACATATGGTAGAGTACAAGTCATGATGGAAAGGAGCCTTCCTTATGAGAGTTTTTGCCTTTCTATTGGCTGTTGTACTGCTGCTCTTGATTTGGACAAATCCCAATTCCGAGGATTTTGAAAAGTGGATACGTTCAAGGTATCTACCTGTATCGAGTAACATGGACAATTCCCAGCAGATGTTTGTGAGAAGTAAGAATTATATATTGTTCTCGTATCATGAAATGTATGTGCAGCATAGCGCGCGAGAATGGGATCGAACATATTATGCAGGATTTGGGATTCTGGACCGTATCATAGTAACGATGCCTATAGTAGGAGAATGGAGAAAAGCCCCAGAATTTGAGTAGAAATAGCCAAAGGAATCCGTGCCTTACATCAAAAAGAGCCGAGGGAAATATCCCTTACGGCTCTTTTTGCTATCATCCATGAATCCTTATTCTTCAAAATCCGTATACAGGACTCGTACGAGGAGGTCCTGATTATAGTTCCCGAAGTTTTGACCATAAATGGTCAGCCCGCGTTTATTTTTGGATCTATCGTCAACGGCCATTTTGAAATTGATTTCGCTTTTGTAATCCAGGTTTATATCGGCAAGTGTGACGTCGGAGATGCGGCAGCCATCGATAAAGCTGCCCTCTTCATTCACCCGTATCAACTTAAGGACACCGTATTGATTTAAATGCGGCGGCCACCAATCGGGATTAAAGGTACCGCGTGTATCGCCGAAATCCCCAGGACTGGTCCAGTAGCCTAGTTCTTTGTCATTGATGGAAAAGTAAATATCAGAGGGGTAATTACTGCAAAACCCAGGAGCTTCCGAGCTCAGTTCCATGGAGAATTGAATCTCCTTAAAGCTCTGATTCGGTTTCAAGTAATTGGGAATTCGGTATTCAAGGAAGCCCTCAGAAAGCCAAATGATTTGTGAATCAATTCTCTGCGGGTCTGCAAAGTAGCGCGGGTCGTCAAAATCGCCGACTATGCTGTCCTTTGTCGCAAGGCCGCAGGTAGGAAGAGCCTGATAGTTGCTGTAGTGGCCAACCTTGATGTTCACCTCATAGAGGTTCTCCGTCTCTTTGCTTCGCAAATCAACCATCAGCTTTTCTTCGTTCAAATAGCAAATTTTCTGAATACCGTGTTTGCCTACCGCGGTGTTGATTTCAATCAAGCCGCTTTCTTCGAGCTTTTTATATGCATAGTGATAGCGCCGTTGGTCAAGTTCAGCTTGCCGGCAAGATCATTCAGATTTAAGCTTTGGTTCTTTGCCAGGAGTTCTAAGATCTCAATACGTATTTCTGAGCTTAATGCTTTAAATATATTTAAACCAGAACGGAGTTCTTTAATATAGATCATAAGAAACGATCTCCTTTTTATTTTAAACTTATCATAAATGATATACGTAAAATTACAAAAATAATAGCCCTAAATCGCGAAAAATGTGAAAGTTATCATAAAAAATTTAAAATAAAGGTAGAGATCCTTCTTTGAATTCGATTTCTTGGTTATATATGGATGGGATTTTGCTGGTAATTTTCGTGTAAATTATTTATTTTATATATTTCTAATCTAAAAGAGATTGTATACCTAGTAATCGGTAAGCACGGGCATACAATCTCTGCTTATATTGCTTAGATGCTGCCATGTAAGAGGGGGCCGGTCTCATTATCCCTTGTTAATTTGAATTTGGAATTGCTTCAGCGAGGCAGACAGCTGCTTGGCTAATTGATCTAATTGCTGCGAGTAGTCAACGGTTTCATAGCTGGCCTCCGCTTGTTTTTGTGTCATGTTGGCAACAAGATTGGATGAAGCGAAGGACTGCTGGGCTACAGCGCTTACGTTGTGAATAGAGTCGGACAACGTCTGCTGGGATTGAATAAACGTATGTAAGGTGGTCGAAACCGTCTGAAGCTGCTGAATAAACTCCTCCATATCGTTATTAACCTCATTAAATATTTCATCGGTTTTGCGTACCTGCTCAATCTGATTCTCAAATAATACAGATGAGGCTTGCTGCTCGTTCACAATGTCCGTTACACTCGCTTGCAGCTGCAGAATCGTCGCGGATACGATTTCAATAGACTGCTTGGATTGCTCGGCCAGTTGACGAATTTCATCGGCAATGACGTTAAACCCTTTTCCGGCCGCTCCTGCTCTGGCAGCTTCAATAGAGGCATTAAGTGATAAGATATTTGTTTGTGAGGTCAGGTTTTTCATTAGAATTAGAATTTTTTGAATGGATTGCGTGCTGGTTTGAAAATCAATAAATTTTTGATTCATGGAGCGGTTCATGGCTTCGGTCTGCCTTGTTTGAATGGAAAGCTCGGATAGATAGGATGAGCCTTTATCACTAGAATGCTTTACATGTAAGGCAGAGTGTTCTAAGACTTCATTGGCCTTGGCAAAATCCTGAAGACGCTTGCTGAAATGATCGGTAAATTCACTGACTTTCTCCGCTTCCGAGGAGAGCACATTCGATCCAGCAGAGATTTCTTCACTAGCTGCGGCGATCTCTTTCGTAGAACGGTTGGTTGCTTCGGAAAGAGAGAGCAGCTTATCGGCTACTTGAAGAACATGAGAAGCGGATCCGTCTGTCTGTTTGACTAGGGCGGTCATGTTCTCCATCATGGTATCGAAGGAACGTCCGAGCTCACCGATTTCATCGTCCTTGCGAAAATGGGTGCGAACGTTCAGATTACCCTGAGCGCCTTCTTTCATAAACATGCTCATCTTGGATAATGGCTTGCTGATCATACGAACAACATACAATCCAACGAGAAGGGCGGCAAGGAAGGATAGACCTGACATGATTAAAGTAACAGAAAGAATCGTAGACGTTTCGCTTACAATCACGGAAACCGGCACCTCTCTCACAATCGACCAGTGGGTGATGGGAGATTTGTACGAAGTCACCAAGTAGTTGTGGTCGTCGGAGTAGAAGGTTGTGTTCGTGCTATTCTCTACGTTATCTGGGAATGCAAAGTGATAGGCTTGTCCGTAATCGCCTCCATCTTGATATACAATATGCTGACTGTCGTCGAGTACGTATATGCTGCTGTCTTCGGATAATCCAGATAACTGATCCTTAAGGCTGTCGGCTTTGATTTCAATAACCAGGTAGCCCAGCTGTTCGGCTGATTGTAAGCCATTCATCTGACGGCCCATGGCAAAACTGGACGTATAGGTTTTGGTGACGCGTGAATAACCATCTTGACGAGTAGGAAGCCAAGTAGGCTTCAGACCGCCTTTCTGCAAAGCTTTAAACCATTCGGTTTGAGCAATGCTCTCGTCATTAAACATTCTGTCAGATACTCGCAGGTCGACCCCATCGCTGCCGATAATATGTATGCCTTGGATGGAGGGTTCCGCAATAGCAATGGAATTCAAAAAGCTCTTCACCTTAGACTGGTTGTCCCTGTATGCAAAGGAGGTTAGAGGTTCTTTTTTCATATTCAACAAAGCGGTTTCCATGTTTCGATCCTGCAGGACTTGTCTGCTAAGACTATTGTAGATGCTGAAATAATAATCAAGCTTTTGCCCCAGCTGCACAACAGTTTGTGACGAGTTGTTTTCCATTTGCTTTTGAAGAATACTTTTGGAGAAGAAATAAGAGAGCATACCGACCGTGAGTGTGAACACGAGAATGCTTGTGAAAAAGGATAGAAAGAGTTTACTGCTTAAGCTCGATAGCTTACGTTTGGAGTAGAATGAGGCAGTCAACTTCAGTTTGATATCTTTGTTTGAGCCTTTGATGAAAGAAAGTGCCCGCAATCTTGGTCTCATTGTAAAACCACCCTTTTCTTTATTTATGTAATAATAAAACAAAACTTATAAAAAACTGTTTATCTTAGTATATGCTATAATAAAACCATAGGATAGAATTAATTGTCAACGACATATGAAGCGCTTACATTTATTAACCTAAGGAATAAACGCTTGATAAAGCGCATTCATAATTGGTATTGACAAAGGTTGGATAGGGATGTATCATACGAATATAAATTGTTTTAGACAAATCTAAAACGATTGTTATAAAGTAAAACGAAAATTGATTGGGGGAAAAATCAATGCGTAACACGACATTTAAAGTATTAACCGTCGCTATGGCTTCTATGTTAGCGCTTACTGCTTGCAGTAAATCTGACAGCAAACCTGCGGCAAGTTCTCCAGCTGAAACAAACAGCCCAAGTGCAACAGCGGGTACTACGGCGGCTGGCAAACCTACCAAAATCGTTTTCTGGACTTTCCAGGAGCTTCACTCCAAGTATTATCAAGGAATGGCCGAAAAGTGGAACAAATTACATCCAGATAAGCCCATCGAATTCGAAGGTAACGTATATCCATATGATGATTTACATAACAAATTGCTTGTAGCGCTGCAAACCGGTGTTGGTGCACCTGACATGGCCGATATCGAAATCACAAAATTCGCCAACTACTTAAAAGGAACGCCTCAGCTGGCTCCGCTAAATGATATTATCGAGCCGGAAATCAATAATCTCGTAAAATCCCGCCTCGACATTTATGCAAAGGACGGCAAATACTACGGTATTGACTACCATGTAGGCGCTTCTGTTATCTACTATAATAAAGAGATTTTAGATAAAGCCGGGGTGAATCCGGATAATATCAAAACATGGGATGACTTCAAAACAGCAGGTAAGACGGTGCTTGAAAAAACAGGCATCCCAATGACAACAGTTGAAGCAACCGAACAATGGTCCATGTGGCCGCTTATTGCACAGCAGGATTCAGACCTATTGGGCAAAGACGGAAGCGTAACGCTTGATAACGAGAAGAACATTAAAACAATGACTTATCTGCAAAATCTGGTGAAAGAGAAAATTGCAGTTCCTGCTCCAGGCGGCTTCCACCATGCGGAAGAGTACTATGCCTTCATGAACAAGGGCGGTGCCGCTTCCATCTGGATGCCAATGTGGTACATGGGTCGTTTCACAGACTATATGCCTGACCTGAAAGGCAAAATCATCATCAGACCTATGCCAGCTTGGGAACCAGGCGGCGCACGCTCCGCAGGTATGGGCGGAACAGGTACCGTTGTGACTCAACAATCTAAAGTACAAGATGTAACGAAGCAATTCTTGGCTTATGCGAAGCTTTCCAAAGAAGGCGCTATCGAAATTTGGAAGCAGCTTGGATTTGACCCCATTCGCTCCGATGTATGGAACGATCCAGCTTTGAAAGAGAAAAACAAATTCACGGATTACTTCGGAGACAATATCTTCGATACGTTGAACACAGTGAAAGACGAGATTAAGCCGGTGAATATCGGTGAGAAAACGCCAGCTGTTATCGATGCAGTAAAACGTACAGCAGAGTTTAAAATCATTAACGATCTGGAAGATCCAGCTAAGGTGTTAAAAGAAGTTGCAGACGAAGTCCGCAATCAATAATTGAAGATGGAGTAAAGATCACTAGCCATGCATCGAGCCTGGCTAGTGATTCTTTAAAGAAGGGAGGAAATGAGGTGGACCAGCAGATGTCTGTAACAACAGCAAAGGCCAATGCGCCGAAGCGAACGAGCTTTTTATACTCCAAAACGATCGCGCCTTACGTATTTGTGCTTCCTTTTCTAATTACATTCTTCGTGTTCTTTGCCTATCCGGTACTATCTACCATTCAAATGAGTTTTCAGGAAGTGCTGCCGGGTGCAACAAAATATATAGGTTTAAGAAACTATGAGAAGCTGTTTAACACCCATTTTTACAGAGCAATTTATAACAGTTTTATTTATACCATTTTAACGTTGGTTGTTTTAATTCCGCTTCCGCTTGTATTTGCTGTATTTTTAAATTCTAAAATGATGATCTTTAAAAACTTTTTCCGATCCACCCTGTTCGTGCCGGCTCTGGTGTCAGTCGTTGTAGCGGGTACGATTTTCCGCATGATGTTTGGTGAATTAGAAAATTCCTTTATAAATAGTCTGTTAGGTGTATTCGGCGTAGATAAAATGAAATGGCTGGGAAGCGCTAAATTCGGAATGTTAACGCTGGTGCTGTTGGCTACTTGGCGCTGGTTGGGTGTAAATATTATTTATTTTCTATCTGGACTTCAGAATATTCCTGCAGAGCTGTATGAGTCTGCTGAAATCGATGGTGCTACAACTTGGACCAAGTTTACTCGTATTACAGTCCCTTTGCTTAAGCCTGTAACCATTTACGTTTTAACGATTAGCGTGTTCGGTGGTTTGTCCATGTTTATTGAAAGCTACATGCTTTGGAGCGGTAACCGTTCACCGAACGATATTGGTTTAACGATGGTTGGATATATATATCAGCAAGGCATTGAACAAAATAATTTTGGTATGGGTTCTGCGATTGGACTGGTTCTTCTCGCCTTCATGCTGCTGCTGAATATGCTGCAATTAAAAATTTTCGGATTGTTTAATAAGGAGGACTAAGTCGTGGATAACAAACCTTCATGGAATGTATCATCTGTGTTGATGGTAGTGCTGTTTATTGTCGTCGCGATTCTGGTCCTTCTGCCGTTTTATGCGATTACATTGGCTTCATTTAAACCGGCGAATATGGTAATCAGCCAAGGGCTTACTTTTCGTATTCAGCCTGAGCTATTAACACTAGAGAACTACACGTCCTTGTTTACAAAGTCAGCGGGAACGTATTTCACGTGGTTTAGAAATAGTATCATCATCACGGTTCTGGGAACGGTCGCTTCTTTATTCTTTTCATCCCTTGTCGGATATGGGCTGGCGATGTATAACTTCCGTTTTAAAAATGTAGTCTTCACTATGATTTTGTTAATGATGATGGTTCCGCTCGAAATTATCATGCTTCCCCTGTATAAACTGATGATCAGCTTCAAGATGATTAACACGTTATGGGGAGTGATCATTCCGTTTGTCGTAGCACCTTTACCTGTATTTTTCTTCCGTCAATACGCAAGCGGCTTGTCTAAAGAGTTCATGGATGCGGGACGTATCGATGGGTGCACGGAGTACGGCATTTTTTATCGTATTTTTGTACCTTTAATGGTTCCTGCTTTCGGTGCGATGACCATTCTTCAGGCTCTGGGTAATTGGAACAACTTCTTATGGCCAACACTTGTGCTGCGTACCAAGGAAATGATTACGATTCCGATTGGACTTAGCTCTCTCATCACGCCGTACGGAAATAACTATCAAATTTTGCTGGCAGGCTGTGTGCTTGCGGTGCTGCCGATTCTGATTGTGTTTATTTTCTTCCAAAGATACTTTATCTCGGGCCTCACTGTTGGGGGAGTAAAGGGGTAATATGCACAGAAGTGTAAGGAACGGATGGATCCTATCGGCTTCCTTCGCCGGGATGCTGCTTGCAGCAGGATGTATGGGGAGTAAAGTACCTGCTCCGGTTAGTCCGAACGAGCCTATTCAATATCCGTTAATCGATTTGAAAAATGTGGATAACGAGCAGGAATGGCACGTTAATAACACGCATGATCCCTCGATATTCAAGGATGGGGATACCTATTATGTCTTCTCCACGGATGTTAAGGCAGGAGGCACGCCACGGCCTGGGATTATGGTTCGCAAATCCGAGGATTTAATCGCGTGGGATTGGGTTGGATACGCATTTCCTAATGGCATACCTGAGTCTGCTCTTTCCTGGACTAAGGCTACCACGTTATGGGCACCCGATGTTACGAAGCTCGGAGATACGTACTATTTGTACTACTCGGCATCGCAATTTGGTACCAATCGCTCAATGATTGGTGTCGCAACGAGCAAGCAGATCACGGGTCCTTGGGAAGACCAGGGAGCTGTAATCAAGACACAAGCGGGAGATGAGCCGAATGCGATCGACCCCAATGTAGTATTCGACGCTGAGGGTAACCCATGGCTCACATATGGTTCTTTTTTCGGAGGTATTTATGTTATGCAGTTGAATCCTGCTACTGGCAAGCCTGCCGAGCAAGGTTTTGGGACCAGGATCGCAAGCAGGGATCATCAAACAGAAGAAGGCGCTGTAGAGGCTCCATATATGATCTATAACAAAGAGACGAAGAAGTACTACTTATTTGTTTCCTATGACTCCCTATTTGCAGATTACAATGTTCGGGTCGGACGCTCGGATTCCATGAAGGGCCCCTTTGTGGATAAGAACGGTAACGACTTGAACGATACTAAGCATACTCCGCAATATGAGATAGGCAATAAAGTACTTGGCGGGTACAGCTTCACCAAGGGTGAGGGTTGGATAGCGCCAGGCCATAATTCAGTGCTGCAAGACCAGGGTAAGACCTTTATGGTCAGCCATGCCCGCGCTGAATCTAGAACCTCATGGTCTTATCTGCAGGTTAGACAAATGCTGTGGACCAAAGACGGATGGCCGGTCGTTTCACCTGAACGATATGCAGGAGAGTATTTGCAGTTGATTCCTAAATCCATCATCGCCGGTCAGTGGGAGCGCATCTATCAGGCCAAGGATGCCAATGGACGGGTGAAAGCTAAGCCGTTAATCTTGACAGCTGACGGTAAGGCGGAAGGGGAGCCGGGAGTTGGTTCCTGGAAGTTCGATGGAGAACATACGATAACGATTGAGTGGAGTGGTGACTCTGTTAATAAGCGGAGTGAACAAGTACTACTGCTACCATCTTGGGATTGGGAATTGAATCGCCCCTCACTCGTATTTACAGGCTTGGACGAACAAGGCGCATCTGTTTGGGGGAAACAAATCTCAGCCATTGATGAGGGAGAATAAGTAATGAAGCTTTGCATGCGATGTATCATTATGCTGCTGATCATAGGAATGCTGGGCTGCAGCAAAGTCATAGAGTCGCAGACGGATCGGGAAGGCGCGAAGCAGCTGGAATTTGCTAATCCGATTGTGGAGCAGAGGGCGGATCCCTGGGTGTACCTGCATCAGGATGGCTATTATTATTTTACCGCCTCGGTTCCTGAATATGACCGTATTGAGCTTCGCAGGGCGAAGACGATCCAAGAGCTTGGCAAGGCTGAGCCGGTGAACATCTGGACTAAGCACGCAGCTGGTACGATGAGTGCGAATATATGGGCACCGGAAATCCATTATATTGATGGAAAATGGTATGTATATGTGGCTGCTGCTAGACAGGGAGCGCCGTTTGATCACCGAATCTACGTTCTGGAGAATGATGCGGCGAACCCTTTAGAAGGGGAGTGGACCGAGAAAGGTCAGCTTCGAACGAATTGGGAGTCATTTTCGTTGGATGCAACAACCTTTGAACATCAAGGGATCAACTATTTAGTTTGGGCGCAGAAGGATCCGAAGATTGATGGGAATTCTAATCTTTATATCGCCGAAATGAGCAATCCTTGGACGATTAAGGGAGAGCAGTCCCTGCTTTCTAAACCCGACCAACCTTGGGAACGTATCGGATTTAAAGTGAATGAAGGTCCGGCCGTGATAAAGCGCAACGGGAAGATTTTTATTACTTATTCCGCTAGCGCTACGGATGATAACTACAGCATGGGGTTATTAACGGCATCCGATACAAGCAATCTGCTTGATCCGAAGAACTGGTCCAAAACGGATACACCAGTATTCTACTCTAGTCTGGAGAACAGTCAGTATGGACCCGGACATAATAGCTTCACGACAACGCCTGACGGTAAGCAGGATGTTCTCATTTACCATGCGCGTAATTACAAAGAGATTCATGGGGATCCGCTTTATGATCCCAATCGTCAAACTAGGGCACAAATATTTACCTGGAACAGCGACGGCACACCAAATTTTGGTAGGCCTGTAGCAGACAGCAGTAAGTAGATTAGATACATATAAAAGTTAATGAGAGAGGGATCATACATGAGTGAGCAGACGGCAAGTGCAAAAGAGGTATTTGTTAATCCGGTAATTGAACAGCGTGCAGACCCATGGGTGTATAAGCATACGGATGGGTATTATTATTTTACAGCTTCTGTCCCTGAATATGACCGAATTGAAGTCCGCCGGGCAAGAAGCATATCGGAGCTGGCTCAGGCTGAGCCCGTCGTAGCGTGGAGAAAATACGATACAGGTCCCATGAGTGCCAACATTTGGGCGCCTGAAATTCACTATATACAAGGCAAATGGTACATTTATTTTGCTGCAGCCAGAACGACGGAGACGAATAACGGCTTGTTCGACCATCGTATGTTCGTACTGGAGAACGAAGCTGCTAATCCATTGGAAGGAAATTGGGTGGAAAAAGGGCAGCTGAAGACCAATTGGGAGTCGTTCTCTCTGGATGCTACAACGTTCGAGCATCAGGGTGTGCGTTATCTCGTTTGGGCGCAGAAGGATCCCGAAATTCATGGAAACTCCAATCTGTACATCGCTCCCATGGACACACCTTGGTCTATAGAAGGCAAGCAGGTAATGATTGCAAAGCCGGAATATGACTGGGAAATTATTGGCTTCCATGTCAATGAAGGTGCGGCTGTCATCAAGAAGAACGGCAGGATTTTCATCAGCTATTCGGCTAGCGCCACGGATTATAATTACTGCATGGGACTGCTGAGCGCATCGGTCGACAGCAATCTGATGGACCCAAGCTCGTGGAGCAAGAGCCCTGCCCCGGTATTTACAACGAATGAGGCGAGTGGGCAGTATGGTCCTGGACATAACAGCTTTACCGTTTCAGCGGACGGAACAGAGGATATTCTTATCTATCACGCTCGCAATTACAAGGATATCGAAGGCGACCCGCTGTACGATCCAAATCGTCACATGCGCGCGCAGCGTCTGACTTGGAACAGCGACGGCACGCCGAACTTTGGTGTGCCGGTGCCGGACGGGGAAGAAGTGTAAGGAGCAAGAGGTACTAAAGGCTAACGTGAGAGTTCTAGGGAACTCTCGTCGTTAGCCTTTTGTTTGTTTAAGGAAATGCTTGCAAGTACGAAGCTATATACATGAAGGTTGCTTTCTTTGTTTTTGGATCAAAATTAAAGCCAATATAGAATGCATCTTTAGGATTAGTTATTTCTGCTGGGCTCATTCGTGGAATTAGGGCGCCATCAACTTCTTCAAAGAAAAAATTCGCGGTCAGGTTGTCGTTACTTCCATAATATCCATATGTTCCATACTGTTTAAGCACTTCTAGAATACCAATAGTATTTAGAGAGATACCCTTCTTAGATTGGAATGGAAGGAGGGATCTTGTGCCATCGTCACTAATAGCCCATGCATCCATATTACCGGCCTCATCGTAATGAACGCCTAGTCGACCATATTGGTAGCCTAGAAGTACGTTAGTACCTGTTGCAGGTCCGAGTTCAGTTTCTATTACCGATTTAGGCGTGCCTAGTGGAAAGAATTTATCCTTATGCTGCAGAGTCAAGTCGTCTGTTGAAATTGTAAAGGAAGTATAATCAGAGAGTTTCTCATATGGAACTGAAGATATTGTCTCTAACAAGTCAGGATCTGATGGTGAAGTAGGTCTCTTCTGAATGGATGTGCAGCCGTTAACTTTTAAAGTACGCATCCATTGAACGGCTTCGGCACGAGTAACCGGTTCATTACGACTAAATCCTTCTACGGTTGCATCTTCTTTTCCGTTTGCGAGATGATGGTTCAATAAGTAATTAATGGCTTCATCCCCTGTAAAATTCACTCCTTGAGCAGCACAAATGATTTCTGCTGCATTCTGTCTAGTGATGGGCTGTTCTCTTAATGTGGGATTTTGAAGACCTTGTGCAGGTTGTCTCCAATAGGAGGCTAGACGGTAGGGGGCATCGGACCATACCTCATTATCATGAGAAAGAGGATGAAATCCGTATGCTCGATAAAAAATAAGCAAAAACTCAGTTTCGGTGACTAACCGATCAGGCTGATAGGTGCCGTCGCTGTAGCCTTCGACAATTTGATTTAAAATTGCCCATTGAAATACGCGCTCAGACCAATGACCTCTCAAGTCGGATGGCGGTTCAATGCCTATTGACTTCCAAACTGAATGAATAGGAGGCATATAGCTTTGTTGGCTCGCATAGCTGATTTGTGTCAAACAACTTGAGATGAAGAGAGTAGCAGATATTAAACAGTTGAGCAACATTTGTTTTTGCACGATTTCTTTCTCCCAAATTTAACATTGTCATTAGATTTTTTCTTGCTTAGACAACCCATACCGATCCAACACAAATGCGAGCCCTACACCCACTGTATATCTCGCTAAATCCATCCATAGGAATCCCCGTCCAAGGATAAGTACCCCCAGAGTCGTCTGTCTGATTCCCACAATCCAATCCTCCTGGTAGAGTTGGCTGAATTCAATCGAGAAGCTAAACAAAAGTCCGGCTGTGAAGGCCCAAGACCGGCGTTGATTCATCCAGACAAACCGAAGGCCGAAATAGACCATGCTCGCCCACAGCATGTCGCCGGCGTGATCAGAGATCAGCTTTGGCAGCGAGGCGGCGTAGAACCGCGAGCACAATCCCAGGACAACACAAGCGATGGTGGCAGCTGCATATTTCCAGCGCATGTAAAATGATGGGCCTCCTTATCTATTGCTTATTATTCATCGAAATGTATCCACGTTGTCCTTGGTGATGACAACGCTGCCCGAATCGTCAATGGCCGGGATGTCCTTGTTCTTGATGGCCTCGATCAGTCGGGTGACGATTAAATATCCCCAACGGGACTCCTGTTGGGATACGGTTGCCGTAAGCTGGCCATTGCGGATACCCTCAAGGATCTCGGGCATGTCGTCGAAGGCGACAGCCGTTTGAGTCAGACCTTTGGCCTTCCAGACCATGATCGCCGATGGACCGGACAAGGAATCAAAGCCCACGAAAGCGTCAAAGTGAGGATGCGCTTCGATCATTTCCTCGAGATTTTGCAAGCTGATGGCGGGATCACCATGATTGGATCGAAGCTCCAGAAGCTGGATATCGGGGTGAGCCTTAAGCGCATCTTTAAACCCTTCTTCGCGTTCCCGCATGTTCATCATGGTATTCATACCTGTGCTGGCGATGATCATACCTCGGCCGTTCATCAGCTCGGCCACTGTCTGTCCCAGCCGAATTCCTGCCTGGCGGTTATGTGAGCCGATAAAGGAGAGGCGCTTGCTGTCTGGAGCGTCCGAATCGAAGCAAATCACTTTAATACCGGCTTCAACGGCTTTATTAATATAGGGAGTAAGGGCATCCGGGTCAACCGGATCGATGGCGATCCCATCGACCTGCTGCTTGATCAAATTTTCCATCATACGGATTTGCTGTTCCAGGTTCGCCTCTTCAGGAGATTTGACGATAATGTTCACCTGTGCCTGCCTGGCGGCTTCCTCTGCTTCCTTGGTTACAGGCTCAAAGAAGGGATGAGACATTGGGTATATGACAGCGAGTGTATAAGCCGCATGTTGCGTCTCTTCATTTATTGCCGGGAGCGTTGGCTGCTGTGTGGAATCAATAGCTTCCTTACATCCTGTTCCTGCTACAAGCAGCAAGCATGCAGCAACTACGGGAAGATAACGGATGCAGCGGAATAGGATTGTAGGCATCCTAGCCCTCCTTGCGAAAGTCTTTGGTTGTCTTGCCGGTGATTTTTTTGAACAGGTTGGAGAAATAGTTCGCATCCTGATATCCGACTTGATAGGCAATTTCATAGGACTTGGCGTTCGTGCTTTTTAGCAGCTCCATGGCTTTCTTCATCCGTGTCTTGGTCACGAATTCAATGAAGGTTTGACCTGTTTCCTGACTGAACAGGCTGCTGAAATAGCTCGGGCTCGTGTTCACATAAGATGCTACTGTCTGCAGCGAAATGTCCGCTTCATCATAATGCTGATGGATATAATCCTTGGCTTTCTGCACAATGCTTGTGGAAGAGTCCTTCAGCTGCATGCGGAAATGGACGGTCATACGTAATATATTCTCAATAAATTCAAGAGCTTCCTGCCAGCTGCGAATCTGTACGATTTTCTTCTCGCAACTCTCGATTTCACGCAAAATCTCTTCATGGTCCGTGCTAGCTTCCTTTAACCATTGAGCTGTCGTAACGGTCACGTCCATCAAGAAGTAATAACCGTACAGGGAATTGCTCCAATCGTAGCCTTTGACGCCTGATGCGTAGCTATCCGTGAAATCTTTAATTCGAGCGTATTCGCCGAACTTTAAGAAATCCAGCAATTGGTTGCGATCGAACTGCAGGAAGTCCTGCAGGGAATCCGTTCCCCCGCGGATTTGAATAAATTGATATTTGTTCCAGATGCGCTGATAGCTCCGGTCTTCATCCGCTTCCATGAAAGAACTGGATATTTCTTGAATCCTGTCACGAATCGAGCCAACCCCAATAATAAGCCGGTATGGACTTACCGCTTCGACATCCGGCTTTAGCTGGTTCAGCAAATGTTGGACCGTTTCCTCCAACCGATCGGGGTGATCTCCTTTCAGAATCCAGACCCATTCTTTTTTATTCCTGCGGAAATGCAGATGGTCTCCTAAAGCCAGCAGCCTCTGCTCTAATTCGCAGCAGGCTTGGTTTAAGGAAGCGGTCGAAGCGGCGGCGGGTTCGGCGTCAATCATGACAAACTCCGTCAGAATAACCCGATAAAAGCGCGAGAGCACATTAATTTCCAAAGCCGATGAGGCTTCCAATGCTTCTGCAGCTGTGATGGAGCCAAAGCACAAATCCAGGAGCAGTTTTTCTTTGGATGCGTTCACAGACTTATGAATTTCTTGACGGAGAGATTCGATTTCCTGCTTCTTTTTCTTTTCGGCATCAATCTGTTTGGATACGGCTGCTAATGTTTGCAATAGATCACCGGAGCTGAATGGCTTCAGACAGTATTCCGTAATGCCGATCCGCAGCGCATCTCTCGCATATTGGAACTCATCATGACCGCTCAGGATGATGATCTTGATATCCGGCATTTTTTGTTTCAATATTTTGCTGAGCTGAAGACCGTCCATAAATGGCATTTTAATGTCTGTAATCACAATATCAGGTGCAGCAGCTTCGATAAGGGGCAGGGCAATCTCGCCGTCCTCGGCATCTCCACAGTAAATGTATCCTTCAGCAGCCCAATCGATACGGCCCCGGACACCTTCTCTTACTATAATTTCATCATCGACCAGAAACACTTTTTTCATCTTCGATCCCCTCTTTCGGGATGGTAATCGTTATTTGCGTCCCATGACCGTACTCGCTTTCAATTGCAACCCCATAAGGCTCTCCATAGTAGAGCCGGATACGCTTATGAACATTCTTGATGCCGAAGCCGCTGTCCGCTTGCACGTCTTGCTCCAAAATGCTTCGAAGGTGCAGTACCTGCTCAGGCGTCATGCCGATCCCGTTGTCGATTACCTCGAGCAGAATGTGTCCTTCCGGAGAAAAGCCGCCTGTAATTGTGATCAATCCTTTACGACGTTTATTTTTAATGCCGTGATAGAGGGCGTTTTCCACGATAGGCTGTAAAGTCAGCTTCAGAATTCGGTAGGTAAATATAGCTTCATCAATATAGAGCTCAAAGTCCAGAATATCGCTATAACGCATCTTCTGAATCGTCAAATAGTTCCTGACATGCTCGATTTCATCCTTCAGCATAATCCAATCCTTGCCCTTGCTAAGTGTGATCCGAAAGAAATGGGAAAGGGCTTTCACCAAGTCGATCACCTGCTCGCTCTTCTTGGCCTCTGCCATCCAGACGATGGAGTCCAGTGTATTATATAGAAAGTGCGGATTGATCTGTGCTTGCAAGGTGCGCAGCTCCGCCTTCTTAATTTCTTCCTGTTCTCTGATACTGTGCGCAAGCAGCATACGAATTTGCTCCAGCATACTGTTGAAGCTGCTGCCCAGGTCCGAAATCTCGTCTTCACTGCGATTGTTCTTTACTTTGGCTTCCAGATTGCCCGAAGCGGCTTGGCGCATTTTGTGCTTGAGATACTGAATAGGGCGAATGACCTGTGATGTAATGAAATAATAGAGCGCAATGGTACATAGAATACTGAAGCCTACACTAATTAGGATCAAGTATTTGATTTCATTCGCATCCCGCATGACTTCCTTAAGCGGCGCATCACCAATGATTTTCCAGCCTGTAAGCTGGGAGGTGCTGAACACGATAAAGCGCTCAGGCGACGTGCTGCGGTCGATGAAGCTGCCCTTTTGCTGCTGCATGACCGGAATAGTTGCATACATTTTGGGATCCGTTACATGCTGTGGCAGAAAGATCGGATGTCCCTTGTCATCGGTTACGTACAGGTAGCCGGTTTCTCCGATTTTCGTGTGGTTCAGGAAGCTTTCTACGACGGAGGCGTCCAGGTCGATCATAATAAAGCCGATCACTTCATGTGTAACCCGCTGTTCGATCACAGCCGCCAGTGAAATGAGCTGATGGCCCTTCACCTCCGTTTGGTCTAAACGATCGTATATAGAAGAAGAAACAGGTGGAATGATCAGGGTTTCATCCGGATTGTTCAACAAGCTGAGAAAATGCGGATTTTTCATCATAATGCTCTCTGCCTGGAAAACCCCTTTTTTCTCACTGATTCCCTTGCCGTACATATTAACAATAGAAATGTTAATGATGCTGTCGCTAAATTTATAGGTTTCCCGGTAAACCTGAAACATTTTCAAAATATCTTTAGCATCCTCGTAAGTTTCGCTCTGGGTCAGCAGGAAGTGAAGCACGCTGTTATTCTTGCCAATCTCCAGAAATTTCTTGGTGTCCTGAAACAAAATATCGATATCCCGCTGCAATTGATCGGTGGTAACCTGAGTGGAAGCGATGCTGTGCTCCGAAACGGTTGTATACGATTTTTGATAGGATATGACGCCCACCCCTATGAGTGGCAGGATGGTTAACAATACAAACATAGCGATCAGCTTCGTCCGAAGACTGGAGGCCATCCATTTGCCAAGTTTCATCATGGTCAGGTTTCATCCCTCTGTGAAATGAATGCGATTTCAATAGCTCTAGCTTCATATTAGCAAATTTTTAAGGAAGCGACCATGCCTCGAAGGGGATCCGTAAAAAAACGATAGGAATTCAAAAGAAAATCTAGTTTTTTGTAGTTGCATGCAACCGGACAAGCAGCGGAATTGCGAAAAATAATCAAGGAACTTCAAAAGTTCTTCCATTCAGTTCCTTTCCGAAAGCGCTTTATAATAAGGTCACACCACCAAGGTGAACCATGAAGGGGAGGAAATACAAACATGAAAAAGATGAAACAAGTAAGCGCGGTGCTTTTGTCCGCTGTATCACTGATGGTTATGTCCGCTTGCGGAAGCAGCACTCAAACAAACGCCCCGGCAAGCACTTCAGCAGCTAAAGAAACGACAGCAGCTGCAACGGCGGCGGCGACAGCAGCGCCTGCAAAAGCAGATAAGAAAATTACACTCGGCTTTGCTCAGGTAGGAGCGGAGAGCGGATGGAGAACAGCGAATACCAAATCCATCCAGGATTCGGCTAAATCAGCTGGTATTGACCTGAAATTCTCTGACGCTCAGCAAAAGCAAGAGAACCAAATCAAAGCGATTCGTTCGTTTATCGCTCAGAAGGTAGATGTAATCGCATTCTCTCCAGTAGTAGAATCCGGTTGGGATACGGTACTGAAAGAGGCGAAAGATGCGAATATTCCAGTGATTTTGACTGACCGTGCCGTTGATTCCAAAGACACATCCTTGTATGTGACATTCATGGATCCGACTTCGTCGAAGAGGGTAAAAAAGCAGGTCAATGGTTAGTTGACCAAATGAAAGATAAGAAAGACCCGATCAACATTGTTGAGCTGCAAGGAACAACAGGCTCCGCTCCGGCTATCGATCGTAAGAAAGGCTTTGAAGAAGCCATCAAGAGCAACCCGAACCTGCAAATCGTGAAATCGCAAACAGGTGACTTCACTCGCGCTAAAGGTAAAGAAGTTATGGAAGCTTTCTTGAAGTCGATGAAGGCTGAAAACAAGAAAATCGATGTTCTGTATGCTCATAACGATGATATGGCGTTAGGCGCTGTGCAAGCGATCGAAGAGTTCGGTCTGAAACCGGGTAAAGACATTATCATTATTACAGTAGACGGTACCAAAGATGCATTCACAGCTGCTAAAGACGGTAAGATCAACCTGGTCGTAGAATGTAACCCGCTGCTCGGACCACAATTGATGGATGCAGTTAAAGATTTGTTAGCAGGTAAAACGCTGGAAAAACGTATTTTGACTAAAGAAGGCGTGTTTACACAAGAGCAAGCTGCAACTGAACTGCCTAACCGCCAGTACTAATTCGACGATTTTATTATTCATGTAGTGAACAAGAAGTCACCCGCATCTGCGCGGAACCGGTGTTTCGTGCATCGATCTTGAATGTTCAGGATCTGCATGCGGAGTGACTTCTTCTTTTCAGATGTAGAGGATTGCAGGATAGGAGGGATGAGTCTGATGGCTGAACAGAAACCCAGATTAGAGATGAAAGGAATCAGCAAGAGCTTCCCCGGTGTCAGAGCTCTTTCAAATGTAGATTTTAGGCTGTTCGCAGGCGAAGTCCATGCGTTGATGGGGGAGAACGGAGCAGGAAAGTCAACATTAATCAAAACGCTGACGGGCGTCCATCCGATTGATTCGGGCGACGTGTTCCTGGACAGCAAGAAAATTTATGTAGGCAGTCCGTTAGATGCCCAGGACCAAGGGATTAGCACAGTGTATCAGGAAGTAAATCTTTGTACGAATTTATCAGTAGCCGAAAATATTTTTATTGGTCGCGAGCCGCGCAAGTTTGGACGGATCCAGTGGAAGGAAATGCAGCGTCGGGCTAAGGAGCTTCTGGAAGGCCTCCATGTCTCGATCGATGTGACCAAGTCGTTATCCGTATACTCTGTTGCCCTTCAGCAAATGGTGGCAATAGCCAGAGCGCTCAACGTTTCAGCCAAGGTGCTGATTTTGGATGAACCGACATCCAGCTTGGATACAAGGGAAGTTAACGAGTTATTTAAAGTCATGAGAAAGCTGAAAGCAGACGGTCTTGCCATTTTATTCGTTACACACTTTATGGACCAGGTTTACGAGATATCGGATCGTATCACCGTACTGCGAAATGGAGAGCTCGTAGGCGAGTATATGACAGAGGAATTGCCAAGAATTCAATTGATATCGAAGATGATCGGCAAAGAGTGGGACGCACTGGAAGATGGGCCGAAATCACAAACGAAGGAAGTTGGACAAAAAGCGCTGAAGCCGATTCTTGAAGCCAAAGGAGTTGGACGTAAGGGTTCGATTGAGCCTTTCGATATGACTTTGAATTCCGGGGAAGTCGTCGGTCTGGCGGGACTGCTGGGCTCAGGGCGTACTGAAATCGCAAGGGTGCTCTTCGGAGCGGACAAATCCGACAGCGGTTCTGTTCGATTCGGGGAAAAAGATGCGCAGCTTACGTCTCCAAGACAAGCTATTGATAGAGGCATGGCCTTCTGTTCGGAGAACCGAAAAACAGAAGGAATTATCGGCGATCTGACAATCCGTGAAAATATCGTATTGGCTCTGCAGGCAACCAGGGGCTGGTACCGTTACCTAACGAAGACGAAGCAAACGGAAATAGCTGATAACTATATTCGTCTGCTGAATATAAATCCACCTAATCCGGAGCACTTGGTTAAAAATCTGAGCGGGGGCAATCAGCAAAAGGTGATCCTTGCTAGATGGCTGCTCACAGAGCCGAAGCTGCTCATTCTTGATGAGCCTACCCGGGGTATCGATATTGGAGCCAAGACGGAAATTCAAAAACTGATTCTCAAGTTGTGCGAGGAGGGCATGTCGATTCTGTTCATTTCCTCGGAGCTTGAAGAGGTGCTGCGGGTTAGCGGAAGAATTGCAGTACTAAGGGATCATCATAAGGTTACAGAAATGCAGAATCAGAATATTAGCCACAAGGAGATTATGCAGGCTATCGCAGGAGGGGGAGCACATTGAAAAACCGATTAGTCTGGGCGCTGCTGATGCTGGTTGTCCTGATTGTCATTAACGTGATCAAGACGCCGACCTTTCTCCAAATTGAACTTAAGGATGGACATTTGTTCGGAAGTCTTATTGATATTTTGAATCGCGCAGCGCCGCTCATTTTGATCTCCATCGGGATGACACTCGTTATTGCGACAAAGGGAATTGACCTGTCGGTTGGCTCCGTCGTTGCGATTGCAGGCGCAGTAGCCTGTTTGTTCGTAAGCCAGCATGAATCTGGCGATAGCACGGTATCTACGATGTTTACAGCGATCGGACTCGCTTTGATATTGTCACTGGTGGCTGGTGTTTGGAACGGACTGCTCGTTAGCGCGATTGGGATTCAGCCTATCGTCGCTACGCTTATTCTGATGGTGGCGGGCAGAGGTTTAGCTCAGCTCATCACAGGCGGACAGATCATTACCGTGTCCATGAAACCATACTCTTTTATCGGAGCAGGTTACTTAGCAGGGCTTCCATTCTCCATCTTCATCGCAGCAGGTATCTTCATTATCGCGCTGCTGTTGACGAGAAAAACCGCACTGGGCATGTTCATCGAATCGGTAGGAAGTAACCCGGAAGCGAGCCGTCTATCCGGTATTTACGCGAAGTCCGTGATTTGGATCGTCTATATCTTCTGCGGTTTATGCGCAGGTATCGCCGGACTAATTCTCAGCTCGAACGTATCGAGCGCAGACGGTAACAATGCGGGTCTATGGTATGAACTCGATGCTATTCTGGCTGTTGTTATTGGCGGCACTTCACTGAACGGCGGTCGTTTCTATCTACTCGGTACCGTTATAGGCGCCCTCATTATTCAAACGCTGACCACAACCATTTATTCCATTGGCGTACCGCCTGAAATCACGCTGGTTGTTAAGGCATTTGTCGTACTCATCGTGTGTCTTGTACAATCAGACAACTTTAGAAAGAAAATTTCTTATCTGGCAAAAAACAGATCTAAAGCAAGACAGGCAGCGAAGAAGGAGGTTTCCGCATGACCAGCAAGCTTAGAATCGATTCTCGTTACCTGCCTATTGTGGTGACCTTAGGACTTTTTATTCTGATGTTTCTAGTTGGTTCTCTTCGATATACGGGGTTCTTCTCCGCTCAAGTCTTTTATAATCTGCTGATCGATAATGCATTCTTAATTGTTGTTGCCGTCGGTATGACGTTTGTTATTGTATCAGGAGGCATTGACCTATCAGTCGGTTCTGTCATTGCACTGACGACGATGATCTCCGCTAGTCTGGTACAGGAACATCATGTACCTCCGCTTGTCGTCATTCCACTTGTGTTGCTGGTTGGCACAGTGTTCGGATGGATTATGGGCAGTATTATTCATTACTTCGAATTACAGCCGTTTATCGTAACACTGGCCGGCATGTTTCTGGCGAGAGGCTTATGTTATGTGATCAGCATTGAAACGATTACCATTGATAATCCGTTCTATCAGCATATTTCTCAGATGAAGATTCCTTTGCCTGGCGGATTTATTTCGATAAGTGTCGTCATCGCTCTGGTCGTGGTAGCGATCGCTATCTATCTGGCGCATTATACGAGGTTCGGAAGAGCAGCTTATGCGATCGGTGGAAACGAACAATCTGCGGTTCTTATGGGTCTGCCGGTTGCCAAGACAAAAATCCTCGTCTACATGCTCAGCGGCTTTTGTTCGGCGCTTGCCGGCGTGATTGTCACCTTCTATATGCTCTCCGGTTATGGACTGCATGCACTAGGTCTTGAGCTAGATACTATTGCGGCCGTTGTTATCGGTGGAACACTGTTGACTGGTGGAGTGGGCTTTGTAGCAGGAACGCTCGTAGGTGTTTGTATCCAAGGCATCATTCAGACGATGATTATGTTCGAGGGAACGCTTAGCTCCTGGTGGACGAAGATCGCGATTGGGGTTCTGTTATTCCTCTTTATCGTTCTTCAGCGGGTGCTAACCGCGGGGAAAAAATTAAATAAGCTTGGTGCTTAAAAGTGGAAATAGTCAGCTGCAAAGCTGGCTGTTTCCGTTTTTCGGGTAATCAGTTACAATTTAATAGATGAATGATGCATGGATTACAAAAGGAAAGTTGGGAATCTGCATGCAAAGAACGAGATATGGGCGAATGGGAAGGACAGCTGCACTTCTGGCAGGACTGGCTGTTATTGTGCTTCCCGGCTGCAATTCGAACGAAACGCACCCGCCAGCGGCAGACGCGACTGCTAGGCAAAGTCCTGCGGTAACGAGTAGGATGACGACGGTTTTGCCTGAGAAGAAGGAGCAAAAGATTGTCTTGGGCTTCTCTCAGCTTGGAGCGGAAAGTGCCTGGCGGATGGCTAATACGAACTCCATTATGGAGGCAGCTAAGGAATTGGACATTGAACTGCACTTCTCTGACGGTCAGCAGAAGCAGGAGAATCAGATCAAAGCGATTCGTTCGTTCATTGCTCAAAAGGTTGATGTAATCGCTTTCTCGCCGGTTGTGGAGTCGGGCTGGGAGCCCGTTTTGAAGGAAGCGAAGGACGCGGGAATTCCTGTTATCGTGACAGACCGAGCTGTGGATGTGTCCGACCCATCCTTGTATGTGACATACATGGGCTCTGATTTTTTAGAAGAGGGACGTAAAGCGGGTAAATATTTGCTTGATAAAATGGCCGGTCGCAGCGGTCCGATTCGGATCGTCGAGCTTCAGGGAACGGCAGGTTCGGCACCGACGATCGACAGGAAAAGGGGCTTTGAGGAGATCATTCAGCAGAACCCTGATATGGTCATTACGAAATCGCAAACCGGGGATTTTACGAGAGCCAAAGGCAAAGAGATTATGGAAGCCATGCTCAAGTCGGGAGGCAATCATATTGATGTGCTCTTTTCTCACAACGATGATATGGCTATTGGGGCTATCCAGGCTATCGAGGAGTTTGGCTTGAAGCCGGGGAAAGATATCATCATCGTCTCCGTTGACGGAGGACGGTCCGCCTTTCAATACATGGTCGATGGCAAAATCAACTGCATCGTGGAATGCAACCCGCTGCTCGGACCGCAGCTGATGCAAGCTGTCAAGGAGTTGGAGGCGGGCCGCATTCTGCCGAAGCGAATCGTAAAGAGTGAAGGCGTATTCACACAGGAAATGGCTGCTAAGGAGCTGCCTAATCGGAAGTACTAGCCTGCTGAATAGATTTGCGGAAGACGGTAGGTGCTGAGCCGCTCCATTTGTGAAACAGCTTGGAGAAGTAAAGCGCGTCGTTGTAGCCGACGGAAGCGGCAACCTGGTCAATCGTCATAGACGTCGCGAGCAGCTGCTCCGCGCGTTCCATCCGTATCTTCAGCAGATACTGCATAGGCGAATAGCCGGTCACTTGTTTGAACATTTTACAAAAATGAGTGCGGTGATAGCCGACCGTCCTTGCCAGCTGCTCGATGGATACCGACTGAGTAAACTGCAGCTCGAGATAACGGATGGCTTGTCCGACTTGGCGGTGTCCTGCGCTTTCGTGAGCCGATTGTGCAGGCCAGGGATTTCGCTCGGCGTTGGCTAGCTCATGGAGCAGCAGACGAAGCCAGCCAGCCGACTCCATATCTTCGACCGCCGGAGGCGCGGTTTGCGGGAAGCAGGAGAACAGGCGGCGGTATAGATGGCGAATTTTTTTGGTATTGCTGCCCGAAATGATCGGATTAGCGGGTGAAGCTCCTAACACAGAGAGAGTAGGCAGCGCCGAGCGTCCAGTAAGTGCAACCCACACATAATGCCATGGCTCATGGGCATCAGCTTCGTAGCTGAACAACTCCCCGGGAAAAATGATGAAGCTATCTCCGGTTGTGCAGGTATAGGTCTGGTCTAGTTGTGTGAATGTTCCCTTGCCGGATAATACGGTATGAATTAAATAATAATCGTGAACGGCCGGTCCCATTTTGTGCAGGGGAACCGGCCTTCCTTCTCCTGAGAATAAAACAGACAGTTCTCCAGTGCTTGTGTGGGGATTAATCGTAACGGAAAAGTAGTGGTGGTCTGGATTCATAAGTCCTCTTTGTTATGGGATTAGGTTGTGTTACGTGACTGTTAGGTTACTCTAAAATCCTACAAATGTCCATATTGCTGCTCGTTCTTTCCATTCCGTAATAGGGTGCCGGAGTTTATAGTGAAGGTACGGAAGCAAGACATGATAGAGAGCTTATGGAGGCGATTAGGAATGTCTAAAATTACTTTTTTGGGTGCGGGAAGTACGGTTTTTGCCAAGAACGTGCTGGGGGATTGTATGTTTACGCCTGCTCTGCAGGGCTTTGAACTGGCTTTGTTCGACATTGACCCGGGCCGGCTGCGGGATTCCGAGAGTATGCTAAAAAATCTCAAGATGACCTCCGGCAGTACATGTGAAGTAAAGGCTTATACGGATAGAAAGGAGGCGCTGCGTGGAGCGAAGTATGTGGTCAATGCGATCCAAGTGGGCGGATACGATCCGTGTACGATCACCGATTTTGAAATACCGAAGAAATATGGCTTGCGTCAGACGATTGCCGATACGGTGGGGATTGGCGGCATTTTCCGCAATCTGCGTACGATTCCTGTCATGCTTGAATTTGCTGCAGATATTCGGGAAGTATGTCCGGATGCTTGGTTCTTGAATTACACGAATCCCATGGCCGTGCTTACCAATGTCATGAATACGTACGGAGGTGTCCGCACGGTGGGCCTCTGTCACAGCGTACAAGTCTGTGTTCCGCATTTGTTTGAGCACCTGGGACTTGACCAGACCGGGGTGCAGGCGAAAATCGCAGGCATCAATCATATGGCATGGCTGCTGGAAGTGAGCAAGAACGGAGTGGACCTGTATCCGGAGATCAAGAAGCGGGCGGCGGAGAAGCAGTTGGAGAAGCACAACGACATGGTTCGCTACGAAATGATGCTGAAATTCGGCTATTATATTACGGAGTCGTCAGAGCATAATGCCGAATATCATCCATATTTTATAAAAAGGAATTATCCGGAGCTGATCGACCGGTTCAACATTCCGCTGGATGAATATCCTCGACGCTGCGTTGAGCAGATTGCGGGTTGGAAAAAATGCGAGATGACATCGTGAATAATGCAAGCTTGACTCACGAGCGCTCTCACGAGTATGCGTCTTATATCTTCGAAGCGATGGAGACGAACGTGCCGTTTAAGATTGGCGGCAATGTGATGAACACGGGCCTCATCACGAACCTGCCGCGCGAGGCTTGCGTGGAGGTGCCATGCCTGGTGGATCGCAGCGGCATCACGCCAACCTACGTAGGTGATCTTCCGCCCCAGTGTGCGGCGCTTAACCGCACGAACATCAATACGCAGCTGCTCACGATAGAGGCTGCTATGACCGGCAAGCGCGAGCATATTTACCATGCCGCGATGCTGGACCCGCATACCTCGGCGGAGCTGTCGATGGACGACATCGCCATGATGTGCGACGAGTTGATTGCGGCGCACGGGGATTGGCTGCCGTCGTATAAGTAAGTGGCTAGCGGAGCACAATTACCTATCAACCACAAGAAAGGCCAAGAAGCTGCTGCCGGAATACCGGCATGCTTTTTGGCCTTCTTGTTATTTCCTAGATGGGGAATTAAACAGAACCCTCAAAAGATTCACTACACTGTCCTAATTAAAGCTATTCCTTCATGCTCAGGTCCAGCAGTGGATCTGACTGTGTGAAATTGCCGATGATGTGTTCTCGAAAGACTTGCAGAAAGAACTTGGGTGAAAGTTGATCTCTGCCTCTCAAATTAAGTCGAATGTATTTTGACTCCACCGCTACCTGGCTGGGGAAGAGCCCCACCGAAAAACTTGTACCTTTTTTAAATGGTCCATAAGGTCCAACTAAGAAGAAGACATTATCACTCAAGTCTTGGGTAAATGTCTTCCTTTTTGTCGTTATTCGGTTATCTTTCCTTTATCCTTACTCAGATATCTCCAATATTCGTTTTAAATTTATGGAAAAAACAGGAATCGAACCTTGCAACTGCATGCCAAGCAGACCCGAGCATGCAGCGATACCATACCCGTGTCGATGTTTGAGTTCACTGCTTTTCACAACTTGAAGGGCTAGAAAACCGTCTAATACTTAAATGAATTAGTTGCATTTCGAAAACGGCGAAAAATTTTATACGCAGTAAATAGCCATGTGATGTCTGAAGACATTGTGACACAATCAAAAAATAAAAAAGGGTGTGAAACATGAAAAAAATATTATTAGTTTGTATTATAATCATGTTGTTGCTAGCATCGGCTTGTGGAAATGTTGAAATAACATCAAATCCAAATACTTCTAGTGAGCCTAAACCTGGAACGGATGAGTCTATTATAAAACCATCCGATTATTGTTCTGTAGAAAGTATAAATTTGGATAGTGAAACTGAAAAATATTTCTATGGAACTTGGAAAGTTGAGAAGCTTTTAGGATTTGCAAATTCATATAATGATGCTTCTGAATATCCAACAGGGCAGAAATTTATTGGAGATGAACTTATAATCCAAAAAGACTTTTTTTCATCAAAAGGACTAAAAAACTATAAGAAGTATCAATATGAACTGAAAAATCCATTATATGAGATTACATCGACATGCTATAACTCTGACTCTTTTTATAGATTTTATAAAATACATATCCCAGACTTACATATAAATGATGTAGTAAAAGTAATAGGTATAAGTGACCCTTCTACAAAACTTGGCATACCTATAAGTTTTTTTGTTATTAATAACTCAACTTTCGCACCTAATAAATCAGCGTAAGTCCAGGTGCGTACTGGATTTGTGATCGATAAGATACCCTGCTTGAAAATAGAAAAACACCGCTTCCTTTGGTAAAGTGAGAGTGTCGAAGTCACACTACTACCACACAGAAGAGGTGTCCTCTATATGATAGAGCAAAAGCTATCCATTGATCAACTGCCAGCAGAAATTAAGTTGGCTTTCCAGGAACTGAAGGTCATTAAACACTTGAATGATGCTGGCTTCAAAAAGAAGTTCGGCTTCACCTGTGCGACCTTGTTCCGAATCATATTTGTACTGTTGTTTCAGCAGAAAAATTGGTTTCGTCTGCTCGAAAGCCCTCAGGGCACAAATTATCCTGGGAAAGATGCGGTCTATCGTTTTCTCAATCACAGTGGATATGCTTGGCGACGCTTTTTAACACTACTAAGCCATGAGACCGTTCATCGCATGGAGCACCTTACCTCTGACAAGCGCGAAACGGCATTCATCTTCGATGATTCAATGTTTGAACGTAACCGAAGCAAGGCTGTCGAGATGCTCGCACGCTTTAAAGATCATGCCACAGGAGCGTACTATAAGGGTTTCCGCATGCTAACCATGGGATGGACAGATGGACATTCCTTCGTTCCAATTGACTTCGCGCTTCTCAGCTCGAACAACTCCAGCATCAATGGGATCGCCGACGGTATCGATAAACGCTCGTCAGGTTACAAGCGTCGGAAAGAAGCGCTGCAAAGTGCTCCAGATAACATCGCCGCTATGCTGGATCGCGCTATGGCTGCCGGTCTTTCCGCGTCCTATGTGCTCATGGATAGCTGGTTTACTCACGCGCCACTGATTCAAGAGATGCGTAATCGCGAATTACACGTCATTGGCATGGTGAAAAACGATAGAAAGCGATATCTAGTAGATGGGCATCGCATTTGCCTGAATTCACTATATTCACTTGCGGCTCGCATCGAGGGAAAGAACCGGCACATCCTTCGGCAGATTCGGACGGAGCTAGCTCCAGGGATCCCCGTCATGGTTGTGTTCGTCCGTCATCGATCCAAGAAGAAGGAATGGCTAGCTATCCTCTCTACCGATCTTACGTTATCTGCTTCAGACATCATTCGGATTTACAGAATGCGTTGGGAAATAGAAGTCTTCTTTAAGTGCGCCAAATCCTTGCTGCGCCTGCAGAAGGAGTTTCAAGGACGCTCTTACGATCTGCTTATTAGCCATACAACGATCGTATTCGCGCGCTATATCTTACTGGCTTGGCAGCATCGCCAAAGCACGGATCAGCGGACAATTGGCGGTCTGTTCTATTTGTTGTGTGACGAAGTTGGCACGATTGACTGGGTCGTTGCACTTCAACAACTGGTCGAACTGATGAACGAAGTTGCCACAAAAGTTGGGAAGAGAATCTCAAAACTGATCCATCGTCAACTCCACGATTGGATAGCCGGTTTGCCTAGCTACATCAAGGTTTATTTGCCAATTTCAAGCTGCGAAAGTTGAGTTAATAACAATAGACTTATCTTATTATCAGAGGCAACTATTTTTGAGCTTAAAAGAATTACTGATACAGATCTATCATATAAAATCCCGAGGATGCCTTAAGAGCATATTTTACATTTTTATCTAAAGAAGATTGGAACGCGATGGCATCTTTATATGGCGGCACAGAATTTTCTGAAAATTCAACAGATATAAACAACATTGGGGAAAATCAACCTTAGGGGCATAACATTACATTTTCCCCTTACTTTTTAATTCACCTGCGTTCAGGCATATGTATAAATCCCCCCAATTTCGTAATGTGTCCAAACTATTATTTACATTTTGTTGTCTATCTTTTTGGGAAAATAACGAAGAACAGCTCTGTCTCTCATGTGAACAGAACTGTTCTTTTGGGCATTGTTCCACGGAAAGGAACGATACCGTCCCTCGAAATTAGCCCAGTCGATCATCTTCGTAAGACCTTGCTTCGCGTCAACCTTGGCACACGTCCAGTAAGACGACGAAGTCGTGTTTACTGTCTGCTTGCGATCAACCGCCGAATGCGTCGCGGAATGCCTGGTTGAGCGCAGGCAGTTCTACGTTCCAGAGCGGCGCGATTTCCGGGCCTACGTTCTCGTCGAACCAATCCGAGAGTGCTTTGCGGTTGCTGCCGTTCTCTACGATAAACGGCAAATTGAGCATCACTTTTTTGATGTACAGCTCTTCAGCCTGCTTCATTTGCTCTGGGGAAATCCATGTTTTGAGACGTTTGGCGGTTCTGTACAGCTCTTTGCTGCAAGCCCGTCTGATTCCACGGGCGGTCGGAAACTGCTGTTTATGCTTTTCGTTCGTTTTGTTCATCATCGCCGTTGCTACACCCTCTCTATGCTATGTGTATGCATCTAGAGGGCGGATAGCTACAGCTGCTGCGGCAGGCAGGAGCCCATGTTGCACAGAAGCTAGTCGATGACTTCAATATATCCGATCATCGGACCGTTATGCGCTTCATCGGCGTGTGCCAGGCAGATCAAACGGTAGGTGCCTGTCTGATTAGGGGTGAAGGAGACGACAGTCGTCTTGCCTTTCTTGACCTCTCCTCTAACATTTAAGCCTTCGATGAGGAACGGATGACTCACTCCGTTAACGCCCAGGATGTTAAGCTTAACATGCTCGCCTTTGTGAACGACGATGCTCCCCGGATCCCATCGGTACGCTTCGATTTTTTTGCCATCTGCTGTGGTGGAGGAGAATTCCCCTGTGACCATGTGGAAGGTGCGTTCCACAACAGGCTGTGCATCGGCAGGAAGAAGCTTCACACGGTTAGCATACAGAACGCCTGCAGCGACGATCAGTAGAGCGGCGGCTGCAAGAACAACATGCTTGCGCTGAATGATCCATACTTTAGACACGGCGGGTCGCCTCCTGTTTAGTGAATTTTGTACATCATATGCAGGGGCTTGTCAGTGCATGTCTAACAGGCTGGACCGTCACCACCACTTGGCGGGGTAAGAGGCTTTGGCTGCGCGATGATACCCATAGGCGACCAGCACAAGGACGATGGAGCCGATCAGCACGGGTGTGAAGAGGAAGCCCCAGGAGGCGCCGGTTGTCATCACAACCAGCGGATCAGCCCCGGCGGGAGGATGCAGCGTGCGGGTAAGCTGCATTAGGGTGATCGCCGCGCCGACGGCCAGAGCCATGCTCCACGCATGGTCGCCGAAGGCGAAGAGCGCGCACAGACCGACCAGCGTGCTGAGCGCATGCCCGCCGACGATGCTGCGCGGCTGTGCGAGCGGGCTCTGCGACAGCGCAAAGGCGATGACGCAGGAAGCGCCGAAGGGCGCCATCAGCAGCGGGAACCGGGCGGAGTCGCCCAGCAGGCTAAGGAGCCAGATGGCCAGAAAGCCGCCGAAGCCCGGCAGGAGCTTCAGGGCTGTGCTTTTAATGGATGTTGTCATAGGATAGTGCACCTCTTTCCAAGGAGTTGCCTAGATGATATCATCAGCATATATATTTGAAAAATGAATGATTTCAATATGTCATATTTGATTTTTCGATAGGTGGTGGTGGTAATGATTGAACAGATGGATGGACGAAGCATGAGGACGTTTGTAGCGGTGCTGGAAGAAAGAAGCCTTAGCAAGGCGGCTGCGCGGCTCGGCTATGTGCAGTCTACGATAACGGCACAGATTCAGCAGATGGAGCAGCTAATGGGAGTGCGCTTGTTTCAGCGTTTGCCTAGAGGCGTTGAGCCTACGGAAGCGGGCAAAGCCATAGCGCCGTTTGCCTATCGATTTTTACAGCTGGGGCAATCTCTTCAGGATCAATTAAGCGGTCTCGACGAGCCGAAGGGGCCCGTACGCATGCGGGCTTTGGAATCGTTTTGTGTACCACATTTGCCGCAGCTTTTACCGGCGTTTATCAGGCAGTATCCGCAGATCGAGCTGCATTTCGAAACCGGCTTTCAGCACGATATCGTGGAGGAAGTGAATGCTTATCGGATAGATTTGGGAATTGTTCCGAGTGATCCGCAGCTCCCACAGATGGAGTTTATTCCTTTATTTTCGGATGAATTGGTGTGGGTGGCGGCATCGGAGCTAGCGTGCGGTATGCAGGATGGAGAGTGGGGGAATCTCCCGCAGGTTAAGGTCATCAGCTATGGCGGACGGTGCATCTATCACCACATCGTGGAGAGAGAGCTGCAGAAGAAAGGCGTGATACACTTTTCCGTAATGGAATTCGATAGCTTGGAAATGATCAAGCAAACCGTGATTTGCGGAATGGGTGCGGCTCTTCTGCCCTTTAGTTCGGTGCAAGCTGAAATTGCGTCTGGTCGTCTAACGCGTGTGAAGACGGACACATCGATACCGATCAATCATGGACTGATCTGTATGAAGGACAGAGAACTCAGCACCGCGGCTAGAATTTGGAAAGATAGGCTGCTTGACTGGTTTCAAACCTAATCTCATAAGCAGGTTCAAAGTGGTTGACATGTATAGGTCTATGATAGAATAGGATAGGTTAGGATCATGCAGATATACAAGCTATCGAGAGAAGATCCGGCTAGTATGTGTGGAGAGAGGGCTATGAATGGGTGATTTGATTCACAGTGTTCTGTTGTACTTGGAGAGTCTTGGCTATTGGGGGATTTTCCTTGGTCTTATGCTGGAGGTAATTCCCAATGAATTGCTTTTGGCTTACGCAGGATACTTGGTTTCCAAAGGAGAAATCAGCTTTATCGGCGCCATTATATGTGCGGTTATCGGAGGGACACTAGCTCAAATTGTCCTTTATTGGATCGGACGCTACGGTGGCAGACCTTTCCTTGAGAGGTACGGCAAGTATTTGCTCATCAGCAAGCATCATATTGATGTTGCCGAGTCTTGGTTTAACCGGTATGGAACGGGGATGATCTTCACTGCGCGATTTATCCCGATTGTCCGTCATGCGATTTCCATCCCAGGCGGTCTGGCAAGAATGCCTTTAGGCAAGTTTACGTTGTATACCGCACTAGCGTTGGTACCATATTCGTTCTTGTATGTGTACCTAGGTATGGCACTTAAAGACAACTGGGAAAAAATTGATGAGGTGGCGGGGCCTTATATAAAGCCTCTCATTATAGCTGCAATCGTACTCACGCTTTTATACGTTGCCTATCAATTTTTTATGAAGAGAAGAAATAGAGCATCTTAGTCTTTCTTTCAAATGAAGCGTGTACACACAACCGTTTGGAGCTTTCGCAAGCATTTGCTACAATATACTTAATCTAAATCGTTACAGGAGGCCAGAAAAAGATGAGTACTAATCTCGCTAACAAGCTTCGCACAGGCATTAAACCGCAGCAATTTATCGACGGCATGGAGAAGAATCAAGAGCAGTTTCTTGCATATTACAACAGCTTTGAGTGGGCAAGTGAGGATGACAAGGAGTTTTTCGAACAGTTAAACAACCGCGATGACCTGCGCTGCCTGATTCTTTGCGCCGATTGGTGCGGAGACGTGGTGCGCAACGTTCCGGTCGTGTTCAGAGCATTGGAAAACAGCGGAGTGCCTGTTGAAGTGCTGATTCAGGAGCAGAATATGGACGTCATGGACCAGTTCCTGACCATGGGCGGCCGCGCCATTCCGATTGTGATTTTCACTGATACGGGCGGTTTTGTTTTAGGCCAGTGGGGTCCTCGTCCGAAGCATGTACAAGCGGTTATGACCCAGTTCAAGCAGGAAAACCCTGACCGCGAAGCGCCGGATTATAATGAAAAAATTCAAGTCGCCAGAGCTGAGATGGGCCGTCAATACGGTGAAGGCAACAGCTATCATGCTGCGATTGTGCAAGAGCTTCGTGAACTGATCTCTACGTTTTAAGCTTTAGGTAAAAGCAATAGCAAGTATTCTTACATAGATTGAGAGCGAATGAATGATGATTAAGATCGACACGGTCCCGTTGGGGCCGCTCGGCACGAATGCTTACTTACTGTCTAATCCCGATACGAAAAAAGGGATTATCATCGATCCCGGTATGAATCCGCAGCCGTTGATCAAAAAAATTGCTAGCCTCGATATTGAAGCGATTTTGCTGACACATGCGCATTTTGACCATATCGGTGGCGTAGACGAGATTCGTAAGCTGAAAAAATGCCCCGTATATATTCATGATTTGGAAGCCGACTGGCTGACCAATCCCAAGAAGAACGGTTCTGCACGTTGGCCGGAGCTGGGAGCGGATATCGTAACCGACCCTGCCGAGTTTGCACTGGACGAAGGGCAGGTGCTTGAGTTTCTTGGCATCCAGCTAAAGGTATTTCATACACCTGGTCATTCTCCGGGCAGTGTCAGCTTCTTATATGACAAGCACCTGTTCGGCGGCGATGTGCTGTTCCGGTTGTCGGTCGGACGCACCGACCTGCCAGGAGGCGACACGAACACGCTGCTGGACTCCATACAAGACAAGCTGTTTCTGTTAAATGACGATGTGATTGTGTATCCGGGTCATGGAGTCAGAACGACGATAGGCTTCGAGCGCGATAACAATCCATATGTGTAAGGAAGAAGAGACTGTCCGATAGGACAGTCTCTTCTTATCGATAAAGCAGGTCCATTCCGAGCTTCAGTTGATGTTCTCCGACCATCCGTGGAGAGACGAAGATACTTGACTATTTTTAGTTCATATGGGTATTTACCGTGTTCCGTGTAGGTGCTCTCCCATAGACTGATGTTGTAAGTAAATGACCCAGCCAAAGTGACTTCAACAAATACAACTTCAGGCTTTTATTACTAATGGAGGTGCTTTCTATTATGGAACATGTTAAACCTAGCTACACCGCCCCTGTTTATCCGGTACAACCAATGCCGATGCCAAGTCCTGCTCCTGCCCCAATGCCAATGCCAATGCCGCAACCTGTAGCCCCGATTATGAACAAACCGGTTCACAACGACATTCATTTGCACGCTTCCTATCAACAAACGTCGATTATTTATCCGAAGCCTGTTATGAAGCCAGCTGTGGTAGCGGCTGTAGCACCGGCCGCTGTAGCTCCGTACAGCTCGGCAGGAAGCATTCTGGTCCTGTTCATTCTGCTGGTTATTATCACTCGCGGATTTTTGGCAGCTAAGTGCTAGGCCAAATAGAAAAGAAGGATCGAGCTTTCGTATCCTTCAAGCATGTAGAGTGAAAAGCAAAGAGCCTCTTACCATCTCATCGGAGTGGAATGGAGGCTCTTTGGTGTTAACAGGAAGTTTCCTATACGAGAGAAGCTTTAGCGCGAATCTGTCTGCGTAGCAGGCCGCGCGGAGCGGATGTACCAGTAAAGCACAAGGGTGGAACAGAGAGATACAGCCAGCAGTACTGCATACGTCCGGCTATATCTCTCTACGGCAGGCAGCCTGTTAAAAGCATGAAGAAGGAGGCCGCACACTGCGGTAGACATGGATCCTCCAAAGAACTGAATTAACTGCATAAGCCCCATCCCCGATCCGATCTGGGCTTTAGGTAGCAGCTGGGAGGTCTCATTATTGAGCGACGCGATTGCGGCAGAGATAGCAGGTGATAATGCCAGATATCCGCCTAGTATGATGTACGATGCAGAACCGATGCCGAGCATGAAAGAAAGCAGCACGGCAATAAAGAGTGCATGGGCGATGAGAAGAAACAGCCTATTCCCATAGGTATCGATCCAGCGGCCGACAAATCGGGATAGAAAGGCGGACAATAAAGCTCCCGGCGCAATCGTTAGTCCAATGGTCAGTGGAGAACGGCCGTAGAGATCGGATAAGGCGAGCGGCATCAGGAACAAGTTGCCCAGGTTTACTATGAGGATGCACCATCCGATGATAAGCAGCTTGCGGTAATGAGTGTTCTTGAGCAGTGCCGGATTGATGAAGGTATCTTGGCCTTTACGCAGATGCCACACGTGAGTGATGATGGTGACCGCGCTGACCGCGAGCCATACGATGGACAGCTGGGTAACGGCTAGCAAAAGAGTGACGGCATTAGCAACTGTGAGCGATGCCCCTATCAGATCGAAGCCTGATGAAGGAGGCAGGTCGCGCGGCAGCAAACGAAGCAGCACCGGCAGAACGAGAAGGATGAGACAGGTGAGTCCAAAGAGTCCGTTCCAACCGAAATATTCGGTGATGATTCCTCCGGCAATGGGGCCGATGCCAAATGCCATGGCACTTCCAGCGGAGATCATCGCGATAGCTCGTCCCCTACGTTGAGGCGGAATATACCTACTGGCTAAAATAAGCCCGAGTCCAGCCATCGCGCCGGCTCCTGCAGATTGAAGAATCCGCGCTGCAAGCAGCACTCCATAGGTTTGTGCAAACAATCCTAATACGGATGAAAACCCTAGAACGAGGAGTCCTACAGTTAGCAGTCTTCGAATTGCAATGGAGTCAGAAAGGCGGCTGTAAATAACCGTAGACAGCGCATATCCGATGGAGTAACTGGAAATAATCCAGGATCCCAAATCTGCTGTGATGTGTAAATCTCCAATAATGCTGGGCATGGAGACATTGAACATTGTGGTGTTCATCACGACAATGAACAGGCCGCAGGTCCAGATCGGCATGACGATCCGGTCATTCATTGACTGCGGTGCGGAATTTGAAGCTTCAGTTTTCATGATGTAGGTTCCTCTCTATTTACATACTGCGAAATCCTCAACGGACATCCTTCCATAATGGTGTTTAATATATCATAGCACTGTAGATTATCGCACCCTTGTCTTCTCTAGCATACTCGGAGCAGTCCCCTAATTATGTATGACATCAAACATGCAGGTCATTAATCATCAACGCTGTACGGTATATCCAGCAATCAGCTGTTGAAATTTGGAAGAAAATGTGTTACTTTAAAAATAACTTAGCGGCATGTGCGGAGGAACCGCCTGTCTCACTTGTTCTTATAACAGGTGAGCAGGCGGTTTTTTATGTTCATGCAGCGTATATAGCTACAAATTGCGAAGAACGCAAATTTCAAGGCTTGTTGTCCCCGGAGTTTGCGTTTTTATTTTTTATTTACGTATTCACCTTTCTCTAGACACGGTCCATCATTTTTGTAAGACATGGGTAGAGTTTTATCTCATCAAGGCAAGGAGGTTCCTTATTTGAATCGAAGAAGAAGCCTGCTGATTAGCGCTATTTCGGCGATACTAGCCGGTTGTATCGTTTACGGCGTGTATCGGCTGCAGCTCAAACAAATCGAATTGCAGCAAACCGTACAGGTTGCGGTTCCTGTAGATTTTATCAGGGCGGGTACTTACGTAACAGCTGACATGGTTGCCCTGAAAGCTGTACAGCAGGGCAGTGTAACCGAGGATATGATTACTGATTTGAGCGAAGTGGTTGATAAGGAAACCGTTCTTCCGCTAGGCAAGCAGGAGCCGATCCTGCGCTGGAAGATGAACCGTTACCATCTCCTGCCGGGTGAACGTGAGTCTACGTTTCAAATCCCGAAAGAATATGTTTTGTCGGTATCCAACGGGATTCGTGCGGGAGATCGGGTTCGAGTTTATTTATCATCGTCGGAGGGCTCCAGAAGATTATTCGAGCAAGAGATTACGGTAGCTTCCGTCAAAACCGCATCCAATGTCGAAATTGATAATCCGAAGAATTCCAACCTATTGTCGAAAGCAGAAGGGGATGCGGAGAAGATGTATGTCTCCAGGCTGGAGGCGAACGGACCGATCGATCAAATTAATTTGAATCTTACGGAAGAGGAGTGGTTGGACATCGACCGTCTGTGCAGCGGCAAAAAGGCAAAGCTGGTTATTGCGTTCAGTTCTTCATCGATATTATCTGCACCATAAAGGAGGGATTCATTTGCAGGCTTTATTGCTTTCTACAGACGATCGTCTCGCAGACGAGCTGACGAATGTTGTTTTTAAAGAAAATATGGAATGGATGGTTTGCGAGTCCGTCGATGGCATGGAGCAAGCGCTGGCATGTCAGTCATATACGCACTTCATCCTATCTGATAGACATCTGGATTTCGTACATATGCAGGAGCTTCTGGAACGCTGTCGGAATGAGTGGCCGTCGATGAAGATCATGGTACTGCTCTCCAATTATCATGACGCTGCTATGAATAGCAAATACATGAAAATGTGTAAGCTTCACAAGCTGGATTACGTCCAGCCTGGAAGAGGCACAGCCGTGATCGCCGACTTGATTCGTGCATGGGTGGAGCAGCCGGAGGCTGATCTCCAGTATGGACAGGGCAAGATCCTTGCTTTTGTCGGCTCGACTCCGAACATAGGGACAACACTGACTTCGTTCGGTACGGCCTATTGTCTGGCAGAAGAAACGTCATCAGAAGTCGGTTATTTATGTTTGAATTTAAAAAGCTCCAAACTGCACCGATACCTGGGCAGAGATGAGAAAGTGTTCACGCTCGACAGCTTGAGGGCTGAATTAAAGTCTCAAACCTTAACGCCGCAAAGGCTAAGACAAGTGTGTGAGCAGATGCGGGAAGCTCCAGGGCTGTATGTGCTGTTTGGCAATATGCTGAGGGAACAAGCGGAATTCTTCACTCCTTCGGAGATCGATCATCTGCTTCGTACGGCAAGATCTGCCTTTGATATCTGTGTAATTGAAGTCAATGCTTATTGGGATAATGCCGCGACAGTGTGCGGTCTGCTCGAAGCAGATACCCGCATTGCCGTAACTACACCGGATCTGGCCCAGTTTCAAGAGGATTTTACGAGATGGATTAAACAGGTAGGCACGGTGTTCGGGCTGCAGAGTGATACCTTCGAGTTGGTTACGGTGCAGATGGACAAGCTGTCCAGGCAGCACTCCTTTACCAGTAAGGATATCAGGAAGGAAACGCAGCTGCACTTAATCGGGGAGGTTTCCAAACATGGAGATGCGCTACCACTTTGCAACCAGGGAAAGCTGCTGGAGCTATTCCATACAGGACATGCCATGAGAAAAGAAGTATCAACGGTGGCCTCCAAGCTGGCTGATTTTTATCAATGGCCACAGCGGCAGCAGATGAAAAGAAAGCCGTGGTTAAAAAGGCTGCTGACTGGCAGTACGGTTACGTAAAGCTATAAAGAAGCTGAAAGCGGGTGAGTGATACTGAAAGAAGAAAGATTTTCCGTCATCACGTACATGCATAGGCGCAGCGATGCTGCAAACGGCGATGTTGAAAGACGAATGCCTGAACGGGGGCCTGCGATGGAGAACAAAGACTCCATCGTGACTGTTTTTGAAGAGTGGGTCCGCGATATTCGCAGTGAGCTTGCGATCGCCAAAGGCAGAACGGATGAGGAGAGGCAGGAGTACAATGAAACGCTAAATCGTGCGATTTTGGGGTATGAGGAGGACCGCAGCAAGCTGCTGGCCTTAATCCATGACATCGTGGCAAAGCGAAGGCTCTCGGATCTTCCTATAGGCTCTAGCTATGGATCGCTGCCGGAAGCAATATTTGCGGAAATTATCGGTCTTAATGTACTAGAACTCATACTTAAGAACAAGGAAGGCTTAGAAGAAATACAAGTTGTGGGCCGGCAAATTTTCGAAGTCCGTAACGGCACAGCGGTGCCATCCGTTCACATGCTTCCATCGGTTCGTGATTTGGAGCGTATTCAGCAAAATTTGGTTTTGTTTAATCAAGATACGCTGAATCCGCGCAAAAAATGGGCAGAGGTCGTTCTCCGTGATGGTTCCCGCGTAACCATGACTGCAGCAGGTTTTACATCGGAGCCTACGCTAACGATCCGACTCTATACAGTGAAAAAATTTGAGCTTGCAGCATTGGCTGCACCAGGTCTTGCCACGATGAATGAAGCAATGAAGGGGCTCATCTTATGTTTGATTCGTTCGTACTTCAACATGGTTGTAATCGGTCCTACCAACTCGGGGAAAACGAATTTTATTAAAGCTATGATCGCGGAAATGGAGGATCATGAACGAATTATAACCATTGAATCCAGATTCGAGCTCCATTTACGCAGAGATTTTCCTCAGAAGAACATTGTCGAATACGAGATCGACGAAGAAGATCCCAGGCACGCCGGTATGCAGGCCTTCAAGCTGGCTCTACGACAATCGCCCAAACGGATCTGTCACGCGGAAATTCGTGATCATGATGCTAATTTATATGTGAGGGCATGCACACGAGGGCACGAAGGAAGCATTACTTCCGTTCATGTGAATGAGCTGGAGGATGTGCCGGATGCCATTACCGATATGTGTATGCTCGATGGCAGAGGGATGGATCCCATCCGGCTCACAAAGCGAATAACTGAATATGTGACGCAGGTTGGATTTGAGATGGCTGTTGTAAAGGGGAAACGAAAAATCGTACGAATTGGCGAATTCAGCTATGAAAAAGGACAAGTATGCGTAAATGATTTGGCAATTTACGACGATTCCACAGACTCATGGAAATTTCCCGGAAATTGTCGGATCGCGCATCGCAAAAAATCTACAAAAATGACCGAACCGGGTATTCGCTGTTGACACAGCTAGGCTGGATTGGGAAAGAAGGCGAATAAGCGTATGCTGATCTTCGGGAAAATAGGCAGTATTCTGCTCCTCTTTGCGCTCATTTATATCAGTGTGAAGAGCCTGCTGAGTATGCTTGTCCGACAACGCAAGGCTAGATATCGGCTGCTTTATGTCAAACAATCGAAGCTCACTGTCAAAATGCAGGAATATCTGCTTCGAAAGCCTGGCATATACGCGTATTTGAATGAAATGATCGAATCTGTCGAATCTCCTTTTAGCTTGCAGCAGGTTGTGACGATTACATGTCTACTATTGCTTGGGGGAATCGTGGCAGGAGCCTTATTTTTTCAAAGCGTTAAAGGGGTTCTGGTCGTGGCTGTTATTCTCGCTTCATTGCCGGTGATGCTTCTACGTATGCGTTTAATCAGCATCAGAATGCGAACCCGACTCGAGTTTTTGCCGGCCGTGGAAGTGTTTTATCAATATTATATGGTTTCCCCGAACAAGAACGTCAGGTCCGCTTTGAAGTCATGCTTGGAGGAAGGAAGAATGCTGTATCCCATTAAGCCTGTGTTCGAGCAGTTATATCGCAATATCATGACACATCGGGATCTTGACGAAAGTCTGCGAATCTTTGCTCTTACGCTGGGCCATACATGGGCAGATTACTTTGTCGGCGTGCTGAAGGTTGCTTTGCAGGAGGGGGTTACGTGGGTGAAAGCTTAAAGGAATTAGTATCGGATATGCGCAAAGCCCAAAGAAGCGACCAAGTGGAGCGAAATAAGCTGCTTGAAATTCGGATTGCTAATTTTACACCGATTTTTTTCTTGCCTTGTTCTTATTTATTAATTTTAAAATAAACCCGGAAAGCGCCTATCAATACTATGTGCTTGATCCGGAAGGGCGCAATATGCTGTTGGATGCTATGCTGCTCATTTTTGTTTCATTTTTAATGGGGATTTACTTGTCACTGCGAAGAATGTGAGAGAGGTGATGGTTTGATCATCGGAAGCACACAGTTTTATTGGGTACAGGTAGGTTTGAATGTCATTCTCTATCTATTTATTGCGGTAGCCATATACTGCCTATTGGAGCAAATTCCTGTACGCAAGAAAAGGTGGAGGGTCTTTCGTTATACAGGTGGTGCGTTATCACACCGAATAGTTCCGCGTGGGTTACTTACGCTAATGCTGGTGAGCGGTAAGGCGATCGAGGAGAAGGGCCAATTGCTGCACGGATGCGGGATTCAAGTTGAGGCGGCTCTTTACGAGACAGCTCGCCGAATAATGCTGCTAGTGCTCTTCATCGGTATTTGGGCCGGTTACATGGACCTCAGGCTAGGCTTTGCAGTTAGCTTGATTAATCCCGTATACGTCATGCTGGGCAGCGGTATTGGCTCCATTCTGGTTTTGTTCGACACGAAGCTCCTGATTGCTATGAAAGAACAAAGAGCGCACCGCATCGTGAAAGAGATTTATATCATTAGTCATCATTTGCTTTATTACCAAGAATCCAAGATGAACCTTCATGCCAAGCTATCCCGCTGTGAGCCTAAAACCCGTACGGTCCGTGCAGCTTTTCACTCCATGCTAAACGAATGGTACCATGATGCGGAAACGGCCATTTCTGCTTTCAAGCAGCGCCTTGGAACGGATGAATCCTACAGCTTTGGGGAGACGATCAATGCACTTAGACTTCATGAGCATGAGGATTACTATGGTCTGCTGCGACAGCGGATTCAGGATTATAAAGAGAAGATGGAGCTTGTTAGGGAAAGTCGCAAAGAAACCGTTTCTTATATGCTGTTCATCCTAGCCGGCTTACCGATCCTAAATACATTTCGTGTTTTCATGTATCCCTGGATTGTCGAGGGACAGCGGTTGTTTAATTCCATTAACTAAGAAAAAGGAAGGTAATTAACATGAGAAATATATTAATCACAGTAATGATGCTGATTGTGGTGGCTCTGCTGTTTACCAGCATTATCAATGACGGTACGACGGGAATGCGGCATAACATTCAGACACATGGAACCACGGCAAATACCAATATTACTGCTTTAACACCGTGAGATCATTGCTAATGGCGGCGATGCTCATTCTCGTCGTAATTATGATTTACAACAGTACGCTGGGAGGGAGCTCAGGAACCCGCCAACAGGTCAAAGATAGCGGAGGAAGACTCAATACGGTCATTGAGCGGATCGATCCATGAGGCAGATCCTTGTATTTATTTTATTCGCAGCCATGCTTTGTTGGTTGATGTTTGCCCCTGTCTATAAACATGTCATCATCATGAGGCAGGCTCTCCTTCAAAAGGAAGTCGACTATATGCTCGAAATCGGAGCAAGCGGAAGCTACGGGTATATCGGGGATTCGATGATCGAGGCATCCAGAGAAAGAATGGAGGAACGGGGGTTTGTTGCGGCAGATCTTCTCTATACAGTTACAACAACCTCCGGTGCCAATGGATCGAATCCGTCTGCTCCGCTGCCAAGAGGAACCGGGATCAAGCTTACCCTTACCTACCCGTACCATCGATTATTTATTATTGATCAATTGGTGGGGATGTCTGTTCCTGCCTCCGCAGAACGTATGGGGGCAACAGGAATGAAAATGAGCGAATATGTGCCTTAAGCACTGAGGTTGTGATCTCATGTATAAGCTATTGTTATTTATTTTATTGACTGTTGTTTGTATGACGATGTATGCCCTGCAGGCGGATGAAGAGATTTCCATGCATACCCTGTTTCAAGGGAAGCACGCGCTTAATAACGCGGTCCACGCTGCTGCCCAGCAGAGTGACCTCAATAAACTCAGTAAGGGTATTCCCTCTATTGATCAGAGTTTAGCGCAGCAGACTGCTTTACAATATTTACAAGCAAATCTTCGTCTAAATGAGCAAAACGAGCCGCTACCGGATACTTTTTTACGTTCCCAGGTAGAGATTGTTCTTTTCAAAGTAATCAATGATCAGTATTTTTTTCCGTACACCTACATCAATGCGGATTACAATTATTCGGTTACCTTTCGTAAGCCTGGAGTTATTATGTTTATCAAGCTGCAGTATCCGCGTGTTTATTCGGTACTCCAGCCAATTACATGGACCATCAAGGCATCTGCTGAGATGGTGTATTGACCAAATTTGCGGAGAAACAGCAAACTGCGTTGTGGGTATGCGCGCTGGATGCGATATAATTATTGATAGATCAACCATTCGTTTGTGCTTCCTGACTTCAAGCGTAAAGAGGCCGATATTGTATTCAAAGCCCGATTACGGGAGCGGGATATCGTGTGCTTCCTTTTGTTGGAGATGCAATCAACCGTGGACATGGAGATGCCGCTTCGATTGCTCATGTATCAAACGGAGATTTGGCGATATATCTTAAGAAACAGAGACGGCGTTAAGTCAGTCAAATCGGCCGAATTGCCTGTGATCGTGCCAATTGTACTATATAATGGCAGCAGACCTTGGACCGCTAAACGAAGATTCAGGCAGCTGCTAGCAGGTGAAGAGGCCTTTGGGGAAGAGCTTCTTGATTTCGGCTATATCTTGCTTGATGTTGAGCGGTATTCGGAGGAAGAGCTGCTACGGCTTTCCAACACGATCGGCGCCGTATTTCTTTTGGATCAAACAGCTGATCAGCTTCAGCTACTGGAAAGACTGCGTAAGCTGATGAAAACCATTCACAGTATGCCGGAGCCTTCCAAGGGGCAATTTTTGAATTGGTTAACACGTGTCGTTGCCGTTCATTTGCCTAAAGAGCGTGTGGACGTAGAAAAGTTTTTGCAGGATATGAAGGATGAAGGAGGGGCTGTCATGGGGCTGCATGATAACTTGCAGGCAATCAGGCAAAAGGGAGTAGAGGAAGGCTTGGCCAAGGGCATAGAAGAAGGAATAGAAAGAGGACATAAGCAGGGTAAAGCGCAGGTTGCTAAAAATCTGATCGATTTAGGGATGGATAACCGTTCCATTGCAATTGCCACGGATCTTGCCGAGGCTGAAATTGAACGGCTCAGGAAGGAGATTCATTAGTAGCTTCGTTTTATTCAGGTTGGGGTGATTTGGTACGCGAATAAGAGCGATTCAATGAATTCGTTTTGATTCAATGTTCCGTAGATCGTCGTCGGTGTTACAGCTGGCACGATCTTTTTGTATGTCTTCGGAAGCTTGTCACGTCATGGAATCGGCTTTATCGACATACTTTCAGCAGTTTTTGCATTTTGTACTTTCTATCGGATATTGTTGAAGAAAGTAAGCAGAAGTTACACCAGATAGAAAGGATGGCTGAGCATGAGTGATCTATTTAAAGAAAGGCAGGCAAAGCTCCAAGAAACACTGCGGGAACGAGGCTTGATAGGGTTTCTTGTCACGCAGAATGTAGACATTTATTATTACTGCGGGTCCATGCAGATGGGATATTTGTTTATCCCTGCTGAGGGGGAAGCTGTGTATATGGTGCGGCGCAGCGTGCAAAGGGCGGAAGAGGAGGCGGCTGCCATCGTCGAAGCGCTGGGGTCGATGAAGACGATGAAGGACCGCCTTGCAGCCCGCTGCGCGGGGCTGCAGGCGGAGGCCGCACCGGGCTCCGTGCGGCTTGCGACAGAGCTGGACGTGCTTCCCGTCCAGCTGTTCCAGCGCCTGCAGGCCGCGTTCCCGGACGCGGCCTGGGAGGACGGCGCGCTGCTCATCCGTGAGCAGCGCATGATCAAATCGCCGCCCGAGGTGGCGGCGATCCGTGAAGCCGCGCGCGTCGTGGACGCGGCGCTGGAGGCGGTCATCCCCTCCATTCGCGAGGGGATGGCGGAGTTTGAGCTGATGGCGCTCATCGAGCATCAGCTCCGGCTGCGCGGGCACCAAGGGCTGATGCGCATGCGCGCCTACAATTCCGAGTTGATCACCGGAATGGTGGCGTCAGGCGCTTCGGCAGCGGTGCCCACTTATTTTGACGGCCGGCCGGGGGCCGGGGCTCCACCCGTCCAGCCCGCAAAGCTCAGGCCGCGCCTTGATCCGGCGCGGCGAGCCGATTCTCGTCGATCTGGGCTGCATGATCGACGGTTATGTCATCGATCAGACGCGCACGCTGGTGATCGGCGGTCTAGAACCGGAGCTGCAGCGGGCGTATGAGGTGGCGGAGCAGGTGCTCCGCGCCACAGAGGAGAGGCTGCAGCCGGGGACGATCAGCGAGCACTTGTATCTGCTCGCGCTCGATCAAGTTCATGAAGCGGGCTTAAGCGCCCACTTCATGGGGCATGGCTCTGACCAAGTGAAATTCCTTGGTCATGGCATCGGGCTCGAGATTGACGAGCTGCCTGTTCTCGCCAAAGGCTTTACCTATCCGCTCGCACCAGGTATGGTTATCGCGATCGAACCGAAATTTACATTTCCCGGCAAGGGAGTTGTGGGCGTAGAGGATACGTACCTGATCACCGAAACAGGCTTTGAAAAGCTGACGGTTACACGCCCGGGATTGATTGTATTATAAGGCAACTTCATATGTCTATCACCATCATCACCATCACATGCCTAATTTTTGGCCTTGTTATGATGTAAGTCAATCCGACAATTATCCAAATGAAACCGGGGCTTTCCTCCAGGTGATATTCTGCCTGAGGGAAAGCCCCTTTGATTGGAGGAGGATGTGGTTCATCCACAGCTAGCTTGCACTCGAAAGGATCGAAATGCCAGTGCCCTTTATCCTTTACTGATCCATTCATCTACCGTCATGACATCGGCTTGACGAGGAAATACCTTTTCCATAAGCACGCGGTGCACCTCCGGGTCAGCATCCAGACATGCGTCGGATAGCACCGTCAAGGCATAGTCTTTATCTGCCGCTTCCCGCAGCGTAGAGAGAATGACGCCGCTTGTTGCGATACCGCAAAGGATTAGCGTATCGATCTGATGGGCGCGGAGGATAACTTCCAAATTGCTTCCGGCAAAAGCACTGACGCGATATTTGGTGACAACGGGTTCATCGGCTTGCGGCTTAACAGACTCATGGATCTGTGTAGACGGGTCCAGGACCGTCATGCCGCCCCTTGAAGATATTGCGGAGAAGGCCTTGTTCCGCGGGCTTACTTCCGGGTATCCTTCACTAAATCCGACTCGGACAAAGATAACGGGGATCTTTTGTTTACGCGCGGTCTCGACGGCTTGCTGAATAGGGACCAGCAAGCTCCCATCATTTGCGAAGCGTGAGACGATTCCATTTTGTATATCCATGACAAGCAGTGCAGGTTTGCTAGATTGCTGCTGCATAAGGTGGCCAACTCCTATCGTTAGATGGTTGTGATAAACGGAGAACTCTCCCTTTTAATATTAAGCGGAGTACTCTCCGTATGTCAAGCTGATAGAAAGGAGCTAATCCCTATCGCATCAATAGGTTTCTGAGCAGGTCACCTCCGCTGAACCAAAGGCGATTTCCTCACTGGTTCCACTAAGGTACATTCTTCCTTGTTCCCCCCTGTGTGTCCCGCCTTTAATTGGCCATCGATAAAATCAACAATTTGCTGCAGGGAAGATATTTGCTGTTCGATCTTCTTTTTATGCTCCTGCAGTAGGGGGGTTAGCTCCGAATACTCGCCCAAATTTCCATCCTGAGAAAGCTGGAGTATCGGTTTCATGCTGTCCAGGGACATGCCGGTTTTCTTCAGACAGGTAACGATGCGCATCGTTTCGATATCTTCCGCATGGTACACGCGATGCTTGTTTTGCTTCCTCTCCGCACGCGGCAGCAAGCCAATCTTCTCATAGTAGCGAATCGTATCCTCCGACAGCCCGGTTTGAATGGCAGTCTCCTTAATCGTAAACGTCACAGCGTCGTCCTCCTTTGATTCTATATGACCAATGTATAACTTGGAGTTGACTTCAAGTCAATACATTCGTCATGTGCAATGATTTTTTGTCTTACCCGCTTGACTTGGAGTCGCCTCCAATTTGTAGACTGTTTCCATGAAATGAAACTACCTTGTATGGATAATGGAGGAAAATATGGGGACAGAAGCATACATTCGAACCGCTCTGATAACAGGCGCAAGTAACGGAATTGGATTGGAGTTGACTCGTAACTTACTGAAGGAGAATTGGGAAGTGATTGGGTTAAACCGATCGAGGTTTCCTGCTCAGGATCATTTGCTTCAGCATGCAGCTCACACCGGCAAGTTGCGGGAATATAACGCCGATCTGACGGATTTCACACAATTAAAGCGGGCGCTCGAATTGATGAAAGCGAAAGAGAGAAAAGTCGATGTGATCTTCAATAATGCCGGCGCAAGCTTAAATGAATTGAGGTATTCGAGGCAGGGGAGAGAAATGCATTTCGATCTGCAAACCGTAGCGCCTTACATCGTAATTATGGAAATGAAGGAGCTATTGAAGCAGGGAGAGCTTCGAACCGTGGTCAACACATCTACGAGTGCTTTTACATTTATGAAGTCGTTTCATACCGAAGCATTGGAACGTCCTGAATCATTCAAGAAATTATTCGGGCCCTACGCCGCAACGAAGCTTGCTTTATCCTTATGGACGAAGGAGCTTGCTCCGCTGGCTGCAAAGGACGGCATCATCCTGAGAAGTGTGGACCCTGGCGGTAATAATACCATTCGAGAAGGGAAAAATTCCGGCCTGCCGATATACTTGAAACTAGCTATGAAATGGTTCTTCCCTCCGCCCAGTAAAGGAGCTTCGTTACTTTATGATGCAGCGCTTGGGCAGCATGGTGATGCAACCGGAATATTTTTAATGAAAGGGAAGGTTACGGAGTTGAAGTATACGGATCAAGGACGACATGTGCTGGAGAAGGTACAAGCGATTTACGAAGAGGAATTTAAAACGATTCATATTGCATAGACAACAGAGTAACCGACTCAATCGATCAACGATTGGGGCGGTTATTTCTATGCATATACGTGATTTGTGAAAGCACAAAGAAAAGGCCAACCAGCTTTCCTGGTTACCCTTCAGACAGTTACAGGTGTTCATCCGTTTCTTCGCTTTCTACTTCTGCTTTGTGCTCTTAACGTTTGAATCGATAGGGCAATTCCAGTCAGTGTCAAAATAATCAGTGCAATAGCCGTGATGTCTACCAGCCATTTCAGATTCGTTGATCCTACACGGCCTTCGTGCAGCTGATGAACCCATCCGGCTAGCGAGCTTCCTTGTTGGCCGAAGCCTTCGGGTTTTCGTGACACTGCTGTATTTGCATTCGCATCCGTACTGTTTCCGGTACTGCCTGCAGTGGGCGAGGCGCTAGGGTTTGTGGATTGCGCAGGCATCCTCATCTCTTTCTGAGAGGAGGTTTGACCCATAAGCCAGGTCTCGGACAGTAGTAATCCGGTGATGGCCTCCACTAAGATAAAGAGGGAGGTGATAAGCCCAATCCAGAGGTGAAGCTGACGAAATTTTCTCAAAGTAAGATCTCTCCTTTAGTAACAAGGGTTTACCCTATATAATGGCTCTAATTGGAAGTTTTCCATGTACGAGCCATAGTATTTGATTTACCGTACTTTTACCTTTATGGCGTATACTAAGCTATCTTTTTACATGTGGCGGTGAACTCAAATGAACCTTCTTCTTGCTGAAGACGATAACAAACTGGGGAAATTAATGAAGTATGTATTAGAGAAAAAAGGGAATTATCACGTGGACTGGGTGGATAATGGGGAAGACGCTTTTCAATATGCCCGCGCTGCAGTCTATGATGTATGTATCATTGATTGGATGATGCCGGGAGTTGATGGGATCGAGGTGTGCAAGAGGCTCAGAGCATTGAACTATTCTCAGGCCATCCTCCTCCTTACGGCTAAAGATTCTTTGCAAGATAAAATTGTCGGCTTGGATGCAGGGGCCGATGATTATCTGACAAAGCCTTTTGAAATGGAGGAGCTGCTTGCTCGCCTGCGGTCGCTGACACGGCGTAATTATGCGCCTCTTCAACAAGATATCACTACTTTTGGAGAGTTCACGCTCAACCGCAGCTCCCGCCAATTATTTAGATGTTCAGAGGAAATTCTTCTTTCCCAACGGGAGTACCAGCTGCTTGATTTACTTGTGCAGAATGAAGGTAATGCGCTCACGAGAGAGGTTATATTGGACCGCATCTGGGGGATCGGAAGCGATGTGTCCTACAAGAACGTGGACGTTACGATCAAGATGCTTCGGAATAAATTGGAGGCTGAGAGCGGTGGGAAACCGTGGATCCAAAGTGTTCGGGGGGGGTTGGCTATCGATTTGATACGTGATTGGATACGCAATAAAGCCAAGAAGAAAGATGTGTTTATTCAAACACAAAAGAAATTAACCATGACCTATGCAGGGCTGATCATTCTTTTTTTAGTGCTATTCGCTGTTGTTGCGATTAGCCTTATGCTCGGAGTGGAGTACAAGGAGCAGCGCCAAAGCCTGCAATCGGCCATGTATGCTTCCGAGGGTGGCAGACCCGAGATACCCGATCTTGCGAATTCAAGCGATCAGGAGCTGTTCTTCTATTACATCCTGGATGGTTCTGATCATGTTATTGCGGGCAGTGAGGCTGTACCGATGGGCAGAAGTCTGAATATGGCTCAAATCGCCGGTTGGCATCCAAATGCTGACGAATATCGACTGGCTTATATTCGGCCGGGCCATACTCATGAGCCATTTCATGATCATGAACGAGAACAGGGTTTCAAGAAACTGAAAAGGGATGATAGGCTTCTTTTAATGGGGCCCGTCCTCTCAAAACTTTGAATGGAAATACTGAAACGATTTACGCTGCAAAAAGATCTCTCTTTTCTTCTGGAGCTGTTTAAAGATCTAATCGGGGTTTTTCTGGTGATTTTCATTCTATTTCTTGCCGTTGCGATCTGGCTCAGCTATTCCATGTCCAAGAAAGCGATGATTCCTATTCAGACAGTCTACCATCAGCAGCAGCAGTTTTTAGCGGACGCCTCTCATGAGCTCAGGACACCGCTTACGATTATGAATACGTCATTCGATGTGATCGAGCTGGAGCACGGAGAAGACTTTACTCCTTATACCAAAGAAGTGCTAGCCGATATGAAAGATGAGGTCGGCCGGATGAGCCGCTTGGTACAGCACCTGCTGCTCTTGGCACGTTCCGATTCTGGATCTGTACAATTTGAAACGGTCTCCTTTGATTTAGTACCGAAGCTGCGTCTCTGGGTACAGGCCTTTGAGTCTTTGGCTAGACAGAAGTGCATTTCGATCCGTGCCGAGTTCCCTGAGGAGCTTATCGTTATGGGAGACCTCGAGCGTATCAAACAGGTCGTCTATATCCTTTTGGACAATGCGATGAAATATACGCCGGAGGAAGGCGTCGTTGATGTCATGCTGGAGGCTGCATCCAAGAGATGGGTGCTTTCCATCAAGGATACGGGGATCGGCATTCCTGAGGAGGATAGATCACGGATCTTCGACCGGTTTTACCGTGCTGAGAAGCATCGCTCCAGAGAGGAAGGAAGCGCAGGACTGGGCTTATCCATTGCCAAGTGGATTGTTGAGGCTCACAAAGGGTCCATTGAGGTAGTAAGCAGCGTCGGTCATGGAAGCACTTTTATAGTAAAAATTCCACATAAATAGCTAGCTGTGCCCGGGTCTCCTCACATGAGGATGAAAGGGCACTATTTTTTTGTGTTTACCGTACTTTTACCTTTCATCGTTATAGTGGGAAATGTGAAGAAGAACGAAACCAGGAAAGGATGAGGAAAGCATGAGACTCGGTAAACAATGGCTCAAACGATTGTTCATTCTCGCTCTTATTTTCGCGGTGATTGGAGTCGGAGTAGCGTGGGCTGCCGGATGGGACAAGTCCCATTATGAGCAAGCTTTTCATCAAGTGAAGCAAAACGCAGTTCCGTATATGCCTTGGGGACATGGGAAGTCCCAGATGACAATGAATGATCATTATGATAGGGGCAGCATGCATGGAGGTTTTGACAGACATCACGACCTGGGCGAAGGCTTGGCGGCCCTAATGGGTATCATGCTAGGCGCGGCAGCGCTATATTGGGTGCTGAAAAGAAGAAGAAAATTGGTTGGAATGTTCACAGCGAATGCAGGATCTGCAGCACCTGCAGTTATTCCGTCTACATCTGATTTTCTGGATCAATGGGAACAAAATCAAATGAAAATAAAGGAGATGAACTAACATGGGAATCTTAAGCCGAATCAAGAATGTCATTCTGGCGGAAACCAACGAAATGTTGGATAAATACGAGCAGTCGGTCCATATGGTGAATCATTATCTTCGCGAATTTGAACAAGAGCTGGCCAAAGGGCAAAAAGCGCTGGCTAACCAATTATTTATTGAAAAAAGACAAGTCGCTATGATCGCTGAGGTCGAAGCGGTTATTGAAAAAAGAGATCGCCAAGCCAAGCTGGCAGTGGATCAAGGTGAAGATCACATTGCTAGGCTGGCTTTACAGGAAAAGCTTATGCAGGAGAAAAAGCTGGCCGCTTACACGCAGCAATATGAAGCAATCAAGGAGCAAACCCGAACATTGGAAGAACGGATCGGACAGCTCCTCGTACAATCGGAAGAATTCAACCATCGCCGGCTGCTTCTGGCTTCCCGGATTAATATCGCAAGCTCCATGAAACAAATGAGCCAAGCAGCGGTCTCCTTTCAAACGGAGAATGTCAGCAAAGGCTTTGCACGCGCGGAAGAGCAGGTGCTGAGGATGGAAGCAGATATTGAGGCCATGGCTCATTTTTCTTCCCCTGTCAAGCGATCGGCGCCTCAATATGTGGATCCCAATCTGAAGGATGAGATTGAGCTTGCACTGGATGAATTGAAGCAACATAGGCAGTAGCGGCGCATCACATACGAGATGAGTTCACGGAAGAGGTAACTGTTAGATGTGTCTCATACCTCTCTAGGCCATCCTCACTCCAGTCCAGGCTGGAGTTTTTTTATTTTTACCGTACTTTTACTATTCATCATTATTATGAAAGGAATATTTCAAATAAGCGAGGAAATGTTACTTACTATAAGGGGGAAACGATTAGGATGAGTTCACAGGAAGCAAGGATCGCGAAGGAGTCGTGGATCCCCAAGAAGGAACGAAAATGGGTAATCGGTGCCAGCCTGGTAGCCGTGTTACTGATAGTATGGAAGGTCATGGATCTGCTAAAAGTGCCATCAGCTACCCTACATAGCAGGCAATTCGAACACACGTTTAAAGACTTCGGCTCCAATGCGAGAATCCTGCTATTTATCGTACTGGCTTATTATGTATTCCTGCTTGTGATCAAGCTGCGTGCGTGGGACGGTAAGAATCAAGTTAAGAAAATGCTGGCAGCCCTGCTTCGTATTGCCCGCAAATGGCACACGCCTGCAGCGATTATTGCGATTGCTTTCATCATTCTGCATACAGTGGCCGTTTTTATGTACGGCTTTAAATTCGATTTTAACAATATAAGCGGTCTGTTAGCTTTGCTGGTTCTTCTGCCAGTACCTGTGTCGGGCTTATTCCGTTACCGGAAGCTGGATCGAAAGTGGCATTTGCGTTCCGGCATCGCCTTCGCCGTTCTTTTCCTGATTCATGCTTTTTTTATAAAAACCGTTGAGCCTCATCATCGCCTTCACCTAACAGTCAAAAAGCCAATCAGCACTATCCGCGCGGATAGTCTTGATTGGCTTTTATTGGGTTTATCTATGCTTCTGTACTATGCTCCAAGATTGGAGGTTCTTCTTCTTTTCAGCAGCTTTTCAAGATAATAAGTGATAATAACAAATACGGCGATCATACCAAAGTAAGTGGAGAGCACACTCCATGCGCTAACGCTTGGACCGCTTCCTCGTCCTCTTTACATGCCGGCCATTCAGCAAAGCGTCACGATTATGAATGAATTCTACTTGATTGCCCTCGTTCTCTTCATCGTAGTTGGTTGGGTAATCGCCACCCGGTTTGCTTCCTATTTTTCCAAGCCGATCGTGACCTTGCAGCAAATGACGCACAGGATAATTCAATTCGATTTTAGTGAGCGATGGAAGGGAACGAGGAAGGATGAGCTAGGGAACCTCGGGGATAACATGAACCGGCTCATGGTGATTATCGGTGAATTTATCGAAGAATTGAGAGGCAAGAACGAGCTGCTTGAGGATGAATTGGAACGTAAGAACAGCATGGAACGAATGCGAAAGCAGTTTGTTTCCAACGTCTCTCACGAATTAAAAACGCCGATTGCGCTCATTCAGGGCTATGCCGAAGGACTCCGGCAAAACGTTCACGAAGATACGGAGAGCCGAAACGAATACTGCGATGTCATTATTGATGAAGCGAAAAAAATGAATGAGCTGGTCAGGGAGCTTCTCCTTCTGTCCCAGCTGGAATCAGGGCACACAGTTCTTCAGCAAGAAGTTTTTGATATCCATGACAGCATTCAAACATCCGTATCACGATTTCAAAGCTTATATGCTAAGCGGAGAATACATTTTGAGCTGGAATTCGAGGAGAGCCCGTGCCTGGTTTTCGGTGACCGTTCCAAGATCAATCAAGTCTTGAACAATTATGTATCGAACGCTGTTTTCTTTTTGAACGATAAGAATAAAATTCGGATTAGAACAGGCATTGCAGGCAATACCTTACGGGTTTCCGTACACAATACCGGACCTCATATTCCGGAGGAAGAATTGGAGCCTATTTGGACGAGCTTTTACAAAGTGGACAAAGCGAGAACAAGAGGGGAAGGCGGGACGGGGCTTGGCTTATCAATTGTGAAGCAAATTATGAATCTTCATCAAATGCATTTTGGCGCCGCGAATGTAGAGGACGGTGTTGAATTTTGGTTCGAACTCCCTTTATACGATGAAAAGCGACCAGCAAACCTTTGAGTTTGCTGGTTTTATTTTACAGATACTTATATCATTAGCTTGTCGTAACTTGATTGCGTCCCTTATGTTTAGATCGATATAGCCGGTCATCCGCTTCTTGATACAATTCAGTGAATGATGTCTGGTTATCTTTTTTCGCGGTAACTCCGATGCTGACTGTACAACGCATAGTGACGCTGTTATGTCCTGTAAAAATGGCTTGTTCTACCCTTTGGCGAATGAGCTCGGCTAACCATAGAGCCTTACTCATGTCCATATTAGGAAGTGTTATGGCAAACTCCTCGCCGCCCATCCTACCCACTATTCCATATTGTTCGGCAGTTTCTTGAATAAGCGCGGCTACCTGAGTTAGAGCATAGTCCCCAGCTTGATGACCGTATTGATCGTTAATGGATTTAAAGTAATCGATATCGATCAGCATGAAGGATATCACGGTATACTCTTTCAACATGTTATTACTCGTTTCTAGCATGTACTGACGATTATAAACTTGAGTTAGCCCATCAACAGTAGCTTGTCGAAGCAGTTCGGATTCGTAGGCTACCCGCTCACTAATATCGGTACAGATCAGGACTGACCCTGCAAGCCGATTTCTCGACAGGATAGGAATGTAACTGACCGAATAATGGTAAGGTGGCGCATCAAACCGAGATTCATTCGCATCCTTAGATTCATAATATTCATAACGTTCGAGCAAGTCGGGTCTTTCCTCAAGAATGACGTTGATATGGTGTCCTAAGATTTTGTTAGAATGAAGATGGATACCTATTTTTCGAATAATTTGTACAGCGGAGGGGTTTAAGTCTAGGACGATACCTTCAGGATCCAGAACAACCACACCTTCACGCATATGCTCGATGACCAAATCTTTCACCATGGGGCGGACACGAAGCAGTTTGTAGTGAAATATGGCCAAACCTAAGAGCAATCCACCGGGAACGGCAGAGGCAGACACGCTTACTTCTATATCCATAATAGTAGTCAGGAATGTAAGAATGAAAGGGATTACGGTACTAGCCAGAATCAGTCCATATTGGATACGGTTATACCGAAATACACTTCTTAGACTTAAAATTAGTCTACCTATAACGAACAGGCCGATTGCTCGAGTGTATCCAATAAACAGTAAGCCCAAGCTTGTAGATTGTACATGGATTCTTGACAGCCCGCCGAATGGCTCTATAGATATGTAGCTTCGCATCAAATGATGGGTGGAATCGGTAAAAATAAGTAACAAATATATGGCGCAGGGAATGCTAAGCCAGAATAAATGCTTGCGGACCTTCTGCACATCGATCCCAGTCAGCTCCATGATCATTCCATAGACCGTTATAGGTGAGGCAAACAGAGGAATTTGTTCGAGATTACGCCACATTAATTTTATGGACATATCCGTGCTTGTAAGCTCTCCAATGCTGGCCAAGGCCAAAATAGCGTTTAAAAACATTGTGAAAATAAAATAATTGGCACCTGTAGTGTTACGAAAACGCATCGAATACAGCATTAAGATGATAAATATGAAAAAGCTGAACAGCGTTGAGAACGGAAAGCTTGTATGAAGCAGCATAGTCATTACCTCGTGGTCAAGGGTTTAGGTTACTTGCCATTTTAATGTGATGTAACATTTATTTTCAATGTAAAATTATAGAATGATGGGGCGGTTGGTTTCATGAATTACTTCTAAACTGGATGAACTCCCTAGATGAACTGAAAGCTATCTATAATTATTATGAATGAACTTGATTCCTTCAAAGTTAAAATTAAAAGATGTTGTTTTTTGTCGATGAGCATGGTATAGTTTGAATCCTGTTCCGTATTGAACAGATCGACAAGTGAATTTTTAGAAATTTCGTTATGTCTGAGCACGTTGAGTATCTTCATGCATGGATCGAAAAAAGAAATTTTAAAAAGTACTTGCAATTGAAATTTAGACATGGTATATTACTTCTCGCTGCTCCGGTAACGCGGCAGTGAATGAAAGAAATTGTTCTTTGAAAACTGAACAACGAGTGAAGAAAGCAAGTCGTGTAAACGACTTTAAACAAAGAGATTGCAAAATCTCGTCAGCTTTAAGATTGAGCTATTCAGCTTAACAATAGGTTTACCTTATTGGAGAGTTTGATCCTGGATCAAATCTGCAATGGGGCCTTTATTGGAGAGTTTGATCCTGGCTCAGGACGAACGCTGGCGGCGTGCCTAATACATGCAAGTCGAGCGGGCTTGTCCCTTCGGGGACAAGCTAGCGGCGGACGGGTGAGTAACACGTAGGCAACCTGCCTGTAAGATCGGGATAACTATCGGAAACGATAGCTAAGACCGGATAGCTGGTTTCTCTGCATGGAGAGATCATGAAACACGGTGCAAGCTGTGGCTTACAGATGGGCCTGCGGCGCATTAGCTAGTTGGTGAGGTAACGGCTCACCAAGGCGACGATGCGTAGCCGACCTGAGAGGGTGAACGGCCACACTGGGACTGAGACACGGCCCAGACTCCTACGGGAGGCAGCAGTAGGGAATCTTCCGCAATGGACGAAAGTCTGACGGAGCAACGCCGCGTGAGTGATGAAGGTTTTCGGATCGTAAAGCTCTGTTGCCCTAGACGAACAGCAGGGGGAGTAACTGCCCTTTGTGTGACGGTATAGGAGAAGAAAGCCCCGGCTAACTACGTGCCAGCAGCCGCGGTAATACGTAGGGGGCAAGCGTTGTCCGGAATTATTGGGCGTAAAGCGCGCGCAGGCGGCTATTTAAGTTTGGTGTTTAAGCCCGGGGCTCAACCCCGGTTCGCATCGAAAACTGGATGGCTTGAGTGTAGGAGAGGAAAGTGGAATTCCACGTGTAGCGGTGAAATGCGTAGAGATGTGGAGGAACACCAGTGGCGAAGGCGACTTTCTGGCCTATAACTGACGCTGAGGCGCGAAAGCGTGGGGAGCAAACAGGATTAGATACCCTGGTAGTCCACGCCGTAAACGATGCATGCTAGGTGTCGGGGATTCGATTCCTCGGTGCCGAAGTAAACACAGTAAGCATGCCGCCTGGGGAGTACGCTCGCAAGAGTGAAACTCAAAGGAATTGACGGGGACCCGCACAAGCAGTGGAGTATGTGGTTTAATTCGAAGCAACGCGAAGAACCTTACCAGGTCTTGACATCTGGGTGAAAGCACTGGAGACAGTGCCCTCTTTCGGGACACCCAAGACAGGTGGTGCATGGTTGTCGTCAGCTCGTGTCGTGAGATGTTGGGTTAAGTCCCGCAACGAGCGCAACCCTTGATCTTAGTTGCCAGCATTTCGGGTGGGCACTCTAAGATGACTGCCGGTGACAAACCGGAGGAAGGTGGGGATGACGTCAAATCATCATGCCCCTTATGACCTGGGCTACACACGTACTACAATGGTCGTTACAACGGGAAGCGAAGGAGCGATCTGGAGCCAATCCTAAAAAGGCGATCTCAGTTCGGATTGCAGGCTGCAACTCGCCTGCATGAAGTCGGAATTGCTAGTAATCGCGGATCAGCATGCCGCGGTGAATACGTTCCCGGGTCTTGTACACACCGCCCGTCACACCACGAGAGTTTACAACACCCGAAGTCGGTGAGGTAACCGCAAGGAGCCAGCCGCCGAAGGTGGGGTAGATGATTGGGGTGAAGTCGTAACAAGGTAGCCGTATCGGAAGGTGCGGCTGGATCACCTCCTTTCTATGGAGACTCGGTTCTGCAACGAACCAGTCAAGTGCGTAAAGCACAAACAGCTTCTTCACTCGTGTTCAGTTTTGAAAGGTCAATCCTTTCAACTTGGTTGACAACTGACAGCGCTTCGCGCATGTAACGGTTGCAACTAGGATGATAACCAACAATGCTTCGCAATTGTAATGGTTACATCGTTTGTTCCTTGAAAACTAGATAACGAAAACGAAACGTAAAGCGTGAAACTTAGAATTCCTAATCACCATTTGTGCAAACAAGTGATGAAGTGAAATTTTAGCAAAACTGATTCTTACGTAGCAATTATTGCTGCGCAATAATCTAAGGTTAAGCTAGAAAGAGCACACGGAGGATGCCTAGGCGCTAGGAGCCGAAGAAGGACGTGGCGAACGACGAAATGCCTCGGGGAGCCGTAAGCAGGCTTTGATCCGGGGATGTCCGAATGGGGGAACCCAGCTGTGGTAATGCGCAGTTACTATGCAGTGAATACATAGCTGCATGAGAGGCATACCCAGGGAACTGAAACATCTAAGTACCTGGAGGAAAAGAAAACAAAATGTGATTCCGTCAGTAGCGGCGAGCGAAAGCGGATTAGCCCAAACCAAGGAGCTTGCTCCTTGGGGTTGTAGGACCTCGATGTGGCAAAAGTTTGTTAGGCGAAGTGATCTGGAAAGGTCTGGCAAAGAGGGTAAAAGCCCCGTAGCCAAAAACAAACGTATGCCTAGAGGGATCCTGAGTACGGCGGGATACGTGAAACCCCGTCGGAATCCGGCAGGACCATCTGCCAAGGCTAAATACTACCTAGCGACCGATAGTGAAGCAGTACCGTGAGGGAAAGGTGAAAAGCACCGCGAAAGCGGAGTGAAAAAGAACCTGAAACCGTGTGCTTACAAGAAGTCAGAGCCCTATGATGCAAACTCGTTTGCATCACGGGTGATGGCGTGCCTTTTGTAGAATGAACCGGCGAGTTACGTTCCCGTGCGAGGTTAAGCTGAAGAAGCGGAGCCGTAGCGAAAGCGAGTCTGAATAGGGCGCTTTAGTACGTGGACGTAGACCCGAAACCGTGTGATCTACCCCTGTCCAGGGTGAAGGTGAGGTAACACTCACTGGAGGCCCGAACCCACGAATGTTGAAAAATTCGGGGATGAGGTGGGGGTAGCGGAGAAATTCCAATCGAACTCGGAGATAGCTGGTTCTCCCCGAAATAGCTTTAGGGCTAGCCTCGGAATCAAGAGTTGTGGAGGTAAAGCACTGATTGGGTGCGGGGCCCGCCAAGGGTTACCAAGTCCAGTCAAACTCTGAATGCCATAAACTCATATCCGGGAGTCAGACAGTGAGTGCTAAGATCCATTGTCAAAAGGGAAACAGCCCAGACCATCAGCTAAGGTCCCCAAGTGTGTGTTAAGTGGGAAAGGATGTGGAGTTGCACAGACAACCAGGATGTTGGCTTAGAAGCAGCCACCATTGAAAGAGTGCGTAATAGCTCACTGGTCGAGTGACTCTGCGCCGAAAATGTAACGGGGCTAAACACGCCACCGAAGCTATGGCATGTACGTAAGTACTTGGGTAGGGGAGCGTTGTATGTACGTTGAAGTCTGACCGTAAGGACAGGTGGAGCGCATACAAGTGAGAATGCCGGTATAAGTAACGAAAAGATCAGTGAGAATCTGATCCGCCGAAAGCCTAAGGGTTCCTGAGGAAGGTTCGTCCGCTCAGGGTCAGTCGGGACCTAAGGCGAGGCCGAAAGGCGTAGTCGATGGACAACAGGTTGATATTCCTGTACCACCGTAGCCGTTATGAGCGATGGAGTGACGCAGAAGGATAGTGACGCGAGCTGATGGATGCTCGTCCAAGCAGTGAGGCTGGTGTGTAGGCAAATCCGCACACCGTAAGGCTGGGCTGTGATGGGGAGGGAAACTTAAAGTACCGAAGGTCATGATTTCACACTGCCAAGAAAAGCTTCTAGCCAGGTGAAGGTGCCCGTACCGCAAACCGACACAGGTGGGCGAGAAGAGAATTCTAAGGCGCGCGGAAGAACTCTCGTTAAGGAACTCGGCAAAATGACCCCGTAACTTCGGGAGAAGGGGTGCCTCGGTAGGGTGAATAGCCCGAGGGGGCCGCAGTGAAAAGGCCCAAGCGACTGTTTAGCAAAAACACAGGTCTGTGCGAAGCCGCAAGGCGAAGTATACGGGCTGACGCCTGCCCGGTGCTGGAAGGTTAAGGGGAGCGGTTAGGGAGTAATCCCGAAGCTGTGAACCGAAGCCCCAGTAAACGGCGGCCGTAACTATAACGGTCCTAAGGTAGCGAAATTCCTTGTCAGGTAAATTCTGACCCGCACGAATGGCGTAACGACTTGGGCGCTGTCTCAACGAGAGATCCGGTGAAATTTTAATACCTGTGAAGATGCAGGTTACCCGCGACAAGACGGAAAGACCCCATGGAGCTTTACTGCAGCTTGATATTGGACTTTGGTACGATCTGTACAGGATAGGTGGGAGCCGTTGAAGCCTGAGCGCCAGCTTGGGTGGAGGCGCCGTTGGGATACCACCCTGATCGTATCGGAGTTCTAACCTGGTACCGTGATCCGGTATGGGGACAGTGTCAGGTGGGCAGTTTGACTGGGGCGGTCGCCTCCTAAAAAGTAACGGAGGCGTCTAAAGGTTCCCTCAGAATGGTTGGAAATCATTCGAAGAGTGCAAAGGCATAAGGGAGCTTGACTGCGAGACAAACAGGTCGAGCAGGGACGAAAGTCGGGCTTAGTGATCCGGTGGTACCGAATGGAAGGGCCATCGCTCAACGGATAAAAGCTACCCTGGGGATAACAGGCTTATCTCCCCCAAGAGTCCACATCGACGGGGAGGTTTGGCACCTCGATGTCGGCTCATCGCATCCTGGGGCTGAAGTAGGTCCCAAGGGTTGGGCTGTTCGCCCATTAAAGCGGTACGCGAGCTGGGTTCAGAACGTCGTGAGACAGTTCGGTCCCTATCTGTCGCGGGCGTAGGAAATTTGAGAGGAGCTGTCCTTAGTACGAGAGGACCGGGATGGACGTACCGCTGGTGTACCAGTTGTCTCGCCAGAGGCATAGCTGGGTAGCTATGTACGGAAGGGATAAGCGCTGAAAGCATCTAAGCGTGAAGCCCACCTCAAGATGAGATTTCCCAATTCGTAAGACCCCTTGTAGACGACGAGGTTGATAGGTTCGAGGTGGAAGTGCAGCAATGTATGGAGCTGACGAATACTAATCGGTCGAGGGCTTAACCTAATCCCATCCAAGTGATGAAGAGCTCCGTAGCGAACTCAAGTACTTGAATGGGGCCCCAAAGAATGAAGATCACAAGGTCAACACCTGAAGGGCAAACAACTCACACTTTACGTAAGTTTCGTATCTAGTTTTCAGGGTGCAAGCCACCTTGAGTTAAGAGCATAAGATGTTTCCTGGCAGAAGCATCGTAAGTATAAGCTCGCCACAGTTTTGCTAACGCAAAACAATCGTTTGGTGATGATGGCGGAGGGGATCCACGCGTTCCCATCTCGAACACGACCGTTAAGCCCTCCAGCGTCAATGGTACTTGAACCGAAGGGTTCTGGGAGAGTAGAACGTTGCCAAGCGATGCCCACGAAGTGGGCTTTTTTCATCCAAGGGCCCTTAGCTCAGCTGGTTAGAGCGCACCCCTGATAAGGGTGAGGTCGGTGGTTCGAGTCCACTAGGGCCCATTCTATTCCCTGATAGCTCAGTTGGTAGAGCACTCGACTGTTAATCGAGTTGTCACAGGTTCGAGTCCTGTTCGGGGAGCCACATTAAGGCCCGTTGGTCAAGGGGTTAAGACACCTCCCTTTCACGGAGGTAACAGGGGTTCGAATCCCCTACGGGTCATAAGTCCCCACAAAGTGGAACGAAGCTTTGAAGCTTATTCCAAATACTTTGCGGTGAGCCCTAACAGCATTACTTCATGGAGGCTTAGCTCAGCTGGGAGAGCATCTGCCTTACAAGCAGAGGGTCGGCGGTTCGATCCCGTCAGCCTCCACCATAACTTTCCTATCTAGTAGTAGGAAGCGAATGTAATAGATAACGACGCGGGGTGGAGCAGCCCGGTAGCTCGTCGGGCTCATAACCCGAAGGCCGCAGGTTCAAATCCTGCCCCCGCAACCAACCTCCAAGTGCGAGGTAACCTAGTGTGGAGCCGTGGTGTAGAGGCCTAACATGCCTGCCTGTCACGCAGGAGACCGCGGGTTCGAATCCCGTCGGCTCCGCCATTTATTTTGATATAGTAAGGCTCGGTAGCTCAGTCGGTAGAGCAGAGGACTGAAAATCCTCGTGTCGGCGGTTCGATTCCGTCCCGAGCCACCATTTTTTAAATTATTTGCCGTTGTAGCTCAACTGGTAGAGCAACTGACTTGTAATCAGTAGGTTGGGGGTTCAAGTCCTCTCGACGGCACCAGAGAACCTTCTTTTATCCTTAAGCGAAGATTATAGGGGCATAGTTTAAAGGTAGAACAAAGGTCTCCAAAACCTTTGGTGTGGGTTCGATTCCTGCTGCCCCTGCCAAACTTTTACGATGGCGGTCGTGGCGAAGGGGTTAACGCACTGGTCTGTGGCTCCAGCATTCGTGGGTTCAAGTCCCATCGATCGCCCCATTTTTCATCATTAGAGCCATTAGCTCAGTTGGTAGAGCACCTGACTTTTAATCAGGGTGTCGTAGGTTCGAGTCCTACATGGCTCACCACTTTACACCAGAAGGTGAAGTGGAAGTTTCAAAGGTAACCCTGGTTACATTTTCGGGGCCCATTATGAATCATGCGCGTATGGCGGAATTGGCAGACGCACTAGACTTAGGATCTAGCGGGCGACCGTGGGGGTTCAAGTCCCTCTACGCGCATCTTGCTTTCAAAAGGGAGTTTATCTCGTTGGAAGCATCCTTGCGGAAGTGGCTCAGGGGTAGAGCATCGCCTTGCCAAGGCGAGGGTCGCGGGTTCGAATCCCGTCTTCCGCTCCAATATTTGCGGCGCCATAGCCAAGTGGTAAGGCAGAGCTCTGCAAAAGCTTTACCCCCAGTTCGAGTCTGGGTGGCGCCTCCAAGATAAGCCGGAGTGGCGGAATCGGCAGACGCACAGGACTTAAAATCCTGCGGTAGGTGACTACCGTACCAGTTCAAGTCTGGTCTTCGGCACCATTTACGTACATGCAAGATCTAATCAATTTACCCTTGTGCCCTTAGCTCAGCCGGATAGAGCGTTTGACTACGAATCAAAAGGTCGGGAGTTCGAATCTCTCAGGGCACGCCATCTTCAAGCATGCCGGCGTGGCGGAATGGCAGACGCGCTCGACTCAAAATCGAGTGGGAAACCGTGGAGGTTCGAGTCCTCTCGCCGGTATATATTATCGGGACGTAGCTCAGCTTGGTAGAGCACCTGCTTTGGGAGCAGGGGGTCGCATGTTCAAATCGTGTCGTCCCGATCGTTAAAAATGAAGAAGCATAATTCGACAGTGATAATAAACTGTACGAATTATGCTTTTTTTGTATAGGCACTGCAATGATTGATTTGCTTGATTTGTGACGGTGCGCTTCTTCAAGAGCATGCAGGGCAGTTGCTTTTCAACTACTCGTAGGGGGACTAGTGACGGAAAGAGACTTATCGCGGCGCGTATGGCTCTGGTTAGTTTCAAATGAGAGAGGCTGCTACTAATGGAGCCGCTGCCGCAGTGAAACCATTTAACCGCAGGCAATGGCTTTCTCATTCAGATGCTCGCTCGTAGGTGATTGGTAGTAAGGAATTAACCGAAGACTAATGCTTGGCGATCAACGGCTCCAGGAACTTTTTCCAGCCATTCTTGATTGATCATGAATTTCGTGAGTTTCTCCGAGAAGGTCCCTGCTTTGCCGATAAGTGCCGTATAACTGCTTAGTAGATCATGCTTCATGACAGATCCAAGAGAGTATCCGTATTGTGTCAAGATGGAACCATATACACCGGCGATATGACTAACCATAATTCGGTCGGAAAACAGCTTTTGTTTCGTGTCGGTGATTTCTCCGATATAGGTAGGCGGTGAAGGTAACGAGTCCTTATCGAGCAGCTGGGCAAGCTCCCTGAACTGTTGTTTGGCTGAAGAGCTGCCTTCTAGTAAAAGTTCCTTTACCGCCTGGGTTTCAGCGATTTGCGCGAATCCCATGCTCAATGTCTCAGTGAAGCTGAGAATTCGTAGAGAGGCATACAAATTGGCTATTTCCATGCTGTTCAAGGGACGAGTATCACCCAGCCATCCGTTGAGATAGCTTGGCTTTTGCATCTTTTCTTGTGCTGCCGGTATTGGAAGGGTTGGTGGGCGCCAATACATCCCTTTGGACAAAAGAAGGTCCATCACCCGCTGTGAAAGCTGTACAGAAGCGTTCATACATTCCTCGAAATAACTGCGTACATCAGACCGGGCACCGGAAGCTAGTGCTTTCGAATGAAATTCAAGGCCAAGTAAAGCTCCAACTTGAAGATAATGAAGCAGGAATTGATCGCTATACAAAGCGGGAGCCGCTTTATTACTGTCAGAGGTAGCGAAGCCAGTAGGGATCGGAAATCCGTTACTGGAAAGAAGTTCTTTTCGTTTACACACAATTTCATGATTGATCTGTAAGGTATAGATATATAATTCCTTAATGTCTGGATCGGATGCATGATGATGGAACACATCCAAAAACCACGTCGACATTTCGTTGATGGTATAGCCAGTCCATAGATAGCCAATTTCAGAGGCGGTTAAAGCAGTGAATTGTGGACTGCTCATTAGGTTGTCACTCCTTGTTTTAACTTGATATAAGGTCTGAGCATATAGCTTGCGATTCGCAAAGGATTGATCGCTTTGCTTTGAAACAGCTTTTCGCCGATATAGCTTTGTAACCAGCTTACGACCCAGTCGAGGTCGTTATTGTCCAGTTGTTCCATTGCTCTTCTCAGCACGAGGGAATTTTCATAACTTTGTCGCAGGGGCTTTGTCAGTTCTTCATAGCGGCCTAACCCGCATAAATCATAAGCAGCATATATCCCTGTCAGTAAGGCAACATATTGACCAAAACCCATAAATGGCATCATGCTCCCAAAGCAATTTCCGGTGTAAAAAGTATTAGCCAACCTGGCACTGCGGCAAATCCTCAACAGGATAGTTTGAAATCTGAAACTCATCGGTAACATGGAGATCTTGGTTGAGTGTTGCCATAACTTTTTTATAAAATCGCAACCAGAGATCTTCGATAGATAGATGCGCGGACTCGGCGCGGTCGGGAATAGCGATGACAAGATTGGCTTCTTTTCCGAGTATGGAATCACATACCCATAGCCGTAAGGCGCAATCTCATAATCCATCCAGGCCATGACCGTATAGCGGTCGAAGGACCCTTCCACTGTAGCTCCTTTCATGCTAACCGATAAATCCTCCCGAAAATTCCGCGTTTGTTTGGCATATTCGCCATCTCCTGTAGCCATAACGACATGTGTAAAATCTTTGAGCAGCTGCTCGTAGGTTTTATCGGAGTTAAATGAAATGGGGGCTTTCACTTGCCGGCTAAGCTGGAATTCATAGGAATCCTCCTCTCTTCCCCGAACATTGGTAAATCCAAGCTGTCCTTCGATTACAGCCCGTTCATGCTGGGAGAATAGAGTAAGACTTTGGATACTGGACGTAGGATGAAGAAAGATACCATGCTTTTCCGATAAGGAAGCGATACCATCATGAACAGGCCTGGTAAAAATGTTAAGCAGGATTTCTCCATTCACAAAACGATCGCCGATCTTGCTGCGTTTCTCGAATATGCTTGGCGTAATGCCGTGCTTCTCTAGTGTGATTGCGCAGGCTAGCCCGGATAGTCCAGCTCCCATGATGGCAATGTTCAAACCAGGCACCTCCTTATTCTAGATTTACATATTTATCATTTTTTCCCAATGAGGTCTGTAGCATGTGTACGGCTGAAAAATTTGCATGAACTTATGGTAAAATACGGATGAGAGGGGAGTGATACCATGTTTTCTAAAGAAGAACGGGATGCGGTCTATAAGGCCATCTATACGAGAAGGGACATTCGTACGTTTTTGCCTGATCCGATTGCAGAGGAAATGGTCAACAATTTGCTGCTGGCCGCACATCATGCACCGTCGGTTGGTTTCATGCAGCCCTGGAGTTTTATACTTGTTACTTCAGAGGAAGTGAAGGCTCGACTAGCATGGGCAGCGGATAAGGAGCGAAGAGCGTTAGCTATTCACTATGAGGATAGCAGGCAGGACCAGTTCTTAAACCTTAAAATCGAAGGGATCCGGCAAGCGCCTCTCAGTATTTGCATCACTTGTGACCCGACCCGCGGCGGTTCCCATGTGCTGGGGAGGAACTCGATTCCGGAAACGGACATTTTATCCGTAGCCTGCGCGATTGAGAATATGTGGCTGGCTGCTTGTGCGGAGGGTTTAGCGTTAGGATGGGTAAGCTTTTACAAGAAAAATGACTTAAGAGATATATTGGGGATACCTCCCCACATCGAGCCGGTGGCTTTGCTATCGATAGGATATACGGACCACTATCCCGATAAACCGATTCTGGAAAGCAGTAATTGGGAGAAACGCAGGAGCTTGGATGATTTGATTTTCACGGATTCATGGGGAGCAAGGAGATCTCGTTCATGAGCGAAAAGCTGCTGATTATCAATGCAGATGATTTTGGAATGTGCCATGCGACCAATCAGGCCATCAGCACGTTACTTTTTGAAGGCGCTATCACTTCAACGAGCATCATGATGCCCTGCCCATGGGTTAGTGAGGCGGTAGCATTGGTGAGGCAAAATCCCCACTGGGATGTAGGTATCCATATCACCCATACGAGCGAGTGGAGCAATTATAAATGGGGACCGCTCAATAGGAAGCTGTCCACACTGATGAACGAGTGCGGTTATTTCCCAGCGAAGACGGAAGAAGTCGCAGCAGCCGCTGATCCGGAAGAGCTATACGCGGAGGCTGTTGCTCAGATAGAGATGGCGCTGCGACTGGGTATAGAGCCTACGAATATAGACAATCACATGGGAAGCATGAATCACGTACCCGAGCTGTTATTGAAGCTTTGTCAAACCTACAGGCTGCCGCTGCGGTATCCGAAGCAACCGCACCCCGCCATGCCGCGGTCTCATAATAAACAGCTCGTAGAGCAAGCTGAAGAGATGGGGATTTTGTTACCGGATGATGTGATGTTCCTTCCATTCTTCTCTACAGAGACAGGTGAAGAGCTGACGTATGAAGCAACCAAAGCGACGCTCCTACGATGTTTGCAGCAGTTGCGTGCGGGAATCACCGAGCTGCTTTTTCATCCGTCCTTGGATACGGAGGAGCTTCAAGCTATTACGGATACATGGAAACTACGGCGATTCGAATTTGATGTGTTCCGGGACCCGGAGATTGCCGATTGTATAGCCAATGAAGGGATAAATCTCATCACCTGGCGTGAGCTTCGAAATATGCAGCGCGTCTAGGGAGTCATGCTGCTAAACAAAACCAGCGGCCTATGCTGCCGTTTAGATTATTGATGAGGGTTCAAATCGTAATTGGAAAAACGTAATGACCAGCAGCCATCACTAAGGCTGCTGGTTTTTCTGTGCGCCTCACAGTCGCACAATCTAAGTGGTTCAAATCCACTCGGTAACTTTACCCTTTAAAGTGCCGTAGCCGAAGCAGAAGTCCTAACTCCAGTAGGAGAAGGATTGGCAGGGTGTCTCTCGCGAGGGGGAATCCGAAGGGCCTGCAGGCAAAGTCCAGCCCGGAATGCGGTGAACCAGAGGTGGCGGAGATGTTGGATGACCCGCCGGAAAAACGGGGAAATCTATGCCATAGGCATATCTTGCAGGAAAGCGCGAAAGGGATATGACCTGCAAGGCTCATCTACGTGATTAGGGTCAGGATGGATGGAACAGAATGTGCAGATAACTGAGGGAAGTCTCGTAGTTTCCTCTGCGCAAACGCGTGTGAGGTAGGCAAGGTATAACCCTAAGGGGAAAGCCAAATCGATGAACTGCGAGATGGCGGATCGTTCCGTAGTAGCGAATAAGTCTGAGCCGATGAAAGCTGGTAACAGTCTAGAGGGGAAAACTCGGATGAGTATGCGCGTGGGGAAAAAAATATTCTTAGTCGCATAACCTGCTTCCACTTCAAAAGAGGGAAGACAGAGGCAAAGGGAACGTGCTTCGTCAAAGACTGTGAGTTCAAGTGAGTGGAGATCGTAAGCGCCTTAAACCAGAGAGGGTATGACCAAGAGGGTGCGTCCCGCCGAGAGCGAGATAGCGCTTGGGGATAGAGGCAAACTGGCGACCTGAGTACACCTCAGGCAACAGGAGCGATTGAAAAAAAATTTTTTCTAACACGCGGTTGCATGAGGTAGAACGAGTAAGGAATCGATCATCTGTAGCGCGAACAAGATCAGCTTGGTGAGTAGCAGGTAAAGGTGGTGAAACACCAATGAAACCGAAACGACGATACTACTCCCTGATCGACAAAATATATCAAATGGACAATCTGAATGAAGCCTGGCTGGCAGTAAAGAAGAATCAAGGAAGTGGCGGAATTGATGGGGTAAGCATTGGTATGTTCGAGAAGAACATAGGCATCAACCTAAAGGAAATCCAAAGGCTACTGCAACAAGATCGGTACAAACCCGACCCTGTCAGGCGACATTTCATCGAGAAGGAAAACGGGAAGTTAAGACCGTTAGGCATTCCCACAATCCGAGATCGCGTATGCCAGCAGGCTGTACGTCAAATCATCGAGCCGATCTTTGAGCAAGACTTCTACTACTACAGCTTTGGCTTCCGACCTGGATACTCTGCGCATCAAGCAATAAACACGATTCGACGAGCAAAGCGCGGCGGATACGACTATGTGGTAGACCTCGACATTATATCCTTTTTCGATGAAATTCCGCATGAACTGCTGATGGAAAAGGTTCGTGAACGAATAACCGACGGTAAAGTGCTGACGCTCATTCGCGGATGGCTCACCGCAGGAGTCATGGAAGATGATCAGTTCCATGAAACGTTAGTCGGGTCCCCACAAGGCGGGGTCATCAGTCCATTACTTGCGAATCTATATCTGAATCATTTCGACTGGAGTATGAAGGAGAAGGGGTTTGCTGTGGTCAGATATGCAGATGATGCAGTTATTCTTTGCAAAACAAAGGAGCGAGCAGAAGAAGCATACCAAACGGCAAAAACCATCTTAGAAGGGGAACTTCAGCTGAGAATGCATCCAGAGAAAACGAAAGTGGTGCAATTCGATGAAGGATTCCGTTTTCTAGGATTTGACTTCTGGAAAGAATATCTCATCTTGCCGGACGCAAAAGTGAAGAAGTACAAAGAGAAAGTCCACAAGATCACCCGAAGGCAGCAAGGTAACAACCTTAACGAAATGATGAAGAAGCTAAATGAAGTGTCACGCGGGTTTGGTAACTATTTTGGGATTGGGAACGTAAAGAAAAAGTTTCAACGCCTAGACGAATGGACACGCATGAGAGTGCGAGCTTTTATGCGGAAAAAGAAGTCTACGGTTTCAAACCGGCTTATTCCAAACAAAGTATTGGAAGAAGCAGGGATGGTATTTCTAACAAACTTACTCACCACACGTTTCTAATTCAGCAGTGAAATTTGCAATCCGGTGACGGGTGAAGACGACTCACTCCTGAAGATGGGGAACTGACGAAGGAAAGCCGTGTGCGGGAAATCCGCATGCACGGTTTGATGAGGAGTCCGGGGGAGTAATCCCCCGTCTTACTCTACTTTTTTTGGGAATTGTCACAAATGTATTAGAAAATGTCATGAGAGGAGTAGGTGGCAATATGTGGGATTCCTTATAATCAAAGCAAGCAGCTTCATCATGCATGTTCAGTATGGTAAGCGCTTTACAAGTGTGGATTGGAGATGATGGCAGAAGAGAATGCAAGAGGTAAAGAATGGCGAATTTGCGCGAATTTGCTGAAAGGAGAGACTTTGAAACTTGTAAACGGATTGGGTCTATAGCAAGAAAAAGTAAAGCTTATCTCAAAAAATGGAGGCTTATTGAATGGCGAAGATACGCAGCAAGTCTATGAAACACTCGTTTCTTATTGGTTTTCTCGCATTCATTCTAATCGTAGCGGAGTGGATGGCAGTTCCCGTAACTTCACAGGCAGCAACCAATCTTGCCGCGGGCAAGTCGGTTACTTCCAGCGGCCACAATGATGTCTATGTAGAGAGCAATCTGACAGACAGTAATCAAGGAACCTATTGGGAGAGCGTCAACAGTGCTTTTCCACAATGGGCACGTGTTGATCTTGGAAGTATTAGCAGTGTGAATCAAGTGGTCTTGAAGCTTCCTGCCGGATGGGGGACCAGGACACAAGCAATATCCATTCTGGGAAGTACGGATGATTCGAACTACACCACAATTGCCAATTCTGCTGCATATACCTTTGATCCGGCTAGCGGCAATACGGTTACCATTGATTTCACGTCAGTAAGCGTACGCTATGTCAAAATCAATGTTACTTCTAACAACGGATGGCCCGCGGCTCAAATCTCTGAGCTAGAAGTGTACGGCAGCACATCGCCAACACCTACGCCTACGCCGTCACCTGAAGGGACCTATGAGGCTGAGAATGCTGCTTTGTCCGGTGGTGCTAAAGTAAATACGGATCATACCGGCTATACGGGAAGTGGTTTTGTTGACGGCATTCAAGCAGTAGGGGCTGCGGCGCAATTTACAGTCAATGCGGCCTCAGAGGGCAGTTACAATGTCACTCTTCGCTATGCAAATGCGATGGGATCCACGGAAACCGTTAGCATTTATGTGAACGGAGCAAAATTCAAGCAAACATCCCTGCCTAATTTGGCCAATTGGAACACGTGGTCTAACAAAACCGAGACGCTGACGTTACATGCGGGAGCCAATACGATCACGTACAAATACGACGCCGGCGACAATGGTAACGTTAATTATGACTATATCACGGTAGAAAGCGCGGGCTCTACACCAACGCCGACACCAACACCAACACCTCCTTCAGGGAATGACACGAATTTGGCGCTGAACAAACCGATCGAGGCTTCTTCTACGGTAAATACGTTTATTGCGAAGAATGCCAATGACGGCAGCACCTCCACCTACTGGGAAGGGCCGGCGGCAGCTATCCCAACACGTTGAATGTGAGTCTAGGGGCCAATGCCAATTTGAGTTCGATCGTGCTGAAGCTGAATCCTGACAGCGCATGGGGGGCACGTACCCAGACGCTGGAGGTGCTCGGGCACACTCAAAATTCCACTTCATATACGACTTTGGTGGCCTCGGCAAGCTATACTTTCAATCCTGCCACTGGGAACACTGTAACCATTCCAATCAGCGCGATTGCCAGCGATGTGCAGCTGAAATTTACAGCCAATACCGGCTCAGGGGCCGGGCAAGTGGCCGAGCTTGAAATTATGGGTACACCTGCTCCGAATCCCGACCTCACGGTTACGGCGGCTTCGTGGACACCGGCTTCCCCAATTGAATCAAACGCAATCACACTGAACGCTACGGTGAAAAATGTAGGGAGTGCGGCATCGGCAGCTTCAACGGTGTCTTTCTATCTGGGCTCCAATTTGGTTGGCACAGCGCCTGTCGGTGCTTTAGCTGCTGGTGCGTCCACCGCAGTATCGGCAAATATCGGCACCAAGGATACGGGCACTTACACGGTGACAGCCAAAGTAGATGAATCCAATTCGGTGATTGAACAAAATGAGACGAACAATGCTTACACTAGCACTTCATCCATGACGGTCGCTCCGGTTTCCAGCTCGGATTTGGTAGGAACGGTCTCCTGGTCTCCCGGTAATCCGACAGCAAATAGTGCTGTGAGTTTCTCGGTAAACCTTAAGAACCAAGGGACGGCTTCATCGGCAAGCGCATCTCACGGTATTAGCGTTGCATTGAAGAATGCCAGCGGTACAACGATTCAGACGTTTAATGGGTCTTACAGCGGAGTATTAGCGGCAGGGGCCTCGACCAATGTGGCCTTACCAGGCACTTGGACGGCGGCAAGCGGCAGCTACACGGTGACGGTCACAGTAGCTCCAGATGCCAATGAAATCAGCGCGAAGCAGGCGAATAATACCAGCACAATCAGTCTCGTTGTCTACGCAGCTCAAGGCGCAAGTGTGCCTTATACACGCTATGATACGCAAGATGCCAGCATTGGAGGGACAGCATCCGTGAAATCTGCGCCGACCTTCGATCAATCGCTCATAGCATCGGAAGCATCCGGGCAAAGCTATGTGGCGCTCCCTGCGAACGGTTCCTATGCGGAGTGGACGGTACGAAGCGGTGAGGGCGGAGCCGGTGTCACGATGAGGTTTACAATGCCGGACTCAAGTGACGGGATGGGATTAAACGGTTCGCTCGATGTCTATGTGAACGGCTCGAAGGCGAAGACGGTCTCCCTGACCTCTTATTACAGCTGGCAGTACTTCTCCAGCGATATGCCTGCAGACGCACCAGGAGGAGGACGGCCGTTATTCCGTTTTGACGAGGTACACTTTAAGCTGGATACTCCACTCAAAGGCGGAGATAAGATCCGCATTGTAAAAAATAACGGAGACAGCCTGGAGTACGGTGTGGATTTCCTGGAAATCGAGCCGATTTCAGCTGCCGTTGCCCGTCCGGCCAATTCCGTTACCGTAACGGATTACGGAGCTGTCGCCAATGACGGACAGGATGATCTGGCCGCATTCAATGCTGCAGTAAGCGCAGCCGTATCCTCCGGCAAAACGTTGTATATACCGGAAGGAACGTTCAATCTGTCCAGCATGTGGCAGATCGGATCAGCCAGCAACATGATCAACAACATGACGATTACAGGTGCGGGCATGTGGCATACCAACATTCAGTTTACGAATCCGAATGCGGCGGGCGGCGGAATTTCGCTCCGCATCAGCGGCAAGCTGGATTTTAGCAATGTGTACATGAACTCGAATCTGCGCTCCCGTTACAATCAGAATGCGGTTTACAAAGGATTCATGGATAACTTCGGAACGAATTCCAAGGTTCATGAAGTCTGGGTGGAGCATTTTGAATGCGGATTCTGGGTAGCTGACTATGCGCATACGCCTGCGATTCATGCGGAGGGTCTGGTAATTGAGAACAGCCGTGTTCGAAACAACCTTGCGGATGGCATCAACTTCGCACAAGGGACCAGCAATTCGACGGTACGTAACACCAGCCTGCGCAATAACGGTGACGATGCTTTAGCTGTATGGACCAGCGACACCAATGGTGCTCCGGCAGGCGTCAACAACACGTTCTCCTATAACACCATCGAGAATAACTGGCGTGCAGCCGCCATTGCCTTCTTCGGAGGCAGCGGGCATAAAGCAACGAACAATTTAATTGTGGATACGGTCGGCGGTTCCGGATTCAGAATGAATACCGTTTTCCCCGGCTACCATTTCCAAAATAACACAGGCATCGTATTCTCCGATAATACGCTGATTAATACCGGAACCAGTCAGGATCTCTACAACGGCGAACGCGGAGCGATCGATCTTGAGGCATCCAACGATGCGATTAAGAACGTTACCGTCTCGAATGTTAACATCCTGAACACACAGCGCGATGCCATTCAGTTTGGCTACGGCGGCGGGTTCCAGAACATTAACTTTACCAACATCCATATCGACGGCACAGGACTTGATGGGGTAACAACATCGCGATTCTCGGGCCAGCATAAAGGTGCTGCCATTTACACCTACACGGGGAATGGATCGGCGACATTCACAGGTCTGACGACGAACCGAATCGCGTACCCAGATCTGTATTTCATCCAGCCCGGGTTCAATCTTACTATTAAATAGCGCAGCATGGTAAAAAAGCAGAGAGGTTCTACGGAACAACTTGGAGATTGTTGATAAAGGAGAATGGAGGGCTCAGTAGTTTTCGGAGAAGCGTAGCGCTCGCCTTTGACAGATTGTTATTACCTTTGAGAAAGGTTTAGGAGAATAAAAATAACAAGATGTCAACAGCGATCGGAGAAAAGCTACTGAAGATCGTAATGGACGCAGCTTTATCAACAGTCAGAGAGGTTCCTCGGAACCTCTCTTTTTTGCGTGTATTTCAGTTAGACGAAAGTTTACAATTATTATATAATATATGTATTGATACAAAAAAACGGGAGTGAACGATGTGCTCGATTTAAGTATAGAGAATCCGGATGAACTTGTTCTTGTTGCACACGCCTTGTCGACAGACCTAAGGGTCAAGATTATTAAGCTGCTGAACACCAAGAAGCTGAATATCAATGAAATTGCCGAGGCCCTAGACATACCGGTGTCGACAGCCGCATCCAACATTAAGGTTCTGGAAGGAGCGCGGTTGATCGAGACGGAGCTGCTTCCCGCAACGAGAGGCGCGATGAAGGTATGCACCCGCACCTATGACGATATTCGCATTATGCTCAATCCGCAGTTCAGCCATATGCAGCAGATCAATAATTGCTACGAGATTGAGATGCCGGTCGGATACTTTACGAACTGCCAGGTTTCACCTACGTGCGGAATGGCCAATACCGATCAGATGATTATTCAGGAGGATTCGCCGGGCAGCTTCTTTCATCCGGGACGCTTCAGCGCACAGATCATTTGGTTTCGCAAGGGATTTATCGAATACCGCTTTCCGCTGGAAATCCCCAAAGGAGCACGCATTCAATCCGTGCAATTTATACTCGAGCTATGCTCGGAAGCACCGAATTTTGACAACAATTGGCCCTCGGATATCACCTTCTGGATCAATGGAGTCGATATAGGGACCATGACCTCTCCAGGTGATTTTGGCGGACGAAGAGGCAAGCTGAACCCGCCCTGGTGGCCGGATACGGCTACACAGTTCGGTCTGCTGAAAACCATAACGGTTGACGGGGCCTTGACATCCATTGACAATGTTCAGGTATCGTCCGTGAACCTGCATCAATTGGCCATTTCGACCAATAGCTTTATTGACCTGAAGCTGGGTGTGAAGGATGACGCCACGCATAAGGGCGGGGTCAATCTGTTTGGAAACAAATTCGGGGATTACGAGCAGGGGATTGTAATGAAGATTTTTTATTCGATTTAAAAGGGTGACTTGAGGGGATCTATGCAGCCGACGGGGTTGCTTAGGTCTTCTTTTCATTTAGGGAAATAGGAGATTTCTCAAACGAAAAAGGCGACTGTTCTCAAGTGAAGGACATTTTTTTAGGCACATGACATATTTATAGCGATTGCCCCGAATCTAAAAATCCGTCACTATCATCTAAAATGCGAGCATTGTTGGGCGTGCCTTGCAAACCTATAATCAGATTTATCAAGGAAAACGCATTCAACCATTAGGAGGTCCAAACATGACTCAGACAAAAAAAGCAATTGGCGCACTCTCGCTCGTTCTTACTTCTTCACTTGTGTTAGGCGCATGTGCCAAAACAGATGAGCCCTCGGCTGCAGCGCCAAGCTCGACTACGGCTGCATCGACCGATGCCGGAGCAGCTTCCGGATCGGGAGCAAGCAGCTCCGCAGCGCCTGTTAAGATTTCGTATTGGACGCCCTTCAGCGGCGGCGACGGTGAGTTCATGACTTCGATGGTCAAGAAGTTTAACGAAGAGCAAAAAGAGATTCAAGTCGAGATGCTGAATACGAAATCCGATGATTACTACACCAAGCTGCAAACTGCTATTGTATCTGACCAAGCGCCGGACGTAGCCATTGTTCATGCATCCAGAATGCCGCAGTTCGCGCCGTCCCAATTTATCGTGCCTCTTGATGATATCGCAGCAAAAGCAAGCGTGAATTGGAGCGATTATAACGCTAATATTTTGAACTCTACTGTGTTTGACAATAAACACTATTCCTTGCCGCTCGACACTCACGCTCTCGTCATGTATTACAACAAGAAGTTTTTGGATCAGGCAGGTGTGCTGAAGGACGGCAAGCCGGTTTATGATAATAGCCCTGAAGGCTTCGTCAGTTTCCTGCAAAAGATTAAAGATAAGGTACCTGGCGACATTGCTCCACTGGCGCAGCCGAATGTACGCATTGATTCCTACTGGATGTGGTGGGGCTTCTACAATCAGCTGAAGGATGGCGGCAAATTCTACTCCGAAGACGGCAAGAAGGGTGCGCTGAACAACCCGGCCGCATTGAAATCGCTGACTTATGTCGATGACTTGTATAAGAAAGGGCTTATCCCGCCTAACATCAACGATGCCTTCAAAATGTTCCAAGATGGCAAAGCCGCTGTCCTGATCACAGGCGTGTGGGGAACGGGAGCTTTTGAATCAACGCAAGGTCTTGATTTTGGCGTAACGACGATGCCGCAAATATATGATCAACCGGCAACCTGGGGAGATTCCCATACACTGGCGCTTCCGAAGCATTCCAAGGAAGATGCTGCGAAGCAATTGGCTGCGGTTAAGTTTGCCAGCTGGAATACCAGCCATGGCGATACCTGGGCACAAGCAGGTCACGTACCGGCAGTTGTGAAAGCAACCCAATCCGATATGTTCAAAGGCCTCAAATACCGCAGTGATTATGCGAAAACAGCTGATTTCGTCAAATATTGGCCACGTGATGCCAAACAGGCGCCGATTAACGATGAAATCATTAAAGAATTCGAAAAAATGATGAATAACAAGCAAGATCCGGCTACTACCCTCAAGAATTCGGATGCGATCATTGAAAAGATGCTCAGCAAATAATCGCCATAGGTTATAGGAAGGAAATGAGCCCCTGCCCGTTCAGGGGCTTTTGCGCTCAAAAGCTCACGGGAGGAACAGAATGATGAGAATGGCCGCAGCCAGAAAAAATTGGGGCACGGGAATCCTGATGGTGCTTCCTTACTTTTTACTATTCGCCTGCTTTTCGTTATATCCGATTCTTAATGGCTTTCGCTTAAGCTTCTTTAGCTGGAGTCTGATGGGGGTCAGCAAGTTTATCGGACTCAGCAATTATTCGGAGCTTCTTGAGGATGAGGAGTTCCTTACGAATGTAGGGCATACGTTCTTTTTTGTTGTCGTCTCCGGTGCCGCTGCTGACGGTGTCGGGACTGCTGGTTTCGCTGCTCGTGAATAATGTGCGAAGAGGCAAAACCTTTTACCGCGCCTCGGTGTTTCTGCCGATGATGCTGTCGGTATCCGTTATGGCCAGTATTTGGGTGATTTTCCTGCAGCCGTATACGGGAATTTTAAGTGTTGTACTAAAGGACATTGGGATCAATCACGAAATCTTCTGGTTATCGGACGGCAAGCTGGCCTGGGTATCGTTATTTATTTCCACACTATGGTGGACGCTGGGCTTTAATCTAGTTCTCTACCTAGCCGCACTGCAGGACATTCCAGCCGTCTATTACGAAGCTGCGCAGATAGAGGGAGCAACCAGGTGGCAATCCCTTCGTTTTATCACGCTGCCTTCGTTATCAAGAATTACCGCATTAGTAGTTGTCCTGCAAACCATCTCATCGTTCAAAATATTTGGCCAGTCGCAGCTCATTACAGGCGGAGGACCGGCAGGGGCAACGAAGACGATTGTATTCTCCATCTACGAGCATGGCTTCCATTCCTTTGAGATGGGGTATGCTTCTGCGATCTCCATGGTGCTCATGCTGATCATCTTTATCGTATCGATTTTGCAGTACGTGTTTTTACAAAGGAATGTGTGAGGAGGTTACATAATCATGAAAAAGCTTGGACATATGGCGGGACACATCCTCATGGTGATCGTAGCCCTCTTGTTTTTAACACCGGTTGTTTGGATGATTCTGCTTTCGCTTAAGGCGGAAGGCAGTTCTTGGTTCCAGAGCTCAGGATTTCTCGGGTTAAATTTAACGTTGAGCAACTATTCTAAGGTGCTGAGCCAGGCGCCAATATTCGGCTGGATGGGTAATAGTTTGATTGTTGCGTGCTCATCGACACTGCTTATTCTTGTATTTGCATCCATGGCAGCTTTCACACTATCCCGAAATCCGTTTCCTGGCAGCAAGGTACTGTTTTTTCTCTTTTTGTCCGGCATGATGATCCCTTCGGAGGCGACGTTGATTCCTTTATATATTCAAATGAAGGACATGGGACTCATCGGATCGCTGGAGTCGCTGATTCTTCCGGCTGCAGCCGCTCCGCTCGGCATTTTCGTAATGAAGCAATTCTTCGACGGTTTGCCGAAGGAGATGGAGGAGGCGGCGAGAATAGACGGAGCAGGAGCATTCCGCATTTGGTGGAACATCTTTCTGCCTTTATCACGCCCGGCGATGTCCGCACTTGGCATCTTCTCGTTCATCGGAGCCTGGAATGACTATTTATGGCCGCTGGTATCGATCTCGAACAAAGCCTACATGACCATTACATTAGGCCTGCCATCTTTCCAAAGCGCTTATTTGCAGCAGTATTCTCTTCCGATGACAGCGAACGCATTAGCTACCATACCTGTACTGATTGTATTTATCCTATTCCAAAAGCACATCATCAAGGGGATTGCATTTACCGGAGGAAAAGAGGAATAGTGAAACCGCTATCGAAATGAAAGGTATCAGCCAGGAAAGGAAAGTTCACCATGAAACGAAGCCTTCTGCAAGCTTATAAAGATCAGCCGCTCCTTACCAAGCTGATCTTATTTCATTTTGTGCTTATCGCCCCGCTTTTGATCATGGGCTACATCATGTACAACAGCTTTGTGAGCTCTATGGAGCAAAAGGTAGGCAACGATCAGGAGGATTTGATCCAGCAGCTGGCCATCAACATCGATACCTACATGGAGGAGCTAAACCGCTTATCTCTTAGTCCTTACCAGGATGCAAGCGTCATGGAATATCTGAAGACTCCCCGCAATCCCGAGGACGTGCTATCCATCGACCAGCTCTGGCGGTTAAGGCAGTTCGTCAAACAGCTATCTCTGAACGGGAGAGTGGATATCCGTGGCGTAGCGCTCTACGGGATTCAGGGCGCAGCCTATATCGATCGACCGGATGTTCCTGATGGGCAGTACAACCCCGAGTGGAAGCAGGAGGCCTGGTATCAAAAGGTCTTAGAAGGTTCCGGAAGGGTATGGTTTATCGGGGACCATACATATGTGTCCAATCGGGGCGGGACCTATCAGGTATTTACACTAGCCAGGGAACTGCTCGATTTAGACAATGGGCAAACAGTCGGATACATTACGCTGGATGTGGATTCCTCGGTATTAAAGGGCATGCTCGAGCAGGTTTCCGTTGACTACGATAAAGATATGTACTTGCTCGAGAAGAGCGGAGATATCGCTTTTACGAGAACGGACAGAGAGCCTCCGCCGATTGTCAAAGGCCTTCAAGGAGCGGGAAACCTGCATCTTTCCAAGGAAGGGAAGATCGTAATTTATAACACCTCGAAGGTAACCGGATGGAGAATTGTTGAGGTTGTGCCGGTCGCTTTTTTATTAAAAGACATGAATGTCGTCCGGAATTTTATTTTGCTGGCAGCGGGCATTAGTTTATTGATCTCGTTATTGTTCTCCATATGGATCGCGGTTCGGATCACGAAACCGATCAGCCTGCTTAGAAATCTGATGAAACGAGTGGAGCACGGGGAACTGAACGTGTCCATTCCGATTACGAGCAGAGATGAGATTGGACAGCTTGGACATACGTTTAATATCATGGCTTCCCGTCTGAAGCAGCTGGGATACCGGTTATTTGAGATGGAAATCCGCGAAAAAAACTCACAGATTGCCGTTTTGCAAAGCCAAATCAATCCCCACTTCCTCTACAACACGCTGGGCGCAATCTCCATGTACGCAGACGTTCAGGGCAATACCGAGGTTGTGCAGATGACGAATAACTTGAGCAGATTGCTTCGATACAGCGTGGGCGGCAATGACAGCAATGAAGTGGAGCTGCGCCGAGAGGTCGAGCACGTATCGGGCTATATGAGCATTTTGCAGGTGCGTTCGGATAACAGGCTTCGCTTCGAGACGAAGATTCCCGAGGAGCTGGCCGGATGCAGCGTGCTGCGGTTCATGCTTCAGCCCATCGTCGAAAATGCCGTCATGCATGGCATTGAGAAGGCCGAGGGTGTAGGTGTGGTGGAGCTTTCGGCAGTACAAGAGGACGATATCCTTCATATCACGGTCACAGACACGGGTGTCGGCATGAGCAAATCGCGGCTGCACGAGCTGAGGGTAAGCCTGCAAAGAGAAACGGCACCAGAGGGACCTGGGGGCTACGGGCTCATCAACGTACACCGGCGTATCGTTCTGAGATATGGCAAGCAATACGGCTTATCCATCGATAGTCGGGCGGGGGAAGGAACGGTCGTTCATATTCATCTGCCGCTTCGGAAGGAGGAGGACGGACATGTATAAACTCATCATCGCGGACGACGAGTCCATCTTTCGTGTCGGGCTTGGCAAAATGGTGCGTGAAGTCAGCGACCAATGGGATATTGTCGGGGAGGCCCGCAACGGCTATGAAGCGCTTGAGCTGGTCAGCGAGCACAGCCCTGATTTGGTGATTACGGATATTCGCATGCCTCAGATGGACGGAATCGGGCTTCAATATGTGTTAAAAGAGAAATATCCCAATGTGATGGTTATCGTATTGAGCGGGTATGATGAATTTTCGTTTGCGAGGGACTCCCTGCGCTTGGGGGCAAGGGATTATTTAACCAAGCCTGTGACCAGAGAAGATCTGAGCAAGGCGCTGCTGCAAGCCGCAGAGGAAATCAGAATAGCGCAGCAAAGCAAGGAGACGGAATCGCGGGAAGATTTGCAGGTCAAGCAGCTCATGCGTCAGCATTTTCTAGAAGCGATGGTGGCTGGAAGGCTTCACGAGGAAGAGCATCCCATGCTTCAGAAGCTGGGCATCGCTTGCAAGGATGAGGACCTGATCTGTATGATCGTAAGCTTGGACAGAGAGTCCATTGAGGATGAGCGTTATTTTCAAAAGGACCCTGCCTTATTCCTGCTTTACATTAAGCAGTTTTTACAGGAAATGCTGGATCAATCCGGAGAGGGCTTAGCGTTTGTGGACGGGACCTCTCAAGTAACAGCGGTCGTTCATGCCTCAACCTTTGCCAAAACACCGGACTTCCTTCAGCAATTCGGAAGCTTGTTTCGAAAGCAAATCAAGGGCATGTCCCACTTAACTGTAACCGTTGGCATTGGCGGCATCGCGCGCTCGTTGGATGAAGTTCCGAGGTCCTACAAGGAAGCGGAGATGGCTTTGCTGTATCGCTTGGTACAGGGCGGGGACCGTGTCATCGAATATAACGAGGTTGCGGCTTCTTCCTCGGAAAAGGAGCTGCTCCCTCTGGAATGGAAAAGCATTGAAATGGGTTTATACGAGGGAAAAGAGCAGCACACCAGAGAGGAAGTGAACCGTTTTGTCACGGAGCTTTGCTCTCAGGCTAATTCGCCTGCTTTCATTATTCAGGAATGCTGTAAAATGCTGCTTCACTTTTATGAGCTGGCTGTAGGACTGCCTCACTTAGAAGAATGGGCAAAGGAGAACGATATCAAGCATATCCTAGCGGAGCTAAGCGAGATTACAGACCGGAAAGAGCTGGCGATCTTCTGCGCGGATTGGGTCGGTAATCTGGCAGCATCCATGGGCAGCCGCAAGAAACAGACTCATCATGATCCGGTTCAGATCGTGGTAGACTACATAACGGAGTGTTATGCAGAACCACTTAGCTTAGCAGCGGTAGCCGAGAAGGTTTTCTTGAATCCCTCTTACCTAAGCACGCTTTTTAAGCAAAAAAAGGGTAAGCCGTTTATCGATTATGTAACCGAGGTGCGTATCGATGCGGCGAAAAAGCTGCTGCTCACGACGGAAGACAAACTGCAAGCCATTTCGGAGAAGACCGGATTTGTGAATATGCGCCATTTTCACCGTGTGTTTAAGGATCATACCGGAGTGACGCCGAATCAATATCGTTCGATGATGCATAAGGAGTAGATTGGATCTTCAAAAACGGAAGAATAGTGAGGAACTGCGATGAAAGACACGTTTAAGCCTGTATATGGATTATCTGCTGTCGGCACTAGATTCTATCAGAATCCATTGCCTGTTACGCAGCAAGGTATGCCTTTGGACCCGGCGCATGCGGTATTTCCGGATCCTTATGTCATCAAATATAACGGGGAGTATTATTGCTTTGCTACCGGAATTGACGGTATCCCTGTTCTCCATTCTAAGGATCTGACCGAGTGGCGGCATCTCGGTTATGCCTATCGAAGCTCTCAGGAGAAGCAGTACTGGGGCCCCTGTGTGCTGATAGAGAACGGACGGTTCTATCTCTATTATTCGTCCATGAAGGCAGACAGCGAAGATGTACATGAGCAGCGTTTAAATGTCGCGGTAGCGGACCATCCTGCCGGTCCTTATACATACCGTAAAACCCTGTTCAATACCTTCAGTATCGACGCCCATGTGGTCAAAGACGCTAAGGGAGAGTTAGTCCTGTTTTACTCGACGAACGAGGTGATGGGAGCCGACCCGGATAGACCGGGCACGGTCATTTTGGCTGACCGCCTCCTTGATCCGATGACCGTTTCCGGGAATCCTCACTTGATTGTGAAACCGACGATGGATGAGGAGATCTATGAAGAGAACCGTTTTGGTGACGGGCGGGATTGGCATACGATCGAGGGTGCTTTTTATTTGACTGCCAAGAATCGCGGGTATGTGATGTATAGCGGTAATGCCTTTACGAAGCCTTTTTATTATATCGGTTATTCCGCAAGTGAAGAGCCTTTAGAGGCTGCGGGGTTTAGTCGGCAAAGATGGCAAAAGTATCCGAATGATGCGACCTATGCACCGCTTCTGAAGCAGAACGCTGAGGTCGAGGGTGTGGGGCATAACTCTGTTGTTATGGCTCCGAACAATGTGGATCCATGGGTTGTGTATCATGGGCGCGATGCGCGCAGGAGCCCTGAGCCCGGGCGGGAAGAAAGACAGCTGCGCATGGACCCACTTCTATGGAATGGGGAGCGGATGTGGGTGCCCGGTCCAACGTGGACGGAGCAGAATGCGCCGGCATTGCCGTCCTTGATAGACCGCTTTGATCAAGAGGATGGAAGCGTGTTGTCTTCATTGTGGGAGGCTCTATCCGGTAGTTGGCACATTCATGAGGGGCAAGCCTTGCAGAGTAGTAGTAGCGGGTTCAGGTTGGCACTTACGAAGGAAAGCTACGACAGCTATGTCTACGAAGTCAACGCGAAATGGGTTCCCGGCCATATGGGCGGGCAGTACGGGGCTTTGATCGGCTATAAGGATGCGTGGAACTACGTCCGTGTTCTGTTAGATGCCGGACAGCGTAAACTGGCTGTAGAGACGGTAGTCAATGGCGTATGTCTGGAAGCGGCAGAGGTTTCCTTGAAGACAGACTTTGCGTATGAACGCTATCATAGGCTCGTTGTCACCAAATTAGGGCGAAGGGTGAACGTAGCTCTGGATGATGTCGTGAAGCTGGAGCTGGACGTTTGCTCAGGCTTTGGACGCGTGGGCATGTTCACGCATGTTGCTTCTGCGTTCTTTGATGGAGCAGCGTTGACGGAGCATATGGAATTGACTCCGGAGAATCAGCAGTCATTCCTTCGTTATTTGAATTTGCAGTGCGGCGAGGGAGAGCGGGATGGCTGGGCGGAGGAGGAAGGCGCGCACTGGCGCATGCAGCATGGCGAGCTCAGCTGCATGGCCAGGGACGGCAAGCGGCGCAGCGTAACGCTTGCTGCGTCTCTGCTCGGCGGCTCGTTCACCTTCGCCGCCGATGTCGAGCTGCCCGGCGCCGCCAAGCCGGGCGCCATAGGGCTTTCGCTGATCGCTGCGGATCAGCGGGAAAGTGCGCGCGTCTCAGCGGACGCGCGGGAGCTACGAGGGACGAGTCACACGTTCCTCGTCCGCAAGGCAGGGTCCAACCTGCAAGTCTGGTTGGACCAGCTGCTGCTGTACGCCGGCGCTGCGGAGCCGGCGGCGGGCGTGGCCCTATGGAGTAACGTGCCTGTCCGTTACTCCCATATCAGGCTGACGCGCAGCTAGGCGGGGATGCGAGGGTTATCGTTTATGAAGGGGAGATCAGCGATTCTTAACTGGTCTCTTTTTTCATTCACGGGGAGAACGAAGAAGCGGACGCTCGTCTTGTCCTCCGCTTGGCTTGGTTGATCGTCTGACTGTCAAATGAGTGTCTCCAACTATTCCTGCGATGTCCTTTTTCCACACACTTATGTCTTGATCTTGCACTAAAATTATTGGGGTTTGTGTGCTACAGTTAAAGCAAGATGTCATGATTTCATAGTGAAGGAGAGAGGCTTTCATGATTCGTATCGGTAAGATCAGCTACTGGCACGTGCATGCTTGGGACTATACGAGAGAGGCTCAAGAGCACCCCGATGTGGATATTGTCGCCGTATGGGACGAGGACGAGAAGCGGGGCCGGGAAGCAGCAGGAAAACTTGGCGTGGATTTCCATACTTCATTAGACGAACTGCTCGGCAGAAGCGATGTTGATGCGGTCATTGTAGATGCACCTACGTCTATGCATAGGGATATCATGGTAGCTGCGGCGAGAGCAGGCAAGCACATTTTCACGGAGAAGGTGCTGGCTCCTACGCAGCAAGAAGCGAACGAAATTGTAAGAGAAGCTGCTCAGAGCGGTGTCAAGCTAACGGTATCGCTGCCCCGATTAAATGACGGCTATACGCTAGCTATAAGGCAATTGCTCTCGGAGGGTGCGCTTGGCAGAGTCACACAGGTGCGGGTAAGGTTGTCTCATAACGGGGCTACCGCAGGCTGGCTGCCGGAGCATTTTTACAATCCGGAAGAATGTATAAGCGGAGCGCTGATTGATCTGGGGTGCCATCCGATGTATCTGACACATTTGTTTCTTGATGAAGCAACTTCTGGCGTCTCAGCTCAGTATGGATACATCACCGGAAAAGCTGTAGAAGATAACGCGGCAGCCCTGCTCTTTACAGATTCAGGTGCGCTGGGCATTGTGGAAGCCGGTTTTGTTACCTCAAGTTCACCGTTCACGATTGAGATTCATGGAACCGAAGGATCCTTGTTGTACGGAACACCGGAGGAAAAGCTGCTGCTGCGATGTTCGAACGGAGGGTTTGATTCTTGGGAGGAAGTGCCGTTAACTCCGAGGAAAGAGAGCGCATTCAATCAGTGGATCGGGCATATTCGGAATAACACGGAAGCGGAAGAAAACATTCGTTTGGCGCTGGCCTTGAGCTCCTTGATGGAAGCTTCGAATCAATCCGTTCGGGAGCGGCGGACGGTTCGTATAGATGAACTTCGCCAGTAAGCGAGGAAAGGGAGCTGTTCGATGATCCGATCCCCCTATCAGACCATGTGGGAGCGGCAGGATGCGTTGGAGAGACTTGATATGCGGATTCAATGGGGCGACTATGAGATCCGTGTTCTTCGGTTTCATTTGACGTCCTTCGCTCCTGGCAAAGTGATTGGCATGCATAAGCATAATGAATTTGAATTTCATTTTATCCCCAGTGGAAAGGGAATTGTGCAGTCGGCCAGCGGCCAGGTATACCTCTTGAGGGATGGGATGTTTTATGTAACAGGCCCTGGGGTGATGCACTATCAGGAGGCGGATGCGCAGGAATCCATGGAAGAGCTCTGCCTTCATATCGATATTGTGGAGCGAAGCGGGAGCGGCGGGATTGATTGTTACGAGCAAGCGGAATCGCGCGCATGCATACAAAGGCTTGAAGGCATGCCGCTTCTGCCAACGGTCGATCTTCATGGAGCTATGCCCTATTTTCTGGAAGCTTATCAAGCATGTACGGACAATTGGATGGGAGCTTACACGACGATTAAGCAGTGCATTATTCAGATTTTGCTTAGAGCTGTTCGGGCCTATGACAGCGGGGGCCTCCCTACATCGCTGCCTGCGAGGGATATGAATACTTACCGTTACCGGTTTGCTATGCAGTATATCCGCGCCAACTATACAGGTTCCGTTACCTTGGAGGATTTAGCTGACAAAATGCATATCAGCTCCCGCCAGCTACAGAGGATATTTAAGAACCGGCATCCGGAGCGATCTTTTAGCGTCATCTTGGAGGAAGTTCGATTGGAAGCTGTGTGCCGCAAATTGGTGGAGAGTGATCAGCCGATCGAGATGATTGCTCTTCAAGAAGGTTTTTCTTCGGGAAACTATTTACACGCCGTATTTCGCAAACGATTCGGCCTGACGCCGAGCCAGTATCGGGAGAAGCATCAAGCTTTGATGCATTTGCAGAGAAACGAGGAGGGGATTTCATGACTGCTGTCTATCGAATTGGGGTAATCGGCTGTGGAGGGATTGCTAACGGCAAGCATATGCCGAGCTTAAAGAAGTTGAAACAGGTTCAAATGGTGGCATTTTGTGATATTGAAGAGGAGCGAGCTCATAAGGCGGCTGCGGAGTACGGTACGGAAGGATCCCAGGTGTACACAGACTATCGGGAATTACTGCAGGACGGGACGATCGATATTGTTCATGTATGTACACCTAATGACTCTCATGCCGAAATCGCCATCGCAGCGCTTGAAGCAGGTAAGCATGTCATGTGTGAGAAGCCTATGGCGAAGACTGCGGCTGATGCCAAAGCCATGATGGAAGCGGCAAGACGCACGGGGAAAAAGCTCACAATTGGCTACAATAACCGTTTTCGGCCGGATAGTCAACATCTGAAGAAGCTGTGTGAGGAAGGTGAGCTCGGGCATATTTATTATGCGAAGGCACATGCCATCCGCAGGCGTGCAGTTCCGACATGGGGGGTATTCCTGGATGAAGACAAACAAGGCGGGGGACCGCTCATTGATATTGGCACTCACGCCTTAGACCTGACTCTGTGGATGATGAATAACTACAAGCCCAAAGTCGTTCTCGGCACTTCCTATCATAAGCTGTCTCAACGTGAGGGAGCGGCTAACGCTTGGGGACCCTGGGACCCCGCAAAGTTTACCGTTGAAGATTCCGCATTCGGCATGGTCGTCATGGAGGATGGAGCTACGATTACGCTTGAATCCAGCTGGGCGCTGAATTCTTTGGACGTCGATGAAGCCAAGTGCACGCTGTGTGGTACAGAAGGCGGGGCAGATATGAAGGGCGGGCTACGCATCAATGGCGAAAAGCACAGCCGTTTGTATACGACGGAAGTCGACCTTCATGCGGGCGGAGTCGCTTTTTATGATGGGGCAACCGAGGATGCGCCTGATGTCGAAATGAGAATGTGGATCAAAGCTATCGAGGAAGATGCGGAGCCCGTAGTCACTCCGGAGCAGGCATATGTTGTATCTCAGATCCTGGAGGCGATCTATGAATCGGCCCGCACGGGGCAAGCGGTGTATGTAGGATAGTGTATGGTGAATAAGGCTTGACTTGTCCATGGGATGAGTTAAGTCTTTTTTATGTGATAAGAATATTCTTGATTCATGTAAGGATCACTTCTAAGTGCTAGGATTCGCCTCAAAGTTAAGGCGCCACTCTAGTGAGATTCGCTTATTGAATACGATAGATGTATAGGTATAAAGGACTAATTTGCATAATGAAATGTGTCGAAAAATAGAGGTGTGAGTCGAATTGATGACGAAGATATGCTTGTACAAAGGGAACACAGTCAACATGTAGCAGTCATTTGATTAAAGGGGGATTATGATTGAAATCACCGGTCAGTAAAGGGTTTAGGATCTCATTAGCGGTAGCATTGAGCATCTTGATGGCAGTTGTCTACAGTTCAGTAGCTTTTGCAGAATCATGGAATTTCGTGGATGGTAATGGTACAAACGGCATTAACGTAGATCCTACGAAGAATGCAGGAAATCCCAAGATGGTCGATTTTAACGGTACTATGTTTGCCGCTTGGTCGGAATCGATCGGCTCAACAAGTCAAATTCGCGTCAAACAGTATGACCACGGGTCTTGGGGAACTGGGGATAACGATACACCTCTTAACAAAGACACAACCAAGGATGCGCTTAACGTATCGCTTGTTGTGTTCAATAATGAATTGTACGCAACTTGGCAAGAGCTGGGGCCAACATCTTACTGGCAGCTTCGAGTAGCCAAATATAACGGAACTTCGTGGAGCCGCGTTGACGGCGATGGGACAAGCGGCATTAACACGAGCAGCAACACAAATGCCAGAAATCCGAAGCTCATCGAATATAACAGCTCGTTATATGTATTTTGGGATGAAACAGGCGGTAATGGTATTAACCAGATTCGGGTAAAAAAATATGCCGGAGGGTCTACCTGGAATTCAGCGGACGGAGGCTCGTCGCTTAACCAGAATTCCTCACATGCGGGGCAGGCTCCATCTGCAGTCGTATATAACGGCAAGCTTTACTTGACCTGGCAGGAGAACGACAATAGTTCCATTAGTCAGCTGCGAATCAAGTCCTATGATGGGACGACATGGAGTTTCGTAGATGGCGGTGGAGCAAGCGGCTTGAATTATAATACGGCCATGCGGGCTAATGCTCCGGCACTGGCAGTCTATAATGGGGAACTTTATGTAGCGTGGTGTGAACAATCGACCAAGACGCAGCTTCGCGTTAAAAAATATGACGGAACGAATTGGGTGCTGGTTGACGGCGGTCAGAGCACAGGATTGAATCAGAACACCAATTATGACGCTTATCAGGCCAGATTGGCTGTATTCGATGGCAATTTGTACGCAACATGGCACGAAGGAAGCCCGAACTATCATGTCAGGGTAAAAAAATACGATGGTATATCATGGGGATCTGCTGACGGGAACAGTACGAAAGGTCTAAATAACAATACTTCTTACAGTGCCACTTATGGTTATCTAGTAGAGTTTGACAGTGCTTTATATGACATTTTTTTGGAGAATAACGGCGCGAATCAAGTTAGGGTTGTTCAGATGGGGCCGTCTAATGCAGCTCCGACAGCAGCGAACGTGATTTTCACGGGAACGCTGAAGGAAGGCAATACGCTAACGGGGGCATTCGCGTATGGCGACCTCGAGAATGATCCAATGGGCACAACGATCTACAAATGGTACATAGCCGACGACGCAGCAGGAACCAATAAAACGGTGATATCAGGAGCTACAACGAGCTCACTGTCCCTAACGCATGCACAGGCCGGTAAATACATCATTTTCGAAGTAACACCTGTGGCTACTGCGGGTACTCAGACGGGTACTCCGACGACATACACAAGCGCGAGCGCGGTACTCGCGAACGAAGCACCGACAGCGTCTAGTGTGAGCTTTACAGGAACGCTGAAGGAAGGCAACACGCTAACGGGGGCATTCGCGTATGGTGACCTCGAGAATGATCCAATGGGCACAACAATATACAAATGGTACATAGCTGATGACGCAGCAGGAACCAATAAAACGGTGATATCAGGAGCTACAACAAGCTCACTATCCCTAACACATGCAGAGGCCGGTAAATACATCATTTTCGAAGTAACACCTGTGGCTACTGCGGGTACTCAGACGGGTACGCCGGTCTCATATACGAGTTTGACAGAAGTTGGGGCGAACGCAGCTCCAATCATATCTGATTTGATGATCACCGGTGATACGATGCTGAATAAAAACAAAACACTGACGGCCACCTATACGTATTCCGATATGGAAAATGATCTTCAGAGCGGGTCTACATACCGTTGGTATACGGCCGATGACATGAACGGACCTAAGCAATTGATTACAGGTGAAGTAGGAACCACACTCCAGTTGAGTGCTTCTATGTATAACAAGTACATCATCTTTGAAGTAACGCCGGGCGCAAGCACGGGGACAACTCCCGGAGATCCAGTGCAAACGCACGTGGGACCTATCGGGGTGCTTAAAGGTGACGCCAATGGGGACGGACAAGTCACACCAGCCGACTCCCTGTTCGTCAACAAAATCATACAAGGTAAGGTACCCTTGACCGATGAACTGAAATTTATACTGGACGTCAATAACGATGGCAAAGTCGATGCTGTGGATGCTAAATTAATTCTCGACATCTACTTAGGAAAAGGGGTGTGACATTTTTGAACAGTCTTAATACCTTCATGTATAAGCATTCTCTACGCCGAATGGTTTCTATGCTCCTGTTATTTTGTATGACACTTGTATTCATACCAGTCGCAAATGCCAATGTAGCAATGCCGCTAACAGCACAGGTCATTGGCGCGATTGGACATACTGGAGAAACGGTATCCGTTGCCGTCTATATGCAGCCAGGTATGATTTCAAATGTGGATGATGCTTTTTGGAAATATTCATTGAAATTGAATTACGATGCCAACGTACTTACGGATGCAGTTGTTAAGGATACGGCTCAATCCGCCAACTTTGACTCATCCAAGTCCGTTACGGGCAGTGTTTATGTGGAAGCCAGTTCATTCGGCAACCTGACATTTATAGACGAGCCTACTCGAGTATTTACAGTAGATTTTAAAATTAAAGATGATGCTCTACTCGGAGAAACGAACATTCAACTTGATTCCGGCACTTATACCTTGGAAACAACAGACATAGCTATTTCAACCCTGATTCCCGGGAAAGTAACGGTAGTTAACGACGCTCCTACTGCAGACCAAGTTACAATTAACGGCACTCCGGTTGTGGGGACTGCCTTGACCGGTGATTATGTTTACAAGGATACGGAAAACAACGCCGAAGCCGTTCCCGCCTTTAAGTGGTATCAAGCGAGCAGCTCATCTGGTACGGATAAGACAGTCATTGATGGCGCCACAGCCAAGACCTTTACTTTGACTTCAGCTCAACTCGACAAGTACATCTTCTTTGAGGTGACACCGGCTGCACAGGCAGGTATACCTGCAGGATTGCCTACACTGAGTGAACCAATTGGTCCAGTCACACGAGTGGCGCAAACAGCGGTAGTGAAGATTGGTTCACTGTCAGCCTACAGAGGCTCGACGATTACGGTTCCCGTTTCCGTGAAGTCCGTTTCTACAGGAGTATCCGCATACGGGATGCGCATTCATTTTGACAGTACGGCACTGAAGCTGGAACAGATCATACCTCCTTCCGAAACGGTTTTCTCAAGCACATACAGTAATGATGAAGGATGGGTGCGTACCGCATGGTCAGATGCAACCGGCGGAGATCAGCCTATTACGGTTGGCAAAGATTTGTTTAAGCTCGTGTTTAAGGTTTCGGATTCGGCTGAATATGGCGCCAGAGACCTTACTGTAGAAAATACAAGTGATAAACAGCAATTCACCATCGTGGATACAGATGCTGAAGAAATGACGAGTACACTGGAGCCAGGGATTATCAACATCACAAAAAGAACGTCTAGCTCTGCAGGGGGAACTGGTGGCAAAGAAATCATTAAGTTGGACGTTGCTGCCGGTGGTTCCAAAGCAAGCGGTGTTGTATCCAGCGCGGTTATCGAAAGAACAGCTAAATCGGATGGAACGAAAAGCGATAAAGTGACCTTCGCGACGGATCAAGCCCAGAAGGCGGTTGACAGTATTAAACAAGCTGGAGCCTCTTCCGCTAACATTTTAATACCGGATGCCAAAGACGAGGTGTCCGAAGTAGAAGTAACAGTTCCTAAGGAATCCGGAAAGCTGATTGCGGATGCCAAGATCGACATCGGACTCATGACGGATAACGTGCATGTGAACATTCCGAATGACTCGCTGCAAGGATTCACGGATGACCTGTATTTCCACTTCGTACCGATTAAGAATGATGTCGAAAAGCAGGACGTCAAAGATCGGGCTAATAAGGAAGCGCTGATCAAGAATGCAACAGGTGCCAAAGGAGTAACGGTCGTCGGTCGTCCGATGACGATCGAGACGAACCTTCAGAACCGTCAGGTGACGCTCGTTATGCCTTTGAAGGATGTAAATCTTAGCGAGGATGAGCTCGCCAAACTGGGCATTTATGTAGAGCATAGCGACGGAACGAAGGAACTGCTCTCCGGGAAGCTTGTGAATTATGACGGTGAAGACGGCGGTAAGGGCTTTCAGTTCTCTGTGCATAAATTCAGTACATTTTCTCTTGTGCATCTAGAAGGTAAGCCGGAAGCACATACGGCCTATGTGAATGGCTACGAAGACGGCACGTTCCGTCCGGACCATTCCATTACACGTGCGGAAATGGCGGCTATTTTATCACGTGTGGCTGGGAAATCCGCTGAAGGGGAAGACATGACGTATTCCGATGTATCTTCGGATCATTGGGCTAGCGCAGCAATCTCCCAGGCAGCGAAGATGAAGCTGATGAGCGGCTACCCGGACGGAAGCTTCAAGCCTGACCAGCCGATTACCCGCGCAGAAATGGCGGCACTAAGCTCTCTGTTGATTACAGGGAATCCGGCGCAAGGTACAGGATTTGACGATATATCCAGCCATTGGGCCGAGCAGGCGATCCTTGCTGTTCAAGGAGCGGGCATCATCCAGGGCTATGAAGATGGCAGCTACAGACCGGATCAATATGTCACCAGAGCGGAGACAGTGGTCATCATGAACAAACTGCTTGTTCGTGGACCGTCTGACGGTGAGCAGGGTTCAGTTTGGAAAGACGTCGAGAGCACGAACTGGGCGCTAAAGGACATTCAGGAAGCGTCTGTGGAACATTACTATGTGAAGAATCAAGACGGAAATGAAACTTGGATTCAACTACCATAAATCAAGTCTGTTTCTAAAACAAGGCTGGACAGTTGATATGACTGTTCAGCCTTTTCTTCAGTTGACCCCGCAAATTATCTGAAGCCTCTTCGAAGTCAAAGTTCCATTTCATGGGATTATTTGGTGATTTCGAATATAATGAGGAATAGGTTGAGAATGTAGGGGGCGATAGCTTTGAGACGTAATATCTTGCTGTCATTCGCAGCTCACGTACTGGCACTGATCGTGACATTAATTGTCTTTGCAATGGGAAGTCACGCCGTATTCCTTGGTCTCGCCATCGTGGCAGCGCTTCTGACATATGCAGCATGCGGGTATGCGTGCCTAAGACCACTAAACAATGCGATTACGAGCTTGCTATCTGTGTCGTTCGTTAGCTTAATTGGTTTAATGATCGGCCTATATGGTCTGATCTTTCCTAGTCCAATGGGCTTCAATTGGATGATTTTTTTAGGCTATCATTTATATGTATTCGGTTTATTCCAGGCCCTTCAGTTCGATCCTGGTCCGCCTTACACGATTTGGTTCTTTATCACTCCATCTTTGTTTCTGTGGTTGGGTTTGCAGCTTCGATTACGTAGAAAGGGGAGGAGTAACTAGGGCAGTGGGTCCTCAGCCTGTCCCTGCGATTGCGGCAGATTTTAGATATGAACCTTCTTTATCGGCTTCCCGATAAATGAAATGGCGTAAAATTCCCAGGAGGTGTTGGTCATAGAAGCTTTTATTTTTGATATGGACGGTGTCATTATCGATAGTGAGCCGCTGCATTTTGAAGTAGATATGAAGACGATGGCACAGCTAGGCTCGCCTATCTCCAAGGAGAGCTTGGAAGCCTACGTGGGTATGACGAATCCGGAGATGTGGACGCTTATCAAAAAAGAGTATAACCTGTCTCAGACGGTATTCGAGATTATAGATTTACAGTTGGGTGCGAAGCTGGCGTATTTGAGAGAAACGGAAGTTACACCCATTCCGGGTATTCGTGAGCTGCTGAAGGAGTTACATGAACGACACATTCCTATAGGTCTTGCCTCTTCGTCACCACGAGTGTTTATAGAAGCTGTACTTAAGAAGCTGGAGGTATCGTCCTATTTTACCTGTATCGTCAGTGCGGAAGAAGTGGCGAAGGGGAAGCCAGCGCCTGATGTGTACTTGGAGGCTGCGCATCAAATGAACGTATCCCCTGCGGCATGCTGGGTACTGGAGGATTCGCGCAACGGGCTTAAAGCCGCTAGGGCAGCGGGGATGAAGTGCATCGGGTTTATCAACCCGAACTCAGGCAATCAAGATTTATCCGCTGCGGATATCATCGTTTCAACCATAACGGAAATTTCCGTAGCAGGACTTACATAACCTTCATAATCGCGATTCAAGAGAACCGACAGACTGGGTGCAGTCTGCTCCGGTTCTTTTTTTGAAATATAAGAATTTATAAGTTTCACTCAATAATTCGGCGTATATTTTTTATAAACGTACTCGTCATTAAAGGACGGAGTAAGCCGTTTATCTCACATCATGTGGGGCTCCCCGCCAATTATCTAAGTAAGTTTCGATCCCAAGGCTGCACTTTGCGGTGTACTTTACCTGCACAGTTCTATGTCGAATAAGTACGATTACTGCAGTAAATCAAAACCTGCCCACATTGTTGGTCCTCGGGATCAAATCTATAATTGATATCGAGGCTGGAAGCCGAGCAGACGGACCTGCATCTGAGGCACGATCATTTTAAACGGGTCGGATTGTCGAATCTAATCTACCGGTTACGGATGTTTTATTATTCGGAGGCGAAGATTAATTTCTACAATTCACCTTCGGACGGCGGTGCGGTTGTGGAGATCGAATTGCCTCTGGTCGATAAGCTGAAAGGAGAATCCGAATGAACAGAATCATCATTGTCGACGATGAAGAATTAATTCGTGAAAGTCTCGCCATTCAATTAGCTGAGTTAGAGGGAATCGCAGTCTCCGCTACACTGCATAACGGGAGCAAGGCGCTGGACTGGTTAAAGGAACATTATGCGGACATTTGTATGACGGATGTAAGGATGCCCTTGGTAGATGGGCTTCAACTGATCGAAGAGATTAATACCAGGTGTCCATGGATGACCTGTATTGTCATTTCCAGCTATGACGACTTTCAATACGCCAAGAAGAGCATCATGCTGGGTGCCGTAGACTACGTGCTCAAACCGATCGATAATACGCTGCTATGCGAAGCGGTAGAAAAGGCCTGCACCAGAATTCAAGCGCAGCGCCGGAGCGAAGCGAACCGGCTGCTGCTGCAGAAACTCCCGGTGTACAAGCCGGTGCTGGAGCAGTGGATTGACATGATTTTGACGGTTTTTTTACACGGTCAGCCGCTGATTATCGTGGATACGCTCGCTATGTTCGAGGAATGGATAGACGGCCGCTACGAGATTTTGAATGACCTTGCCATGGCGTGGACTGCGCTCGTGATCGAGGAGCTGAAGAAGCAGGACATTCTCGTGAGCTTTGAGGAAGGTGAGGATGTGGGACTCGGCGAGGCAAGTCTGCGGCACGAAGATGTGCGGCATTATTACCGACTTTGTGCGGTCAGGCGGCTGGAGCGGGCGGCCAATGTGCTGATGGACCGGGCGCGTAAAGCGAAAAACTTGCAGAGAGAAAGCGTCGTGGATCAAGTCAAGCGATACATTGAGGATCATTATGCCGAGAGCTGGGGGCTGCAGGACTTGGCCGACCACGTGGCGATGAGCCGCTCATATCTAGCCAAGCTGTTTAAAGACCAGGTTGGGATGACGATCTGGACGTATTGCGTCAATGTACGCATGCGGAATGCCAGAGATTTGCTGTTAACCACCTCGCTGAAAAGCTACGAGATCGCGATGCGAGTCGGCTACGAGAACAGCATTCACTTTTCCCGGATCTTCAAACAGTATCATGGAATGAATCCCATGGAGTATAAGGAGAAATTCAGGGAGCAATGAGCAGGCGATTTGGATCTGGAGAAAAAGCCTTGGATACACATATATCCATATCGTGTATTGACGCAAGTCGAATTCGGGAGTATGTCAAAAAATAAAAAAACGCTACTGACATACTGTTGTCAGGAGCGTTTTTTTATAATCGGAGTAAGAAACATAAAGGAGTGGGACATACATGCAATTTGCTTCTGTACGCATCATTACCGACGACGTGGATCGTCTTGTTGAATTCTATGAGATCGTCATAGGTGTTTCAGCGGAACGCCCCGCGCCCGTCTTTGCCGAATTCGTTGTGCCATCGTGCACCCTGGCGATTGGCCACTCCCAGACGGTGCCACTGTTCGGCGCTGGTTCCGCAGTGGCGGCCAACAATCACACTGTCATCCTCGAGTTCCGCGTCCACGATGTCGATGCCGAATACGAGCGCTTGAAGCCGTTCATCGACGAATGGGTAAAGGAACCAACCACGATGCCATGGGGAAACCGTGCTGCGCTGTTTCGCGATCCCGACGGGAATCTGGTTAATCTCTTCGCACCGGTGACCGAGGAAGCGATCAAACGGTTCAGCGGTAGGCATTGATGAACCGTTGAAGTGAGTGGGACCTCAATTTGTGGTCAATATCATGTATTGTGCAAGAATTTCCATGAGCAAGTATCAGGAGCAGCTATGGCTGCTCCTTTACTGTTTTCAGTTCTGTTTCCGATCCTTTCGTTTTGCAGGAATTACAACCGCATCCTGTTGATAAGCATGATGATCCGTTTGCTTTTCGTCTTTGAATCATCACGATACCCGCTATTACGAAAATAAGTGCGATACCGGCTAAAACGAAAGGATTCAAAAAGAATGAGGATACCCCTAAAACTGCCAGTCCTCCAAGTAGTGGCAACGTACAACACAAAGCACACGCACCTAGTAGCCCAAGACCTGCTAGCCAACTCCCTTTTCCCATTTACATCACCTTCCAAATGAAGTTATAATCCAATCATAAAACTTAAAGCTCACTTTAAGTCAAGGTCAAGGGAGTGTTTTTATGTCTGGTCTTCGCATTGGGCAACTCGCGGCTAAAGCAGAAATCAGCGCATCGACGCTGCGTTACTACGAATCCGTTGGATTACTTCCTGCTCCAGAACGCATATATGGTCAGCGACGATATCAAGAAGGGTTGCTAGATCGCATCCATTTTATCAAAGTCGCTCAGCAAACCGGTTTTAGTATTCAAGAAATTACTATTCTTTTGGAAGGCTTTGAACCAAGCGATTCGCCTTCGGATCGTTGGGAGCTCATGGCCAAACAAAAACGTTCAGAACTAGAAGAGCGAAAGAAGCAGCTTAATTCAATGATACAAATTTTAGATAGTGGATTAAGCTGTAAATGCCTAACTTGGTCGGAATGCAAGGAGAAAATAGAAAGTAACGGTTCTTGTTAGAGGAGAAATTTGATGTTCATGGCTTTGCGAATTGGATACGATAGTCGAATGAAAACGAAGCGGACCGCAGCGGTCGGCAGGTAAAGGGGCTGAATGTAATGAAGGTTACATTTAATGAAGTTCAAGACGTGCTAGAAAATTACAAGTCTGCAGTTTACGATACAAATGTTGAAAGATTCTTAGCGGCATATGCTCCCGAAATGCATATTTATGATTGTTGGAGTAGCTTTGAAAGCAAGGGGATCTCTCCCATGAAGGCAAATGTTGAAGAGTGGTTTAACGGATTAAGGGCGGATGGCATTTCATTAATTGTTGATTTCAATGACCTAGCAGTAGAAGAAAACTTGAATCTTGCATTCGTTTACTGTGCCGTTACCTTTGCTGCACACGATATAGAATCAGGAGAAAAGCTTCGCCAAATAACAAATCGGTTTACATTTGGCTTAAGGAAAGAGAATGATTCCTGGCTTATTATTCATCAACATTCTTCCTTACCCATACATGTAGAGACTGGAATGGGTCTTTTTGATTCAGCGAAGATCCCAAGCTAAGAGGCGAGAGCCTCAGCCATATGAACACAAGCAAGCTGCCATTTCGGCAGCTTGCTTGTTGTTTTCTATACAGTAAATGAGCGTTTAGCCACAGTGAAATGTAAGCGATTTCAAGTTAGTGTAGAGAGGGCTGATGATCAGCCTAATACGATAAAGAGGTGATGAATAGATGTTTGGAAAAAGAAAGAAGGCAGGCAGCATCCTAGCATTAAGCGCAATGCTATTAGCCAGTTTCAGTTCGGTTTCATCGGCAGCGGGAAGTTCGGTCACCCTCTACAAGGATACGACGTATCAGACGATCTGGGGATTCGGGGCAGCCGCCAATCACCCGGTCAATGAGCTGAAGAACAACTACACGTCCGCTGTGCAGAGTCAGATTCTGGATAAACTGTTCAAAGTGGATGAATCCAATGCGGGGCTGTCCATGGTCAGACTGGAAATCAATCCATATACCTCCTCCGAAGATGCGGTACAGACGACATTCATGCCCTCTGACGGTGTGCTGGATTGGAACACGGACCTGCATCAGAGATGGTTTGCGCAGGAAGCCAAGAACAGAGGCATGAACCAGTTCTATGCGGTCCCTTGGAGCCCGCCCGGTTGGATGAAAGACAATGGCTCCCCGAATATAATGGAGGGCACCTGAAGACGACCCACTACGATAAGTTTGCGAATTATTTAAAAACCTACGTGGATCACTACCGTAATACGTTCGGCTTCAATATCAAATGGGTCAGCGTCCAAAACGAACCAGACCTGTCCACCCCGTATGCATCCGCGCAGTATACGACCAGTGAAATGAATCAAGCCGCCGCCAAGGTCGCCGATGCGATTCACAGTTTGAATCAAGGGGTGCTGGTTGGAGCACCGGAGGGCTCAAATCGTATGGCCTCGAATAATTATATGGTCAACTTCAGCACGGCCACGAGAGATAAATTTGATTTTGTCACGGTGCATGATTACGGAACATATACGGACGTAAATCATTTCGGCAAGCCCTTGATTAGCACGGAGGTGAGCGATTTTCAAAATGCCAATGACCCCTCAATCACCGATGGGCTGAAATGGGCCAATATAATCGCATCGGACCTGAAGCGGGGCGAGAGGGGCTGGCTCTACTGGTGGGCTGTGAATCCTGCATCAAGCGGCACAGGTGAGGGCTTAATCAACTTAGGTGCCAATAACTCTTTTTCGGTGAATAAACGGCTGTATGTGATGGGGCAATTCAGTCGTTACTTGCGGCCTGACGACATTCGTATTCTAGCAGCCTCAAGTGACAGCAATCTGATCTCGATTGCCGGTACCAACCATACAGGCAGGGCGTCGGTCATTATCATCAATAATAGCTCTTCTGCCATAACCACGACCATCAGCGGCTTGACTTTTGACCACGTATCGGGAAGACGAACCAGCGCGTCGGAAGACTTGGCGAAGCTAGCCGATCTGACAGTGAACGGCGGTTCGGTTACCGTGACGCTGCCGGGCAAGTCTGTTACGAGCTATACGGAGTACTAGACATTGTGCCCCTGCTAAAATGATATAAAAAAGGCGTTTTACTCAGGCATACCTCCTGGTAGACGCCTTTTCCACGTATGCGGTCCGCGTTGATACTCGATCTTTTGGAGACCTCAGAATGAAGCCCCGGCTTGATGATGTCTGAACGGATGTAAATCTGATATCATGAATGCAGAGATACAAAGATGTTATGTTGCAGAAAGGCTGTTGGAATTCATATCGAGCAGGATGGCATATGGAGATTGGCATCGCCTAGTAAGGAGGGAAAAGCATTGACAGCTGTTATTGATAAAATTGCCTGGGTGCATGTCGCTAACGGGCAAGTCCTGTGCGCACGATCCAAAGGCAAAGAGAACTTCTATATTCCTGGGGGAAAGCGGGACCCTGGAGAGACAGATGAGGAGACCCTTAGAAGAGAAATAGAGGAAGAACTGTCTGTACGGATAAAGCCGGAAACCATTACGTATTTCGGTACGTTTGAGGCGCAGGCTCATGACAAGTCAGCGGGAGTTCTGGTGCGAATGACTTGCTATAGGGGAGACTACGAGGGAGAACTGCTTCCGGCTTCCGAAATCGAAGAAGCGGCCTGGCTGAGCTATTCAGACAGGGAGAGGGTATCTTCCGTGAGTCAGTTGATCTTTGATAAGCTGCTGGAGATGAAGCTGATCCAGTAAAGTGGCGGGACTGTCTTGGCATGTGGCATGTGACGGGACGAACCCAATTGCGTAAGCTTTTCATGGGGACTGGCAGTATCGACGAGCAAAAAAGGCAGCAAGGATTTACCGTAACAGGTGTCCTTGCTGCCGTTTTTACTAGATGGAGACGGGCTCTTATCGAATAGTCTCCAAGTATTCTGCGAAACGATCCATCGTCTCCGTGATTCCTTGCTCCATGCCCATTTCGATAACCTGTTTAAGCGCTTCGGCGCTTTCGTACCGGGCACGGCTGACATATTTCGTTGTTCCTTCAAACTCTTCGAAGGTCACAGTAATGTCAGAAGAAGGCATACCCTGCGATTCATTCCCTTCGGCATCGGAGAAGTAATCCGTGTAGGAGAACGTCGCTGGCGCTTCAATCTCCTTATAAATGGCCTTGCCCCAAGATTCAAAACCGAAGAAATCGCCCTGCTTCTCATCTACGCATTTCATGCAGTAATGCCAGGCTCCGCCCGGACGTAAATCGACCGTACAGTGAGTAACTTCCCAGCCGCGGGGACCCCACCATTTCTTCAGGTGCTCGGCTTCTGTGTGGGCTTTGAATACAAGCTCGCGCGGGGCGTTGAAAATGCGCTCCATAATCAGATACTGACCTTCTGTTTGAATTACTAATTGATTAGACATTATTAAATCCCTCCTAATGATTATGAACCTGAATGATCTTCCTGATCTCGAAGCTTTTGTAAGTAACTCTCTAGGTTGTTAAGCCGCTCATCCCAGACACCGCGGTACGTGGACAGCCACGTATCCAGCGCTTGAAAGGGCTCCAAGCGAAGCTTGTAATTCCGACGGTTCGCGACAGCCTGAACCTCGACTACACCCGCATCCAGCAGGACGCGCAGATGCTTGGAAGCCTGAGGCTGACGGATGCCGAGTCGTTCGGCGATTTCGCCTACAGACAAGTGGCTGTCCAGCAGCAGCTCTACGATGCGTGCTCGGTTCGGTTCAGCGAGAGCGCTGAACAAGGAACTGTCTATCGGTTCGATGTCTCAGCCACCTCATTTCGTTTCGCGTATCGAACTCGTGTCTTTAATATACCTCATAAGGAATATTCCTGTCAAGGAATGTTTGATGAAAATTGTTGTCGATACTTACTGTCTTGTCCAACTGCATCCTCTAAAGGAATGACGAAGAGTCCACCCATCGGCAGACTCTATGGTATAATTTGACTTGTACAACTGAACTTGGGCGGAAGGCAGCCTCCGGAAAGGAGGTCATGGTTCCTAACGGACGAATAAGATTAGCAATCTATAAGAAACAATCCAATCCGAATTGTTCTATAATGGAGTTAATGTACATATCCCTCATGAAAAAGGTGAACTGATAATGAGAAAACTCGTTCTATTTTTACACGCATCACTTGATGGTTTTGTTGAAGGTCCAAACGGTGAAATGGACATTGGCTGGGTTTCCTACGATGCTGATTTGGAGAAACATGCGAAAGAAATTCTGAGCACGGCCGACACCGTCATTTGGGGACGGGGGACTTATCAGATGATGCACAATTACTGGCCATCTGTGGCTTCGGACCCATCAGCTTCGCAGCATGAACGGGATCATGCCGAGTGGATTGAAAAAACAACCAAAATCGTTTTTTCCACGACGCTGGAGAAAGCCGAATGGAACAATTCCAGACTGGTGAAAGAAGATATCGAGGGAGAGATCAAGAACCTCAAACAGCAGCCGGGCAAGGATATGGTCATCCTCGGCAGTCCTAGACTCGCACACCACCTTATGCAACTTGATTTAATCGATGAGTATAAAATCACGGTTTCTCCCGTTCTGATCGGCAGTGGGTTGCCGTTATTCCAAGGTCTCAAGGATAAGATCAATCTGAAACTTATCGAAAACAAAACCTTTGATTCTGGGGCCATTGGTCTCGTTTACCAGACGGTTAGATAACCTTGTCTCCTAAAGTAGATTACGCTAACGATGAACGCTTGTTAAATCCATAATTTTAAAACCTCCTATTAGAAGCAAACTTGAACTATTGCTCTGGTAGGAGGTTTTTTTATGACTTTAAGTGAACTAAATGCCAGTTACCTTTCTTACTGCATCAAAATCTGACTCTTCTGATACTGTGAAGGCGCCATCCCCGTCCACTTCTTGAACGTTTTTGAATAATGCGCTTCGTCGCAGTAGCCGACGGCTTTGGCGATGCTTTGAATTTTCATATCCCCGTTTTTCAATAAAATCTTGGATTGCTCCACACGATATTGGTGAATGTAGTCCAGAAAGTTAATACCTAAATCCTGTTTGAAGCGCATAGACAGGTAGCCACTGGAAATAAAAAATTCTTTAGCCACAGATGCCAGCGACAATTCATTGGAATCGTAGTGGGCGGCGATATACTCTTGGATTTGTTGGACTTTGCTCCTAGGGGCTTTTCTTGTGGGCGAGCTCTCCACATACTGTTGAATGACTTGGGCGACAAGCCCTGCCAGATCTTCCAGCGTCTCAATTTGCTGAACTTGGTTGGCTAGATGGACAATTTTGGGCTGCCAGTCATTGGAGCTGTGAGGTTGTTCCATTCAACAAGCTTGCGAGCAAAGAGAGGGTTTGCAGATTTACTTCTTCACGCGAATGTAAAGCATGTGTCTGGAAGTACTCGAACCACTTGTCCGTCTGGTTCAAAGCTTCTGCATAATCACCGGTCCGAAGGGCCTCTAGAATAGAAGATTCCAATACGTGCTCAGCCGTATCGTTATGGACTCTACAGGCAGCGGAAGTGACTACGCTCGCGGCTACGAGGTATACGTATCGGCGGACGGAACGAACTGGGGCTCGGCGGTAGCCAGTGGAACTGGAAGTTCCGCTGTCATCACGGTCGACTTCCCAGCGCAGTCTGCTCGCTATATCAAAGTTGTGCAAACGGGAACTGCTTCTAATTGGTGGTCCATCCACGAAATCGCGGTATATAAGTAGAGCCAAATGTACATGAGGAGCATTCTAGCCGGTGAATTCGCCGCGCGGGGTGCTCCTCTTTCCACCTCCCTTACTTTTCCACCCCGTTTAGGGTATGATAAGGAATGGACAAAAAGGGAGGGATATCACTTATGATTAAATTAGGCCTAGGAACCGCCGAATTGGAAGCGCTGCTTCAAGAAGGAATCGCGGACGAGCAGGCGAGAGCAGCGATTGCCAAAGCAATTGCAGCCAATAATGAAGCGATTGCTCAGCAGGTGCTGGCGCTGGTTTCCAGCGACCTCATGAACGCGTTCAAGCAAATGGGAATGAAGTAAATCATTGATAACACAGGCAGGCTTGCCTGTGTTTTTTCACATATATTTATGGGGGTATTGTACATATAAATAGCCCATGGAGATTGTTCGATGGACTTTGTATAATGGAATCTATGGCTCACGATCAATTGAGGGTTGAAAATAAATGCGCATATAAGGTGAATGACATGAGAATAGCTTTTTTTGATTCGGGAATCGGTGGAATCACGGTATTGGCTGAAGCGATGAGGCGGCTGCCGCAGGAGGATTACTTGTATTTTGCCGATACGCTCCATGTCCCGTATGGGACGAAATCGAAGGAAGACGTACTTGACTATGTGAAAAAATCGGTAGACACCATTATTCAACACGATGTCAAAGCGCTTGTTATTGCCTGCAATACGGCCACAAGCATTGCGGTCGCAGACCTCAGAAGCACTTACGGGATTCCTATCATAGGCATGGAACCCGCAGTGAAGCCGGCTCTGGAGATGAACCGCTCCACAGGGAAGCGGGTGCTGGTATTTGCTACGCCGTTAACGCTCAAGCAGACGAAGTATTTGGAGCTGATATCCCGTATTGATGACCAGCACATGGTGGATTCGCTGCCGCTGCCGGAGCTGGTGGAGTTTTGCGAGGCGCTTCAATTTAATCCAGCCATCATTACGGCTTATTTCCAGGAGAAGCTGACCGGATTTGATTTGAGCCTTTACGGCACCGTGGTGCTGGGCTGCACGCATTTTCCTTTTTACAAGGACCTGTTAAGAAGCATTCTTCCCGATCATATTCAAATTGTAGACGGCAGCAGCGGCGCGGTTAACCGCCTGAAGCACGTGATGGAGGAAGAGGGGAATCTCGGAACGGATGGTCAAGCTGAGGTTGCCTTTCTTTGCTCGAATCAAGACCCTGTTTATATGAAAAAAATGCAAGACGCGCTGGCGATCATCCGAAATCGCGCGACTAAGAAGTAAACAAAGAACGCTTGGCAGCCGCAAAGGCCGTCTACAGCGTTCTTTTTCTATAGCTATCTATCCCTTGGCTCTAGACGCCAGTGATTTTCTCATCACGGATCCGAGCATGCTGACCATCGTCTTCCGCGGCAGCAAGCGGGCAAGCAGGGCGTTGAGGACGTTCAGCTTCCCGTCAATGACGAAGCTTTTATTCTGACTAAGCGCTTTCAGCGCTGTGTCTACGACTTGCTCCGGGGAGCGCTTCCTGTCCAGCTCGACTTCCTTGGCTTTGGTGAAAAATTGAGTATCTGTCGGGCCTGGACAAAGCGCAAGCACTTTAATGCCCTGATGGCGGTATTCCTCCCAGAGAGACTCGGAGAAGGATAACACGAATGTCTTCGTAGCGCTGTACACCGAGCAATAAGGGAAAGGGAAGAACGATAACAGCGAAGCCAGGTTGATGATCGCCCCGTCGCCTTTAGCCAGCATTGGCGGCAAAAACAGATGTGTCATATCGACCAATGAAGCGACATTCAGCTTAATCTGCTGCCGATATTCTTCGGCCGAATGACTGAGAAACTCACCACTCAAGCCAAATCCCGCGTTGTTCACCAATAAGTCCACGTGCCATCCCAGCTCCTGCACCTGCCGAAATATCTCAGAAGGCGTGTGCTCCAGACTGAGGTCTGCTGTTATGACTTGAACTTCGACGGCAAACCTGCCGGCCAGCTCACGGGCTAAGCGCTCCAATGTATCTTGCGAACGCGCCGCCAGGATCAATCGGTATCCTTGTGCGGCCAAGCGGTGTGCAAATACTTCCCCGATGCCTGAAGATGCTCCTGTAATAAGTGCGGTTTTATTCATATTCCGTATAGTCCTTCCTGCAGCTGCTTATATTCAATATGCGTTAACACTCGGTCATTTAATCATATTTGTCTTCGTCCACACGATGCTTATGCTCCAGAATCAGCTCCGCCTCCGTTTCAAAGTTGAGATACAGCGGCGCGGGCAGCTTGGCGATCAGGGCATCGATTACGGGATGCGCCAATAGTTCATCCACTGTCGCAGGCTGCTGCTCAAGTTCGTAGACCCATTCTCTCATGGAGTCGATAAATGTATAAAAAGATGCTTCAAAAGCATTCGCAGCTTCTTCTGCATCGTCACCGGATGCGGCCGACATGGTGTTCCAACGGGACAGCATCGTGTCCAATGCTTCATGGATACAATTTTTCATAAGATGACCTCCCTGATCGTAAAAATCATACCCTTTTATTCCTGTTTTGGGTAGCTATACTTGAATAATTGGCAGGCAGCCTCAAGCTGCCGCTAGTTCAATTAACGGCATAGAATAGAAGATGACCGGGCTCTCCCTATCTATGGTATTATTTACCACGGGTGAAATGTTGAGCTTTGTCATCTGGTAAATACAGCAATGGCTCAGGATTGTATTCGTTTATCTCGTAAATATGATACATTGTAAAGGAGTAAGGAGGTATTGCTGATGTGGCGTGTCATGCTTGTGGATGATGAACCTCTCGTATTAGAGGGGATGCGGGTTATGGTAGATTGGAACAGGTACAGCTTTGATATATGCGGTGAAGCGACGGATGGCAGCGAGGCGTTGGAGCTTATTGGAGAGCTTCGTCCCGATGTTGTATTCACAGATATTCGGATGCCGCTCTTAACCGGTATTGATCTGATTCAGCGCACCAATGAATCGATGAAACAGCCGCCTACATTTGTTATTTTAAGCGGCTATGATGATTTCTCCTATGCGCAGACGGCAATGCGTGAGAATGTAAGCGATTATTTGCTCAAGCCGATTGACGAACAAGAAATTGAAACTGTGCTAAAAAGGCTGCAGCAGGAGCTCGGCCAGAAACAGAGAACCAACGAAGAAATGGAGCAGAAGAGACAGCTGCTGGTCTCCACATCTGGACCCGACTCGTACGCGGCGAGGTAACAGGACTTCTGGAAGGAAGTATTGACTTACTTGGAGCTGCAGGAAGAGCTGAGCTTAGATGCGTCTTGATCGAAGGAAGTGTCCCAGAGGGAATTGAAGAGCAAGAGGATCGTGCATGGTTTCAAGTGAAGACTTTTATGAAAGCGCTTTTGAAAAATATGCACCCGGACGGCTCCTTCATCTCTTTGAGGACGGAACAGGACGTATAGGTCTGATTTTGCTTGATCATTCAGGAATATTCGCAGAATTGGAAGCGTTTAGCCGGCATATGAAGCATGAACTTCATGTTCCTGATGACTTCAATCTCTACCTGCTAGTAAGCGAAAGGAGGAAAGGTGCGAAAAACATTCATGAGCTTTACAAGCAGGCGCTACAGACCCGCAGACTTGCTTCCTATCAGGAGGGCAATCTCTATTATTACAGCTCACTGAGCAAGCTTCAATTGAACGAAGAGATGCAGGAGCAGAGTGTCCAGATGCTGCTGGAGGCGGTGGAGAGCCTTGATCACGCAGAGATGGAGAGTCAGGTCGCTCAGTGGTTTGCAGAATGTAAAACTTCTCGGGCTTCTGTAGAGATCGTCGAGTTTCATCTGGCCAATCTCCAGTTGGAACTCATCAGGCTTGTTCATGACTGGCAGGGAGATATTCAGGAGTTCGGAGAGCGGTTGCTGAAGCTGGAGAAGAGGACGCGCCATCCGCAGTTGCAAGATTTAGAACGCTATGCAAGAGAGATGCTTCGAGTAACCGCTGCTTATTTGGAGGATATGAAGCAGCATAATTCCAAAAGCCCGATTGTTCAGATCGTTCAATATGTGAACAAGCACTATAACCAAAAGCTGCAGCTGCAAACCATTGCGGAAGAACATCATTTGAATTCCACGTATTTAGGTCAGATTTTCAAAAAGCATACCGGTCAATCCTTCAATGAATATATTCATGTCAGACGTATTGAGGAAGCGAAAAAGCTGCTCAAGCGAACCCATTTAAAAACTAGCGATATTGCTTCCATGGTAGGTTACCAGGACCCGGATTATTTTATTCGCAAATTCAAATCCATTACCAATCAATTGCCTACGGCCTATAAGAAGTCAGAGTCCGAGCAGGATTCACCAGATGCAGAGCCTAGTGGAGGAGACGAAGCATGAGAAGAAATTTTGGCTTGCTCAGGTGGGTCGATGATATTCCTCTGACCTATAAATTGCTGCTTATGTATCTGGTCTGTGTACTGTTACCCATAGTCGCTATCAACTTCTTGTTTCTTGACCGTTTATCGCAAAACGTCAAGGAGAGGGAGACACAAAACCTGCAAATCTCGCTGGATCGCGCCAGCAGCAGCATCAATGAGCTGATACAAGGAGGAGTGGCGATCAGTCACGCGATATCGACGGACCGCGCTTTGTATGAGGAATTGGATCATCGTTATGCGGATAATGTGGAATTCTATGAGGCTTATAACAATCTTCTCCGGGATAAAGTGAATCACTATATGCCAGCTAACACGCAGATTGAACAGATTAAAGTGTACACCAATAATAAGACGATACAGTCAGGTGGCAATTATGCCGTTCTTGACGAAGAGGTCATGAAGAGTGAGTGGTACCAGAGTTTCATTGCTTCTACAGAAAAAGTGTTTGTGTATGCCTACAAGGAGAAAGAAGCGATCAATCCGGAATACTATTCGCCGCATCTGAGTATCATAACCCGATTGAACAGCTTTGATGATACTAGGGCCTTTACTAAAGTTTTAAAAATTGATATCGCTTTAAACAAAATATACGATACCCTAACGCAGGAAAAAGATTATTTGGACCTTTACCTGGTGAACGGCAGCAATCAAATCATTATGTCCACGACAAGCGGCTACCAGCTGGACAACGCTCCTTGGTATTTGAATTTGTCACCGAAATTTCAGATGGGACAGTTCCCTCATTTCGAACATCCTCTGGGTGGAGCCTCCTTTACAAGAGGCTGGCAGGTCGTAGGCTTTGCCGAGAATGATCGGACGGCGTCTGCGATGAAGGAATCGAGAGATTATATTTTCGCACTTGCAGGCGGATCGACCTTGATCACCTCTATTCTCATCTATATTATTTTGCGTTCGTATAACTATAGGGTAAAACGTCTGTCCCGTCATATGGAAAAAGTGAAAACCGGCAAATTCGATCCGCTTGTTCTCCATGAAGGCCGGGATGAGATCGGGGAGCTTGTAAGAAGCTTTAATCGCATGACCTCCAAGATGAAGATGCTGATTAACGATGTGTACAAGCTGGAGATTCAGAAGAAAGACCTGGAGCTGGAGCGAGTACGGGCGGAGCTTAACTTGCTGCAGAGCCAGATGAATCCGCACTTTTTGTTCAATACGCTGAACGCCATACTCGTCGTATGCACAAGAAACCGCTACACGGATATTACCGAAATTATCAAGAGCTTATCCAAGATATTAAGAAGATTGATCAGCTGGAAAGAGGATATCGTCACGGTCCGCGAGGAAGTCAGCTTTACGGATATGTACCTGAAGGTGGAGAAATTCCGCTTCGGGGATCGTTTCGATTACAGGTTCCACATTGATGAAGAAGCTATGGAATATAAGATTCCCAAGATGAGTATTCAGCCGCTTGTTGAGAATGCGTGCAAGCACGGCCTGCAGACGATCAAAGGCATCGGGCATATTGAAATTGATGTGCAGGTGCTGAAAACCAGCTTGTGCATACGCATTGCTGATAACGGCAAGGGTATGGAGGAGGAGGAACTCAAACAGCTGCTTCTTAATGTAAGAAGCGAGCAGCAAGTCAATGAACATATCGGCGTTCGCAATGTGTATCGAAGGCTGCAGCTGAATTATGGTGATCAAGTCAAGTTCAAGATGGAAAGCACGCCGGGAACGGGGACGGTCATTATCATGGATATCCCGATGAGAATGCTGGACACTCCGTTTACAAGCCGATTTACGAACTAGAGGGGGAGAGCCATGTACAGTGTACTGCTGGTGGATGATGAGCCTAGAGCCATTGAGGGTCTGGAGCTTTTGATAGATTGGGAGTCGCTCGGGTTTCGGATATGCGGTACGTGCTCTGATGGCTTAGAGGCGCTCGAACTAGCTAAGGAACTGGGACCTGATTTAATTATTACCGATATTCGAATGCCTGTGATGGACGGTCTTGAGCTGATTGCCGCAGCCCGCGATCAGTTGGATGGCCAGGTCCGCTTTATAATCCTGAGCGCTTACAGTGAATTCGATTATGCCAAGCGGGCGATGCAGCATGGAATCAAGCACTATATTCTCAAGCCGATTATGGAGGAAGAAGTAACGGATCTGCTTGCACAGGTGCGCGCGGAGCTGGAGGAAAGCCGACTTCACATCGAGATGGATGCCATAGCGTTTGAAGAAAAAGTGATCTCGTGCCTATGTCATCTATTGGAGGGCAATTCGGATGCAGCCGAGCTATTTCTGACATCCGCAGAGGCAGGGGAGCTGCTGCAGGAGGTCAACGACTGGAGATTTATTTTGATTGAATCAGAAGAAGGACAGAGCCCGGCTCTTCGCGCTGCGGCAAGGCAGGCGATTGGCAGGAAGGAGTATGTCTATATGCTCGATCTGGGTCCGCACTCGTTTGGTGTGGCCTCCGGGGGTGAGCCGTTGGCAGATGCTTTGTTTGAAGCGCTTCGGTCTGTCTCATCCGCCCATTTTGCCGTTGCTTCAGGTAAGCCGCAGGCCGGGCTTCGGAATATCGCAGAATCTTACCGAAGTGCACGCGAAATGATTAACTATCAATTCTTCCAAGAGGAGCCCCGTGTCATTGAATATGAACATATGAATGAAGATCAGCGGGAAGAGCGTATGGATGGAATGTTGAGCGCGCAGCATCTGACCGACGCCATTGAAAAGCTGGACAAAGCTGCCTTACAGGAAGCGCTGGAGCAGTTTAGAATGGCGATAAGCCATAGTCGTTTCGCGCCGGAAATCGCTAAAATGGTGGGCATTCATGTGGCATGCAGGAGCATGGCGATGCTGAAGGACATGAACGAAAATGCACAGGAGCTGGTACAGCAGCATGGCTTGATCCGGCTGACGCGCTCGAAGCTGCATGTGCATGAAGCACTGGACCTGCTGCAGAGCTTTGGCGAAGCGTGTATATCGGTCATGGCTAAATCGCAAAGCGACCAATCCAAGGGCATCATTCATGACATTAATGAATATGTAGAGCAGCATTATAGAGATAGTATTACCATTAAGTCGATTGGAGAAAAGTTCTATATTCACCCTGTCTACCTTGGACAGCTGTTCATGAAGAAGAACGGAGTTACGCTGAATGAAAGGGTTCATGACTTACGCATCGAGGAGGCAGCTCGTTTACTCAGGGACACGGACATGAAATACAATCAAATCGCGGAGCATGTAGGTTATTTGAATTATGATAAGTTCCTAAAGCAATTCGAAAAACGTTTGCATATGAAGCCTTCTCAATACCAAAAGGAACAATCCGAAGGGGACATGTAAAAATCTTATATTTTTCAGGTGAAACCTTTAATTACGAAATTGTTCGAAAGTAAGCGTTTGCATACAATGAAAGAGGTTACATGAAAGGGGTTACAACACTCCGGATGTAATACATGAGAAAAAGGGGTATTCGAATGAAGAATCGCAAACAATTTGTTGTGTTAAACAGTTTGGTTCTCATGCTCGCTGCAGGCAGCGTACTGGCAGGCTGCAGCAAATCACCTGCGGAACCGGCGTCTTCTGCAGCAGCTACTCAAGGAGCAGCAGCAACAGATGCGGCAACAAATAAAGTCGAGCCTTTTAATGTAAGCGTTTATATCGGAGATGCAGGCTTCCAACAACCGGCACCAGACAATAAAATTTATAAATTGATGAAAGATAAGCTGGGCGTTACGTTCCAATTCGATTTCCTTGCCGGAGACTCTAATCAAAAAGCAGGGGTTATGATTGCGGGCGGCGACTACCCGGATATAATGACTGCAAACACGAAGTTTACCGATGCGGGTGCTTACATTCCTCTTGAGGATCTGATCGAGAAGAATGCTCCTAATTTGAAGAAGCACTACGAAGCGGTATGGAATCAAATGAAGGACCCGAAAGACGGTCATATCTATATTTTGCCTAACTATGGAGTATATACAGGCGAGTTACATGCAACTTATTACTCAGGACCTGCATTCTGGATTCAAAAAGCCGTTCTGAAAGAAGCAGGTTATCCGAAAATCAAAACGTTGGATGAATACTTCGCTCTAATTAAGAATTACAAAGAGAAGCATCCTGAGATCGACGGTAAACCGACAATCGGGTTTGATATCTTGAACTATGACTGGCGAAACTGGGGACTGCTCAATCCTCCGCAGCATCTCATGGGCCATCCTAATGACGGCGGGGTTGTCGTAGAAAACAATGTAGCTTCCATCTTTGCTGACAAAGATCCAGCGAAGCAATACTACAAAAAGTTGAATGAAATCAATAATCAAGGCTTGCTAGATAAAGAGTCTTTCGTTCAAAACTTCGATCAATATATGGCGAAAATTTCCAGCGGCAGCGTACTTGGTATGTTTGATCAGCACTGGAGCTTCCAAGCTGCTGAAGATGCGCTCACTACGCAAGATAAAAATGATCGAACTTACGTAGGTTTGCCGCTCATGTTTAATGCAAGCGACAAAGACTACTACAGAGATCTTCCGCCACTGAACCTGAATAACGGCTTTGGTATTAGTGTTAACGCGAAGGATCCTGTGAGAATTCTTAAAATGCTCGATGCTTTGATGTCGGAAGAATGGCAAAAAACGCTGACTTGGGGTATTCAAGGCGAAGACTACCAAGTGAATGACAAAGGTATGTTCTCGCGTACAGAACAACAGCGTAAAAATGCTACGGATGCGACATGGAAGCTTTCGAATACAGCTGAAGCGTTCTACAAATTCGCACCGAAATGGGAGGGCAGCTTCCCGGATGGCAATGCGACTGCTCCTAATGATCAACCGGATGAGTATTACGCGGGTCAGAAGGCTATCGACAAAGAGCTGCTTGATGCTTACGGATATAAGACATATATCGACTTCTTTAGCAAACCGCCTGCAAACCCTGTGTACTACCCAGCTTGGAGCATTACACTGGAAGACGGTTCACCTGCGAAAATCGCCAATACGAAGCTGAATGAGCTTGGAACAAAATATTTACCAAAAGCAATTCTTTCTACACCGGATCAGTTTGATAATGTATGGAACGAGTACACAGGTCAAATCAAGAAGGTAGACGTAAAAGCATACGAAGATCGCATTAATGAGCAAATTCAATGGAGAATCAAAAACTGGAGCACGAAGTAACCAGTCATGAATTTGTAAAAGTGGAAGTCGTATAGCTTCCACTTTTGCAACATTCGGGGATACGGAGAATACGGAAAGATCGGGGAGAATCAGATGGCAGAAACCCTAACAACCAAACGTGCAAATGAAACTCTGGCGACCGATAGAGCAAAACGTAGATGGTCATGGGCACTCATCAGAAACCAATGGCAGCTCATCATGATGTCGGTCCCGCTTTTGATATATATCGTTGTTTTTGCTTACGTTCCCGTGTGGGGATGGTTAACCGCCTTTCAGGATTACAGGCCGGCCAAGAAGTTTGCCGACCAAACGTGGGTGGGCTTCAAACACTTCAAGTTTCTATTCTCGGATGATCACTTTCTGCAGGTACTGCGCAACACGGTCGGCATGAGTCTGATCAATCTTGTACTTGGCTTTGTCACTTCCATCGTTTTGGCTTTGCTGCTGAATGAAGTGAAGAACATGCTGTTCAAGCGAACCGTGCAGACGATCTCGTACCTGCCGCACTTCTTGTCCTGGGTAATTGCAGCGGGTATTGTCGCAACATCCCTTTCCATTAACGACGGTATTGTGAATATTGTGCTGATGAAGCTGCACATCATCGATGAGCCGATTGTTTGGCTGAGCGAGGGTAAATACTTCTGGGGTATCGTTGGGGCCTCTAATGTGTGGAAGGAAATCGGTTGGAATACGATTATCTATCTGGCGGCCATGGCGTCCGTTGACCCGTCGCTATACGAAGCTGCCGAGATGGATGGAGCCAATCGTTACCGCAAGATGCTGCATATCACGCTGCCTGGTATCAAGCCGACATTTGTTATTTTGCTTATCATTTCCATCGGGCACATTCTCGATGCGGGATTTGAAGTTCAATACTTGCTAGGTAACGGACTGGTCGTAGACTGGTCGGAGACGATCGATATTTTCGTACTGAAATACGGGATTGCCCAAGGAAATTACTCGCTGGCTACGGCAGGCGGTATGTTCAAAACGATTGTTAGCGTGACGCTGCTGTTGTTTGCCAACTGGGTTTCCAAACGTCTGGGAGAGGAGAGACTGTTATGAAAGCCAATACTCGTACAACATTTCGACTGGAGCCAGCCGTATTTCATACGGTCAACTCCATTCTCCTGATCTTCCTCGTGATGGTTACCCTGTATCCGTTTCTGAATACGATCGCCGTGTCATTCAATGACGGTAATGATACGATTCGCGGAGGTATCTATCTATGGCCTCGGGTGTGGACACTCAAAAACTACAACGCCATTTTCGCATCGGGAACCGTGTACCACGCATTTATGATTTCTGTGGCACGGACTGTGCTCGCAACGATACTGAATATATTCCTGACGACGATGCTCGCTTATGCGCTTAGCCGTAAGGAATATCTCTTCCGCAAGCCGATTACAGTCATCTATGTATTGACGATGTATTTCAATGCCGGTCTGATTCCGACCTACTTCTTGATCAAGGACTTGGGACTGCTCAACAGCTTCTGGGTATACATTCTTCCAAGCTTGGTCAGCGCGTTCAATCTGATCGTCATACGGACGTATATCCAAACCTTGCCGGAAAGTATGGTGGAATCGGCGAAAATAGACGGAGCCAGTGACTTCCGCATTTTCCTACAGATCGTATTCCCGCTCTGTAAGCCGGTTCTGGCTACGATCGCGTTATTCGTTGCGGTAGGCGCTTGGAATTCCTGGTTCGATACGTTCTTATACGCCTCGTCCAAGCAAAACTTGAGTACGCTGCAGTATGAGCTGACCAAGCTGCTTGCCTCGACGCTCAACACAGGCGGCAGCGGCAATGCCAGCTTGGCCAACGGAGCCGGAATGAACAAGGACATGGCGTCAGCGGTAGTAACACCTCTGTCGATTCGGGCAGCGATTACGATTGTAGCTTCCGTGCCGATCCTGCTAGTCTATCCGTTCCTTCAGAAGTATTTCGTTGTTGGCTTGAATGTGGGTAGTGTAAAAGAATAAGTATATGAATTGACCGTAAGACATCCGGCCGTATCTGGCAGGGTGTCTTATATTTTTTTCGGCAGCGGGCAATACTAACTCGTGATCCATAATTCCCCTTTACAAGGAGTGTTGGAGTTATGAGTATTAATGCTATTTGCTACGTTGGGCTGGCATCGCTAAGTGTTATGTTGCTAGTGTATGTCTTCATCCGTAAACGAAATTATGCTAGTCTTCTTTTGTTCTTAGCCATGATCGGTTTTGGATACATTGTAGAGTATGTGATCTATGTACTCTTGGACAGCTATCGTTACTATCCGAAGCTTCTTTCACATAATAGCTACTACGACAGCAGTATGGGAGCCATCGCTTCCAACATGCTGTCGCTGCCTTCCGTTGCGACTATGATCGCCTCGTTCCACATGGGCTGGATACCGGCAATCGTCAGCGCTATTGTATTTGTTGGAATTGAGTGGGGCTTTCTACGACTAGGCATCTATGAGCATCATTGGTGGCGGCTGATGTATACAGGGATCAGCTTGCCGTTTTATTTCAGGTTTGCTGTTTTTCTCATGAACAAGATCGAGAAGTCGGCAAGGGGGTTCTACAAGGAGTCATTTTGTTTTTTATTTGCGGTGCGATGCTGGGGACGCTTCAATTTATGCCTGTCATGATCTTTAACAGCAGGTCATATCATATCGGCTGGTTCAGTGACCCTTCCCGAGATACGAATGCGTTCGGAGGCTTTTATTATTTATGCATCAGCTTGTTTATGGTCGTGCTGATCATGCTGCCATGGAAACAGACATGGCTCAAAATGCTGTTAGTGGTGGGCACGATCTATATCATAAAGTCCTTTCTGGCGAACGTAGGAATTCTGCATAGCTATGTTTGGTGGGATTACCCCTACTACATCCTAATACATGTTATTGTATTTATGCTGTGTGCAAAGATGAGCAGGCAATTGAATTTAGGCTTAACTTGACATTTCTCTAGTGCAAACGTTCTCCCTATTTCGATAGATACTTGCCGTTATCGGTTTATTTGATTCAAAAAAAATGAATTCAGAATTTAAATAATTCAATTATACAAAATCAAGCTAGCGCTATACACTGTTACTAAGTAAAACACGGAGGAGTGGTAGCGCATATGGATTTGAAGAACAAAGTGGCGTTGGTTACAGGCGGAGGGACAGGGATCGGCAGGGCTGTTTGCCTTGAGCTGGCGGAAAGAGGTGCGGTCGTTGCTGTGAACTATTCGCGTTCGAAATCAGAGGCTGACGAAACGGTGCAAAAGATTCAAGAACTCGGGGGTACTGCCCAGGCTTATCAAGCGGATGTGTCCCGTGATAAGGAAGTGTGCGAGATGGTCCGTTGCATCGTGGAGTCGTTTGGCGGACTGGATTTGCTCGTCAATAATGCCAGCATCACCCGGCATATTCCTCTGGAGGATTTGGAAGCAGCTGACGAGGAGGTATGGGACGAGCTGTATGCGGTCAATGTTAAAGGTATGTTCTTCTGTGCCCGCGCCGCAGCGGAGCATATGAAGAAAGGCACCCAAGGAGCCATCGTCAATGTCGGCAGTGTAGCCGGGACAACAGGACTAGGCTCCTCGATGCCTTATGCAGTGTCTAAAGCGGCGGTACACGGCTTGACTAAGTCGCTGGCTCGTGCGCTTGCACCAAAGATCAGAGTCAACAGCGTAGCGCCCGGAGCAGTTGCGACAAGGTGGTGGGAAGGCCGGGAAGAGCAGATGAACCGCTTGAGCGGACATCTGCCCCTGCAGCGGATTTCCACACCGGAGGACATCGCGAAGCTCATTTGTCATACGCTCGAACAGGAAGCGATGACCGGACAAATCCTCACCATTGATTGCGGTCAAACCCTATAACGATTCGGCCCAAGGCTGGGGAGTGGATGACACTTCCCGGCCTGTTTCGATGGCTTCTTCCATGAGCATACCCAGATAGTGATCCTGCGACGCTTCCGGAAGGCCGTAGAAGCTGGAGCCTCCTGCCGCATATTCCCCCATCTTAAGCAGACAAGTTGCGATCGCGATTTCATCGTCATACAATCTGGCCGGAGCAAATGGATTCTCATATACCCAACGCTCACCCGCCAGGATCCCCTTAAGAAAGTAACCCTCTGCATTCTCGGCCTCGCCCCGATTGATTCTTTTCAAATCCATGTAGATCGGCGTCGCATGATCGGCTAGACTTCGAACGGAGGTATCGAAGATTTCTCCGCGCTCGCCTCGAACAGACAAATGATTCGAGCGAGTCCAGGAGCGATGTTGGTCTTGAGTGAAATCATAGATGCCCAGCTTATCGCCAAAGTTCAGCCAAGCCAAATCCCGTTTGGAAGGGATGATGCGTTCCTCTTGCGGAGGACCGCTGCGGGTAGGCCCGGCCACCCACTTGGAGGTGAAACGCATCGCTTTGATGCTCACATCTTCGAAGCCGATTCCCAGCATCGTTCGAATCAGACTGACCGCATGATACAAGTGAGAGATCGACACGGTCGTTTCAGATACTTCACCGAGCTGTCCCGATTGAATGAGCGCCAAGCGGGCCATTTGCAGAGGGTGAAACTGATACTGCTCCGCTACTTGAATGCGGGCTCCCTGACTTGTTAAATTCGTATGCAGCTTCTTGAGCCCTTCGAGATCCGGAGCCGGTGGCGTTTCCGCCAAGGCGGGGATGCCTAGCTCGGCTAACTGAAACAAGTATTCGTAGCAAGCAGTCCAGCTTACGGATACGACTACATAGTCAGGCCGCTCCGCGCGCAGCATATCCTGCAGGGTCGGATATGCGGGCACGCGCCACTCTTGCTCCATTTGCGTTCTCTTCGCTTCATCTCTTACCACACTGCCGCTTATCCGGAACAAGTGGGGAAGAGCCTGCGCGATACGATAAAAATATTGAGCTCGAAATCCAGCTCCGCCTATGATTCCGAATGTGATTGGTTTTGTCATATGACACCGCCTTTAGAAGAATGAATTGCTTGGAGATTCAATGGCTTGGGGCTTCTCTGCCTTGAACTTCGCCACGCATGTCCATTCTCCTTGCGTAAACGGTGGAACGAGCTTGTACAAAAAAATATATCATTAAGATACACGGGTTTGAGGCTTCTCACCCGAGTTGGTTTGCAGCCGAGCTAAGAATCCGGCAAGGCAATCACTTGGGAGCGGCTGGCTCAACAAATAGCCCTGAGCAACATCACATTTTAGCTTCTTAAGCTCGGATAGCTGCTCTTCATTTTCCACTCCTTCGGCTATAACGATGTACTCTAGTTGTTTAGCGAGCTGAACGATGGACTGCATGATGGTACTCTCCCGGTTATTAAGAACTCCCTGCGTGAAGGAACGATCGATTTTCAAAGTATGAAGCGGCAGACTCTTTAAATAGTTCAGCGAAGAGTATCCTGTACCGAAGTCATCCAATGCGAGCATAACGCCAAACGATTCGAGACGCTGGAGCTGCCGTTCGGCCCGTGCAAAAGAGCTGATCAGCGTCGTTTCCGTAATTTCGAGCTCAATACTCGAAGGCGGCAGTCCGGACCGCTCAAGCACCCGGTTTACTTCATCCGGGAAGAACGGGTCTGACAGCTGCACAGCAGATATATTCACGGACATGGTAATATCACCAATAACTGGAAGAATCTGTAGATGTACCAGACATGCCTGTTCAAGCACCCACAAACCGATTTGCCGAATGAGGCCGGTCTCCTCGGCAATGGGAATAAACTCGGCAGGAGAAACAGGGCCAAGTTCGGGGTGATTCCATCGCAGCAGGGCTTCAAATCCCCGTAATCGGCCGTTTTGCAAATCAAATTGCGGTTGATAATGCAGCAACAATTGCTCTTTGGATAGCGCCTGGTACAGTGCGTCTTGCAGTTGGTATCGCCGAAGCAAAGCCTCTTCTGAGTAGCTTTCTCCGAGACACTCCCCGGCGGTTTCCTGCAGAGTGCTAAGCGCTTTTTGGATAAAATGCTCGGCAGCCTCCCCTTGATACGGCAGGAAGGAGGTGTTCGAAAATAAATAAACCAGCTTGTTGTTGATCAAGAATGGTTTGGTTAAACGCTGCCTTATTCCGTCCATAAAAGCGTCCATCCCTAAAATACGCTCGCTATCATAGCAGCATAGCATAAACTCCTGATTCCCTGCGTGAATGAGCTGTTCATTAGAGAATCTGGCGCTCATTTCTTGCAGAATCAGCTGACGATACTCTGGACCGTGTACAGCATGGATCGCCCTCAGATTTTCGATTCGAAAAGCGATGAGATGAAACGGCACCTGCTTTTCAATAAGCTTTCTGAGCCTGCGCAGCAGCCAGTTTTTGTTGGGGATTCCGGAGCTCGGGTCAAACAAATCGGCCGTTTTACGTGTTCTCTCCGCTTGAAAGATGTACACAATGGTGCAAGCTGCAAGTGGATACAAGAAGAGATACATGAACACATATTTGCTAAGCAGTAATTGGGTCATAGGTGTTTGAAACAGAAAGCTCCATCCGAAATGACCGGCAGTAAGGATAAGGCCAAGTGCCGATGAAAATAACAGCTGGCCAGCCCTACAGTGAGGAAAAGGTATAGCTCGAAACAGCAGTCCTACAGCTGCCGCAGTCACGATCACGATTACCCCTGGGGTAACACCTGTCCCGCTAAGGCATAGACGAAACGCACTGACCGCAGTAACACAGATAGCTGCTGCGAGACCGCCGCCGTAGAAGCTGCCCAAGGCGACGGGAACAATCCGCATATCCAGAATAATGCCGTCCGGCAGATGGATGGGCATTAGCATGGACAGGATGCCTGCCATTGAGCAGGTCAACCCGCATGCGATCGCTTTGGACCACTTCTCAGAATGGCAGGAAACTGGGAGAAGTCGGTTCATAAACATGATCAGTAAGACAACATCCCCCAAATTTCTGATTAAATGATAAAGCGTTTGTGAAACAACCAATACATAACCTCCGATCCATTCACTTCTATTACTTATTATGGAAAGAAAGTTTTTAGAAACTTGAGGGGTGAGTATTAAGGAAATGTTAGGATTTTGAAAAATCTGTGTCCACAAGCAACTTTCAGCTCAAGGTCTGATCGTCACTCGAGTATGAATGGGAACCAGGTTGGACAATTCTACAACGTCCTCATTGTACATGCGAATGCAGCCGTGGGATGTGCGCCTTCCGACAGAGGAGGGATCGTTGGTCCCGTGAATGCCGTAATGCGGCTTACTTAAACCCATCCAGAAAGCGCCATAAGGACCTCCGGGGTTGGGCTCTTTGTTCACAATGGTGTACTCGCCCGTTGGGGTTTGGGTAAGCATTTTGCCGATTCCCACCGGAAAGCCTCTTACCACGATATTTCCATCGAGCAGATACAGTTGAAAGTCGGATAAGTCCACAATGATGCGATACTTTGGCATATGCAAATCACCTCGCTTCATTGTATGTAAGAGCTGGTGAAGGTGCAGGGCTTGGCTTGTGGCAGTGCTATGGATAGGCAGCCGGACTTTTTCCTGTAATTATTGGATATACTTATTGTAAAAGAGTTTCATAGGAGGGTGCCTATGCCAGATGAAAACAAAGTGACGATTAAAGTTAACGACAACGGATCGCTTAGAGTGACGGGACAAGTAGATTTAGTAGACGCGGAAGGGAACCTGTTTGAGCATAAAGATTCCTTTTCCTTATGCCGGTGCGGCGCATCGGGAAATAAGCCCTTCTGCGACGGAACACACAAGTCGGTCGGCTTCGAAAGCGCTCCGAGAGCCAATCAGGCTTAATGGTTCTCTGCAAAGCGGAATTGAGACATTGAAGGTTACAAAATAAAGCGGCAGTCAGGACTGTTCGACATGCTCCTCTCGGCTAGCAGGTTTTCACCTGTCTAACTAAGGATGAGCCTATCAGCCCTGATCTGCCGCTATTTGTTACCACCTATTATCTAGACAGAAGGATTGACCGCTGCTGGCGCACTCTTGCGGTAATTGGATATCGTAACACCCAGCAGGATCAGCACGCCGCCGCCAATCTGTGCCGCACTAATGGAGTCGCCCAAAACAAAATAAGCAACGATGATGGCGACAAACGGAGGAATATTCATAAACATGGAGCTGGTGGAGGCTCCCACAACCGAAATGCCCTGATTCCACCAGAACCCTGCGAGTCCTTGACCAAAGACGGCAACACAGGTGAGCAGCAGCCACGTAGTCAGATGCAGGCTGATATGCATATGTCCCTGACTTGCTTCCCACAAGGCAGCGGGGGTCATCAGCACGGTTCCGATCACCGTTGCCAGAATTGTAATATCGTATGACGGCATCGTAGCACTCAGCTTACGGATAAACAAGAGGCTGACCGATAGCGCCAACATGGCGAGCAGGATGAGAATATCGCCTTGGGAAATGCCCATTGCTTTCCCGCCGAAAGCAACAATGAGCACGACTCCGATTAAGGCCAGCCCAGCTCCGGACAGTTTATTCAAGGTAATCGTTTCTTTCAAAAACAAACGCGCTAGGAAAGTTGTTGCGACAGGAGATAAGGCAATGATGAGTGAAGCATTGCCTGCGGTTGAATATTGAAGCCCGATGAAATAAAAGAATTGATTGAATAACGTTCCAAATAGTCCTGCAAATAAAAGGATGAACCATTCCTGTTTGGTCGGCCGCCTCATTTTTTTGCTGATCAAACCGATCGAGAGTAGAAAGATCGAAGTAAGCACAAGTCTGGAGTAAGACAGGAAGATCGGAGAGAAATCTCTCAGCAGATAGGCGCTGGCTACATAATTGCCGCCCCATAGCAGTGAAACGCCGAGCAGTCGTAAGTAAATGTTGCTGTTGGTCATGATTCAAGGTTCCCTTCGTTATTGGATCTGCAGCTTACTCATTATAAGCAATGGCGAAGCAAGCGGTAAAACGGGATTCAACGTCAAAAAGGACGGAATTCCGTCTTGAAGCGGGGTTATGACGGGAAAACCCACTGCTTCGTCAGGAATAAAAGAGCGGAGCAGCCCGGAAGACTGCTCCTGATAGCAAACGCTATTCATGTTGTGTATGTGGCGAAGATGAATCGTTCTTGCGGCGGTGCGCCATTCGAAATGCGGCCTTCAGTACGGACGATACAACGAAGTAAATGAACAGGATGCGGAAGGTTTGATAGCCTGATACGACAGACAGATCGGCTCCGACCTCGTGCGCCATGATGCCCATCTGATCCATGCCGCCGGGGGCCATGCTGAGCAGGCTGGTCGCAGGCGAAATCGGATGCATGAGCGACAGCAGCATGCTTAGTCCCAGGGATGAAAGAACGAGCAGCACGCCGCTGCATATAGCAATGGAAATGGTACGCAGCTTACGCTCCAACTTGCCGGGCTGCAGCAGCAGTCCTACATAGCTGCCGATCATAAACTGGGAGATGTTGAGCAGACTGGCAGGCAGCTGGGGCCCCTGGTAGCCGCTAAGATGCAGCAAAGCCGTGCCGATCATTGGCCCAAGCATGTAAGCGGTAGGGAGCTTGATCAGCTTACCAATCCATGCACTCAACAAACAGACGATCGCGTACAAACCGATGTTAGGAAACAATCCGGCCCACGTAGCCGCAGCTGTATGGGCGGCTTCAACTGCAGTGCCTGCATGGGCTCCTGTAAGCCAAGGACTGTACAAGAGCAGGGGCACGAAGAATACAATCATCATCAGTCTAGATACTTGAAAGAACGTTACGACAGTGACATCGATTTCTTTGAACTCCTCGGCCAGTGTAATAATCTGCGTAAGTCCGCCGGGAATACTGGCTGTCATCATCGTGGCAAAATCAATACCGGACAGCTTAGAGATGAGCAGTGCCAAGCCAATGCAGATAGCGATTAAGGATACCGTCATCAGCAGCATGGAAGGCAGCTGATGGACAATTTCAATAAGGGCATCTTTCGTCAGCGACAATCCAAGTGAGTATCCTACGATTAGGATGCCCGCATCTCGGATGGAACCGGGCCATACTAAGGGAAGCTTTGCCCATTTTGATGCAAGCAGTACGACGATCATGGGACCGAGAAGCCACGGAATCGGCATGCCAATCCATGTAAACAAGCAGCCCCCGATGAAGGAGACCAAGGCGGTTAGCAGGTAACGCGCAGCCCTTGAGTTGAACCACTTCTTATCCATGGCAACGATCCGTTTCCGCCTTGAAAGTAAGGTCATGTGAAATCATAGTTGTTATGGCTCCTTTGGAGGTTCTTTGGGCCTTGTCATACCCTCAGATACATATTCAATGATTTTATCGATAATTGGTGAAAAGCTTTCTGCTCCAAGCTGATCCTTGTGCAGCCGAAGCATAAGCACAGCGCGCATGACACCTGCGGCGAGTTCAGCGTCATCGTCGCGGAAGCTTCCCTGACGAATAAAGCTTTTCATCACTTCCACGCCTTTATTCATGTCCTCGAGGGAAGACTGCTGCAGATGTTCAGGTAGCTTGCGGACCAACCGCTCGTAATCTCCCTTTTGAAACACATTTTGAAGAAACGGATTCTCGTCAGCCAATTGATAGGCCTTGTGGAAAAATGAGGACATCCGCTCTTTCGGCGGGAGGTCTTCTCGCAGCAGCTCGGACAGCAGCTGATTCCGGACTCCTTCCTCATTCTTCAGTACGGCAAAATAAAGCTCTTCCTTAGAGGAGAAGAACTTGTAAAAGGAGCCCTTGGCGATGCCGCAGGCAAGCACAATGTCGTCGATACTTGTTTTAGCCAAGCCGTATTGAATGAACAGCTCTTTGCCTTTAGTTAGCATACATTGATAGATATGCTCTTTTTCTTGCTCGGTAAACTTAGGCATGATCATCTCCACATTTTTGTGATTTATATGACTGAAAATAGATATTTAGTCACATGAAATATCATCATCATAACAATGGAGGGGTTAAAAGTAAACAGCTGCTGCAAGCGCCAATTTAGACGCCTAATGTCCGGAATTATCAAATTTGAAACTTCCAGATAGAAGGTTGAAGTATCAGCGCATGTGGTTCATGGTACAATAAACCAAATGAAAACTAGGTGGTTGATGTCCGTGAAAAACATCTGGAGCATATATGCGTCGGATTGGAAGCATATTTTCAAAGTTCCTACGGGAATTTTTTTAATGGTGGCCCTCGCAGTGCTCCCATCGGTATACGATTGGGTGAATGTCATCTCGGTTTGGGATCCTTATGCGCATACGGAGGGCATTAAGATTGCCGTAACTAGCGAGGATGAAGGCGCTATTGTGCAGGACAAGACAGTGAACATTGGTCACGATGTGATGGAAAGTTTGAAAACGAACAGGAAGCTCGGCTGGACCTTCGTTGATGAGGAAGAAGCCAAGCGGGGGGTGGAGCGGGGAGATTACTATGCGAGCATTCTCATTCCACCTGATTTCTCCAGGAAATTGACGAGCATTGCCAGCGGCAGCCCGCAGAAACCGGCTGTGGAATACACCGTGAACGAGAAGATCAATGCCGTGGCCCCCAAAATCACCAGCTCCGGCGTCTCGGCTCTGACAGCTCAAATCAACGAGAATTTTATGAAAACCGTCAGTGAGACTGCGCTTCAGAAGTTTGCTGAAGTCGGCCTTCAGATTGAAGAGGAGCTGCCTACGATTCGGAAGGTAGAAAGCGGCATTTTAACGTTGGAACAAAGCCTGCCGGAAGTGGAGCAGATGGGACAGAAGGTACTGGAGGTCGAGGCCAAGCTGCCCGAAATTCATGAGAAGGCTCAGAAGATTGTAGAACTCGAGCAGCACATTCCCCAGCTGGAGGAAGCGGGTAAAGCGATTTTGCAAGTTGAAGCTCACTGGCCTCAAATCAATGAAGCGGCACAGCAGGTTGTTACTTTGCAGAAGAAACTGCCGGAGATACAGCGCGCAGCGGACCGGGCTGCCGAGATTGCCCAGAACTTCGATAAGGTGGATGCTGCATTGAGTTCTGGCATAGAGAAGGCACAGCAAGCCGGGGAGATCGTTAGCACGGCGCAGCAGGCTTTGCCTAAAGTCGAGGAGATCGTCGAGCAGGGCGGTGCGTTTGCTGGTGCGGTGCAGGATTTTCTAATTAAGAATGAAGCGGCGCTGGATACGCTCCCGTCTGTTGTCAAGATGAACCTATTCCTCTTGCAGCAAACGGCTCAATCTGTGAGCCAGATTACACAGCAGTTGATGGACGCCAACCTGGACCCGCAGAAGGCGGTAACCGCTCTAACCTTCATTCAGGCTCGGCTAACCGGGGGAGCGGAGGTGCTGACTCGAACCATAGACTTGCTCCAAAGACTGAATGCCTATGTATCTAGCCCGATCATCACGGATTCGATCACCCGGCTTGGGACGCTTCAATCCAATATGCAGGAGCAGATACGGACGGTTGGAAGCATCATTTCGGCAATCAACAGCGGAACGAAGCCGACACAGGATCTGGTTGAACGGCTTAACGCTCGAGCTAAGGAAGCGGATGCGCTGCTTGGAGACGTGTTGTCCCGATATGATACGGAGATCGTCCCGCAGATGAAGCAGGCGCTGGAGAGAGTGAAATCAGCGGCTCAAGACGCTTCTGATACGCTGCAGATCGCCAAGTCACAGCTGCCGAATATCAAGGAGCTCCTGAATGACGCCCAAGCGGGCATTCAGTTTGGTCAGGAACAGCTTGCAGCGCTTCAGCAGGACCTGCCGCAAATTCGAGCTAAAGTTCAAGAAACTACAGCTGCTTTGCAGGATAAACTGGATCAGTTTACCCGTGCAGTGAACGCCGCCGCTGCATTCGTGCAGACGGATTTGCCCAAGGTAGGGGAAAAACTTCATGAAGCCTCCGATTTCGTTCGTCAGGATTTGCCTGGGTTGGAGCAGCAGCTGCATCAAGCCTCCGACTTTGTGCAGAACAAGCTGCCGGAAGTGGAGGATGGGGTCCATCAGGTGGCGGATTTGGTGCGAAATGACCTGCCAGATCTGGAAAACGCCGTACATCAAGCAGCGGACCGAATCAGGCAGGTGCAAGGGGACGGCAGCTTGGCCGACCTCTCGCGCTTGCTGCGCGGCGATATCGCGGAAGAAAGCGATTTTCTCGCTAGGCCTGTACAAATCAACGAGCATCGCTTATATCCGATTCCAAATTACGGCTCGGCGATGGCGCCTTTTTATGCGGTACTTTCCTTGTGGGTAGGGTCAACCCTGCTTATTTCTCTCCTGCGTATTGAAGTAGAAAATCCGGATAACAGATACAAGGGCTACCACATGTACTTCGGCCGCTTACTCACCTTCCTCACACTTGGACTGATTCAGGCTGTGATTATGACACTAGGTGATATATGGGTGCTCGGTACCTATGTTGTACACCCGGTATGGTTCGTGTTATTTGCCATATTGGTCGGAAGCATCTTTGTCACCATTACTTATACGCTGCTCAGTGTGTTCGGCAACATAGGCAAAGGCATTGCTATCGTGTTTATGGTGTTTCAATTTTCCAGCTCAGGAGGCACCTTTCCGATTAGCACGACGTCGCATTTCTTTCAGATGCTGAACCCCTATATGCCGTTCACCTATGCAATCAGCCTGCTGCGGGAAGCGGTAGGAGGAATCCTAGTAGCAACCGCAGTCAAAGACGTGCTCTGTCTGGTAGCCTTTATTGCACTCAGCTATCTGCTCGCACTTGCGCTCAAAAAGCCGCTTTCTGGGTTGATCAGGCGATCGGCAGAAAATGCGAAGCGCACGAAAATTATTTCCTAATCAAAATGTAAACAACGGTTCGCCATCCCCTATGAAAAAATTGGGAAACCCTATATGATAGAGGGAGAATGCTACGGATCGTTAGGACCCTTTTCATATCGGAGGATATTTGATGAAAGCAGATATAACCACGGGCTCGCTGCCTCTCTTTGAGGCGTTGGCCAGCTCGGTGCGCATTCAGATCCTGCATCTGCTTGCCGAAAGAGAGATGAACATTAAAGAGCTTGCAGAAGCACTACAGCTAAGCAGCGCTATCATGACCATGCATGTGAAAAAGCTGGAGAAAGCGAAGCTGATCAAAACCGCTATTATGCCAGGGAGGGGAGGTCAGCAGAAGCTGTGCTCGATCAACCCTGAGATGAGTAAGATCGAGCTGTACCTGCCTCAGAAGGATAAGTCCGCCATTCGCGAACACACGCATATCGAAATTCCGATCGGCCATTATACGGACATTGAAGTGAATCCGACCTGCGGCCTGGCTACCGTGAGCAAGCTAATCGGCAACTTTGACGACTCCCGCAGCTTTTTATCCCCTGAGCGGGTGAACGCCAAAATTTTGTGGATCGGCAGCGGCTATGTCGAATACAAAATTCCGAATTATCTGATCGCGAGCGAGAATCCGGTAGAGCTGGAGATTTCGCTTGAACTGGCCTCTGAAGCGCCAAGTGTTAACAACGATTGGCCCTCTGATATTTCCTTTTACCTTAATCAGCAGTACTTGGGACAGTGGACCTCTCCCGGAGATTTTGGCGGTACGCAGCGCGGCAGATATACGCCGGATTGGTGGAGCTCTGCGCTGAATCAGTTCGGGCTGCTCAAAATGTTCAAAATCAACAAGGACGGCACGTTCCTTGACGGACAGAAGCTATCCGACGTGACGCTAGGCGACCTCGATATCCGGCAGAAGCAGTGGACGCTGCGGATTGCGGTTTTGCCGGATGCCAAGCATGTCGGCGGACTTACGTTGTTTGGGAGCGGATTTGGAAATTACAATCAGGACATTGTCGTGAAGCTTTACAAGGAAACGAAGGAGTAAAGCATGCACAGACTGCAGCCATCAATCGATGGCTTTTTTGCTGCGACATAGAAACTGGAGCGAATTCCCAATGAAAAGCCCCATTTTCAAGAACGGCATGTTAGGTGTATACTTGACGTTGACGTGAGGTTTTCGACTGGAGGACAGCAGTATGCCGTTTTTAAGATTTAAAGGGTTTGACAAGCAAGTCATTGAGAGCATGTCAACATCGCTCATAGAGCAGTTTTGCCATATAGCGGACATTCCCGCGGAGATTGTTAAGCTAGAGCTGCTTCAAGTGGAGCGGGTTACGAACTCACCCTTGTCGGTAGAGATTTATATGTTTCAGAGGGAGCAAGAGAAGCATGACGCTATAGCGGCCATGCTGGACTCCGAGCTTTCGCAGCTCGGCTATCAGGCTCATATCTTTTTTGTGATTTTGTCTCCCGCTTTGTATTACAAAGAGGGGAAGCCGATCAAAGAAATTCCTCGCAAATCGGCGGGGACGGGCACTCCATTGCCTACAAGCCCTGTATAGGGCGAGGAACTATATAGGAGACTTGAAACATTTTTTTGCTGCAGCGCTAAAGATAGGCGTTAAAGAATCCGCGGCAGGAGAATGCTTTCAATCACGAAAAACGGGGGTCGCAGATGCGGCTCCCGTTTTCGTTCATTTATTTCGTTCTCAGCGAAGGTCTGTCGCAGTTGCCTTGTACTCTAATGTTCTGCATGAAATTTATAATCACAACTGATTGGGTAGACCATGAAGATACATTTCTATGCAGTCAGTGCTGCTTTTTAATGCTTTAATGGTCTTAGCATTCGGAGACGTATATATGGTCAAATAATCAACCTCGTCATAATCTTCTCGGATCGGAAAAGCAAGTTTTTCTTCATTTAATGAGAACTCTGCGTAGACTCCTGGTTTATTGCCTCGTGAGTCCAAGCGGATCCACTTCCCCAATTTTTGTACATAAACAGCGTTTAATGCATGAATACAATAGCCTGTGTCTGGAGTTTCTCCGAGCGTAAGTCGTTGATAGCAGAAGCCAGAAGGGATTCCTGCTCTTCGTAATATTGCACATAAGAGGTTGGCTTTTGCATAGCAAATTCCTTCTTTATGAATCAATGCTTCCGACGCGGAACAAGTAATTCTAGAGCTCTGGATGTCCCAGGAATGATCAATCTCATCACGGACATATTCATAAGATTTCTTAATAAAGTCCACTTGATCTTGTGAGGAAGCTTCCAATTTGATAGTCAATTCAGCAATCAAATGATGTTCAAAATCAACCTCATCTGTCACGATCAAGTAATCGTTAATGATTTGCGATTCAAGAATCAAGCTCATTTCATTCAGCCCCTAAACGATTATGTACAAGTAATCTCCATATGGTTGTTGGTATAATTATGCAACAAGATGAAAATATATTCAATACCGTTCATCATCTACATGTCCGTCTGCTGCGTCATCTCCAGCTTCTTCACGAACTCAGCTGCCGCCATGGACAGCGGCATATTCTTGAGTGTAATAATCCCCGTTCGGGTAGGCGGTATGGATATATCCAGCTCAATTTTGAAAAGAGAGCCGTCCGCGAGCTCCTTCGTTACAAATTCCTCGGTCACATAGGAGATGCCGAACCCTCTTTTGGCAAACTCAATCAGAAGATCCACACTGCCGAGCTCAATCTCGGGCTGAAGCGAGTAGCCGTGCTGGAGAAAAAGGCTTGTGATTAAATTCCGCGAGCTGCTGTTGCGCGAGAACAAAATGATCGGATAGGTCAGCAGCTGCTTGAGGGAGAGCCGCTGTCCAGCGAGCGCCTTATATTTGGGACCGGCAACAAAGCAATCCTGAAGCGTAATGCCCTCGCGAACGTGGAGCTGTTCGTCATGCCGCGGAGAGCGCACGATACCAATGTCCATGCGTCCTTCTTTCAACTGCTTGATGATCTCAGGTGTTGTACCGTGAACCAAATGAATCTGCACATGCGGAAATTCCTCATGAAATACCTCCAAGAACGGTAGCAGGTAATGCTTACAGAGGGAGTCGCTGCCCCCGATCTTAATCTCCCCGTCGCTAATATTTCTCAGCTCATCCATCTTCGCCTCGGCCGAAGCGATGAGATTGTAAGCCTGCTCAATGTAGGAGAAGAGGACGGCACCCTCAGTGGTCAATTCCACCCCCTTAGAAGTGCGGGCAAACAAGATGAGACCCAACAGTTCTTCCAATTGTTTGATGGAATGGGTAACGCTCGGCTGGGTAATAAAAAGCTCCTTGGCGGCCTTAGAAAGGCTTCCTGACTTGGCAGTCAGGTAAAATACTTTGTATAGCTCTAAATTATACATATAGACACCTTCTATAACGAGTATTCAAACTATTAATTATTTCAATGTTATTTCGTTTATTATAATAAAAAATAGCAGAAGAATCACATTCAAAAAATCATGGGAGGCGAAATTTTTGGCACAGACCACTGTTTCGATCGAACAACTTAGTATTAACACCATTCGTACCTTAACCATCGATGCCGTTGAGAAAGCAGCTATGGGACATCCGGGTATGCCGATGGGGGCAGCTCCGATGGCGTACGCGCTTTGGACGCGTCATCTGAAGCACAATCCGTCCAACCCGAAATGGGCGGACCGCGACCGTTTCGTGCTGTCTGCAGGACACGGATCTATGCTGCTGTACAGCCTGCTTCACTTGAGCGGCTATGATGTGACGCTGGACGATATTAAGGAATTCCGCCAATGGGGCAGCAAAACGCCGGGACATCCGGAGTACGGACATACAGCGGGAGTAGAAGCGACTACAGGTCCGCTTGGCCAAGGTGTTGGCATGGCTGTGGGAATGGCCATGGCGGAAGCGCATTTGGCATCGGTATATAATAAAGAGAATTATCAGCTTGTGGATCACTATACGTATGCAATTTGCGGAGACGGAGACCTTATGGAGGGGATATCCGGTGAAGCGGCTTCACTGGCAGGCCATTTACAATTAGGCAAGCTGATCATGCTTTATGATTCCAACGATATTTCGTTGGACGGTGAACTGGGCATGTCGTTCTCGGAAAGTGTCCGTACACGCTTTGAATCGTACGGCTGGCAGTACCTTCGTGTGGATGATCAGCACGATGTTGATGCAGTGAGCAAAGCGATCGAAGAGGCAAAGGCAGATTCAGGCCGTCCAACGCTGATTGAGGTGAAGACGACGATTGGCTACGGCAGTCCGAACAAGGCCGGCAAAGGCGGCCATGGCGGCACGCACGGAAGTCCGCTCGGCAAAGAAGAGCTGCGGCTGACGAAGGAAGCGCTGGGATGGCCTCTAGAGCCGGATTTCTATGTGCCGCAGGAAGTCAAGGATCACTTCGCTGCGTTCAAGCAGCAGGGAGCAGAATCGGAAGCTGCCTGGGAGCAGCTGTGGAACGGCTACGAGGCTGCTTATCCGGAGCTTGCGCAGCAGTTCAAACAGGCGACAGCCGGCGAGCTGCCGCAGGATTGGAACGCGGATGTGCCGCGCTTCGCTCCGGAGGACGGAGCGGTTTCGACGCGGGTCGCATCTGGCAAGGTCATCAACGCGCTGGCGAAGCGCGTGTCTTACCTGGTTGGAGGCTCCGCGGACCTGGCGAGCTCCAACATGACGATGATTAGCGGCGAAGGTGCATTCAGCGCCGCGGATTACAGCGGCCGCAACCTCTGGTTCGGCGTGCGTGAATTTGCCATGGGCACAGCGCTGAACGGCATGCTGCTGCACGGCGGACTGCGCGCATTCGGCGGCACGTTCCTCGTGTTCAGCGATTACCTGCGCGGCGCGATTCGCTTATCCGCGCTGATGAAGCAGCCGGTCGTGTATGTCTTCACACACGACAGTATCGCGGTCGGTGAGGACGGACCTACGCACCAACCGATCGAGCAAATTCCATCGCTGCGCATGATCCCGGATTTGACCTTGTTCCGTCCGGCGGACGCGAACGAAACGGCGGCCGCGTGGGAATACGCGATGCAGGCCAAAGAAGGCCCGTTCGTCATGGCGCTCTCCCGACAAAACCTGCCTGTACTTCCGGGTACCGCAGAGGCTGCTTTTGCCAACATCGCACAAGGCGCTTATGTCTTGTCCGACTGCGAAGGCATGCCGGATGTACAGCTGATCGCGACGGGCTCAGAAGTAAGTCTGGCCCTGGATGTGCAGAAGAAGCTGCAGGAAGAGAACATCAAGGCTCGCGTAATCAGCATGCCAAGCCGGGAGCTGTTCGAACAGCAGCCTGAAGATGTGCGCAATGCCGTCGTTCTTCCACAGGTGAAAGCGAACGTCGTCATCGAAATGGCGTATCCTTCCGGCTGGGATGAAGTTACCGGTGGCGGCGCGCTCCAGATTGGCATCCGCAAGTTCGGCGCTTCTGCGAAAGCGGATCGCGTGATTCGCGAATACGGCTTCCATGCTGAAGGCATCATCGAACAGATCAAGAAAAAGTTTTTCTAAACATTTGAAAAAAGGCGGGGATGGACGATGAAATTTTTTATCGACACAGCGAATGTAGAGGAAATTCGTAAGGCTCACGAGCTGGGCGTAGTAGCGGGGGTAACGACGAATCCTTCTTTGATTGCTAAAGAGGGCAGAGACTTCTTTGAGACGATTAAAGAAATCATCACCATTGTCGGCGACGTTCCGATCAGTGCGGAAGTCATCTCGCTGAAAGCAGACGAAATGGTCGAACAGGGCAAGAAGCTGGCTGCACTGTCTCCGAATATCGTGATCAAGCTTCCGATGACCACGGAAGGACTGAAGGCAACAAGTGTATTCAGCAAGCTTGGCATCAAAACGAATGTTACGCTGATTTTCAGCTCTACCCAAGCCCTGCTTGCCGCAAGAGCCGGAGCGACGTTCGTGTCCCCGTTCATCGGCCGTTTGGATGACATCAACCAGATCGGGATGAATCTAATTAAGGAAATTGCTGACATATTCCGTATTCACGGTATTCAATCCGAAATCATCGCGGCAAGTGTGCGCCATTCCGCGCACGTCATTGAAGCTGCTTTGGCTGGCTCACATATCGCTACTGTGCCGTACAAAGTCATTGAGTCCATGACGAAGCATCCGCTGACTGACGCGGGAATCGAGAAATTCCTGGCTGACTGGGAAGGCGCCAAGCAAAGCCAGTTTTAAATAGTGTAATGCCATAGTAACCCAGGATTCGCTTCTTATAGCGAGTCCTTTTTTGTCAATTCGGCTATATCCGACCTTTGCCTAAAGCACCGTTAGCAGGGTATAGTTACTCCAAAAGGACAAAGGAGTTTTTGCGATGATCATCAGTGACATAGCGTTATGGGAACAGGAAAGGCACCTGATGCCTGCTGCCGTTCAAAGAGGAATTGAATACATTCGCAGTAAAGATATCACCCAGTGGGAGCCCGGTAAATATGAGCTGGAGGGCAGCCATATGTTTGCCTTGGTGCAGGAAACGGAGACGAAGCCCTTCCTTGATCAGCGCCCTGAATCTCATCAGACGTATACGGATATTCAGCTGCTCGTCAGCGGCTTGGAAAAGATGGGGGTAAGCAAGCTTACACCGGGCCTTACGCCTGTAGAAGACAATTTCGAGAGAGGAGATATTGCTTTCTACGACAAAGCCCGAATCGAATCCGAATCGGAAATTGTTCTGCTTCCTGGTATGTACGCCGTTTTTTTTCCTAGCGATGTACATCGTCCTTGCTGCTCGGTGGTAGACAATGGACCGATTAAAAAGGTTGTCATCAAGATTCACCGGGACCTGTTAAGAGCTTCGGTTTAACGTGCCGTGTGTTCTCCGAGAGCTGTTAACACCTTGTTATTCGATTGAAAAAAGAGACTGGCTCCCGCCGCGATTTTCTGAAAACTACTGTCCCCTCCATAAACCTTGATCAACAGTCTGAGGCTCCACTTTGTGGGGCCTTTTTGTGTTCCTGCGAACGGAGATGACACTTTTTACCCTCAATTAAGCACGATATTTCATGGCGAAATAACTGCCGGCAAGGTAAATTGAGTGTAGAACAAGTTTAGAGAAATGGATGAGAGGGTTGGTTATAGAATGAAACGGCATGTATTAGGGGCAACAACAGCAGGGCTTGTAGCGTTAAGCTTGATCACAGCAGGCTGCGGCAGTTCAGATTCGGGAAAAACAGACACGGCAAATAACGCGGGCGCGGCAAGCTCTGCTCCACAAGAAAGCGCCTCCGCTAAACCGGTGACGTTGGAACTCTTCCAATATTCACCGGAGATGACAGACGCTATGCATCAAATGGCAGAACAGTATCACAAGGAAAATCCGAACGTGACCATCAATGTTACGATCAATCAGGACAATTACTATCCGCTGCTCAAAACGAAAATCAACGCCGGTGAAGTGCCGGACATCTTTATGACAGGCGCCTATAACGACAATAAGACGTATCAGGATTATTCTTATGACCTGACGAATGAACCTTTCATGGCGAATATCGCCGACAGCGCCAAGACAGGTGTGACTCTAGATGGCAAGGTGTTGGGGTACCCTTTGATCCTTCAATCCTACTCCTTTATTTACAACAAGAAGCTGTTTGCTGATGCCGGCATCAAGGAGCTGCCGAAAACCTTCAGCGAGCTGGAAGCAGCCGCGAAGCAGCTGCAAGCTAAAGGCATAACGCCGTTTACGAACGGCTACAAAGAATGGTGGGTACTCGAGCAAACGATTACACCGATTCTTGCATCAGCCGGCGGCGACTATGCGCAGACATATGCTGATATTAATGCAGGTAAGAAAAAGCTTAGCGATATCAAAGAGCTTGTCAATCTCTTCCCGTTGATTGACCTGACGCTAAAATATTCGAGCGGTAAGCCCCTCGAGACTGATTTTAATACATCGGTTTCGGATTTCGCTCAAGGTAAAGCAGCCATCCTGCACCAAGGAAGCTGGGCGGAAGACGCCATTCGCAAAATTAATCCGACAATCGACATCGGTTTCTTGCCTCATCCAGTTGGAGAAGACGGATCAAAAGCAGGCTTAATGGTTGACTCTAACATTGTATACAGAGTCAATAAGGATTCGAAGAATCTGAAGGAAACACTGAAGTTCTTCAATTGGCTGACTACATCGGAATACGGCAAAAATTTCGTTCCTAAGGTTGTGAAGCAAATCTCCACCATTAAGGACGCGCCTTTCCCGGATTCTCAATTGGCTAAAGATACGAGCGAGTATTTGAAAAACGGCAAGACCTACCCTTGGGTAAAAGGATATTATCCGGATGGATACGAGCAGCAAGGCGGACAAATACTCCAGCAATATGTCGGAGGCGTAACGGATAAGGATAAAACTGTGGCGCAGCTGGACAGTACCTGGGCTAAGCTGGCTAAGGCAGCGCAATAATTGTAAAGCTTATGGGGTGTGAGAGATGACTACAGCTAGTAAACGTTGGAGGGAATTAGGCGTCTTCATCACGTTCGTGGCACCGGTTCTCGTTCTAATTCTTCTTTCGGCAGAAATTCCGTTTATCATGTCGCTCTATTACTCTCTAACGAAATGGAACGGAATCTCTAAACATATTACGTTTATTGGACTTCAGAATTTTAAGGAACTATTTCTAACCGACACAGATGCGCTGGCTTCGTTCTTCTTCACATTACGCTACAGCGTAGCCACTATTGTCGCAACGAACGTAATCGCTCTTTTGCTGGCGGTTGTGTTAACCAAAACGTTTAAACTCACAAGTATTCTCCGCGCAGCGTTTTTCGTGCCATACATCGTTAGTTTAGTTATTATCGGGTTTATATGGAAATTTGTATTTTCCAATGCGTTCAGCTCACTCTACGAGTGGACGCATTGGCCGCTCTTTCAGTGGAGCTGGCTGGGGACGGCTGACCTAGCATTTATCTCGGTTGTCTTTGTGAGTGTATGGCAATCTGTCGGTTTTTACATGATGATCTACATCACAGGCCTGCAGTCGATTCCCGGTGAATTGAATGAAGCCGCGGCCATTGACGGCGCCAACGGGTTCAACCGTTTTTTTAGGATTACACTTCCGCTTCTCATGCCGTCTTTAACGGTAGCGTTATTCCTTTCCATTTCCAATTCGCTGAAGGTCTTCGATATTATCTTCACACTAACTTTCGGCGGACCCGGCAAGACGACAACCAGCTCAACTATGGATATTTATAACGAAGCCTTTGTGAACAATCGTTTTGGTTATGCAACTGCCAAATCATTGATGTTTGTCGTCCTTATTCTTCTCATCACCTTGATTCAGGTGAAGTTCTTCAAAAGCAAGGAAGTGGAAGCCTGATGCAGAACAAAGGATTCACAAGAAGTGTCAATACGGCGGTCACGATTGCAGCCTTACTGTTCCTCTATCCGTTTTTTCTTGTTGTGATCAATACATTTAAAGGCTATAAGGAAGTCGTTACGAACGTGCTCAGTTGGCCAGGCGAATGGGTGTGGGACAACTATGCAATGGTCTGGAGCTTAATCCAGTACCCTAAGCTGTTCACGAATACATTGTTGCTCACTTTGGCAAGCGTAGCGGGCATCGTGCTCTTCGGCGCTATGGCCGGTTACAAGCTAAGCCGGACGAAGACAAGGCTCAGTACATTCCTGTTCTTCCTAACGATCGCACCGATGATGCTGCCCTTTCAATCGTTTATGGTGCCCTTGACCAAGCTGGCCAAGGAGTTGCACCTGATCAACCATTTGCCCGGATTGACGCTTGTTTATTGGGGCCTAGGATGCCCGATGGCCGTATTCCTGTTTCACGGTTTTGTTAAGTCGATACCTATGGAACTGGAAGAATGCGCTTCTATGGATGGCTGCTCGTCCTACAGGATCTTTTTTAACATCATTTTTCCTGTCATGTTGCCCGTAGTAAGTACGGTCATTATTCTCAATGTCATGTGGATTTGGAATGATTTCCTTCTGCCGCTTATTATGCTCAACGGAAAAGAGGCTACGCTGCAGTTGGCTTCCTATAAGTTCTTTGGACAGTACAAAAGTGAATGGAACTATGCACTGACAGCGGTTGTTATGGTTACTCTGCCGCCTATTATCTTCTTTTTGTTTATGCAAAAGTTTATTATCAAAGGAATGGTAGCCGGAGCTGTCAAGGGCTGATAACCGGCTTCCTCCTTGTAAGTTTTCTCTTGCGTGAATAGGTCCTTCGGAGATAGTATAAGGAGAAAATTCATGAATAGGCGGGAGCGCGCATATGGCGCAAAAATATTGGAACCGAGCCAAGCAGGCCGTCATGGGACGGCTTCGCAACAAGCTCGTTTTTGCTTTTTCTCTGCTTGTTGCCCTTATTGTCATCTTACTGTCGTATCTCTCCTTTCGGCAAACGGTCAGTCTCAGTGAGCAGAGCTTTATGGAAAGCAATCAGAAGCTTCTGAAATTAGTTAACAAAAATTTAGACAGCTACCTGTCGCAAATCGATGAGCTATCCTTATCACCGCATAAGGACATCCAGTTTATGGATGCGCTCTATTCTGATGAGTATCTCGGACAATTTTATATTCAGAATCAAATGAAGAACTGGTTTTATTCCCGGGAGGATATTGAGCGGTTAACCATTTATACCCCCCGTAACAGGCAAGAATATACGATTTCTCGCTCTGCTACAAATTTGGTCCAGCATACGGATTTCCAAACGGAGAGTGAATCGTGGTTTCAGGAAGCCGTACACAGCCCTCATTTTCGGAGCATAGAACCCAAGCCCGAAGCGGGTCAGGAGCGTTCAAACGAGCTGCTCACCTTTCACCGGATTATTATTAATATCGCAGATAAAGCACCGCTTGCCGCTGTCTCGATCACCTTGAATGAGAAGGAGTTCTCGCATATCATCAAGGATTTGTCCGATGATAAGGAAGAGGCGATTGCTGTCTTCAACGACCACAACCAACCTATATACATCAAAGGCTCAGCTTTCATGGAAAGCGGTGTAGAGGAGCTGCTTCAGCAGGTGAGCCCGAGCAAGGAAGAGACTCAGCTTCTCACCTGGCCTGCGCATAAGGACGATTTGATTATGGCCCATTTTTCCTCTGGTAACCAGTGGAAGCTTCTGAAGCTGATACCAAAGGAAATGATGAATCAAGGAGCGGAACGTGCAAGAAACATGAATCTTGCTATTGGAAGCGGGTTTGTCGTGTTCGCCATTGTGGTGACTGTATTTGTATCCAATGCGATAACACGCCGATTAAAGCTGTTTTCGAGACACATCGAGCGTTTAGGAGAGGGACATTTCGAGCCCAGTGCTGAAATCAGGGGCATGGACGAGGTAGCTCATCTTTCACGTAAATTTAATCAGATGGTCGTACGGATCGATGATCTGATCGCCGAACGGTATGAGCTTGCATTAGGTGAGCGGAATGCCAAGCTCAAGGCGCTTGAAGCACAGATCAATCCGCACTTCTTATACAATTCTCTGCAAGCGATTTCTACGGAAGCGATCGTAAATGATATGGAATCGATCCATAGCATGGTCGATGCCTTGGCTTCATCCTTGCGGTACTGTATCCGAGAGAGCGATACGGTAAAAGTCATCGATGAATTAGCGCATATCTCCAATTATTTACTGCTGCAGCATGCCCGATTTGGCAGTAGGCTTCACGTGCGCATAGAGATTGAAGAGGAAGCTAACGAGTGTATCATTCCGAAGATGTCGCTCCAAATCTTGCTTGAAAATGCAATTGAGCATGCACTGGAGCAAATGTCAGGTCCTATTCATATCAACATTACGGGTGAAATTACCGGTAACCGTCTTGATTTGCAGGTATCGGATGACGGTCCGGGCATCACATCTGAGCGGCTTGAACAAATCATCGCCGGATTCGATGAGGATTATCTTGCCTATCAAGACAGTATTGGACTAAAGAACTTGCATTCGCGTCTAAGGCTTATGTTCGGTTCTGAAGCATCGCTAACCATTCGGCAAAACGATCGCAGCGGGACCGCCGTAGATATAGGATTACCTGTTAGAAGGGAGAGCGGCATGCATGTATAGTGCGCTAATCATCGATGACGAGCTGCCGGCACGAAGAGCGATAAGAGCCTTAGGTCAGTGGGAGCAATTCGGGATTACGGATCTTTATGAAGCGGAGAACGGCATGCAGGGGCTGGAGCTTTTGGCCGAGTTTAGGCCCGATGTGGTGTTTATTGATATGAAGATGCCCGTCGTGAGCGGTGTTGAATTTATGAATCAGGCCGTGAATGTTATGCAGACCAAGTTTATTGTGATCAGCGGGTTTGACGATTTCAATTATATGAGGAGCGCTATTCACTCCGGGGCTGTTGATTACTTGCTGAAGCCGATCAAACGAAAAGAGCTGAATGAAGCTTTAGAGAAAGCGGTCGAGCAGCTGAAGGCGGAGCAGAGCAGGCAGCAGCGTGAGGTAGCAAGCGGTATCATGCACAATATATCGATGCCGCTTGTGAAGGAGAAGGTGTTTTCTTCAATTCTGGACCATACAGGACGTCATCATCGGATGGAAGAGCTGGCAGACTTCATTGATACGAAGCAGGGAGATCTATTTTCAGTCGTTGTCATATTGGCCCTGAATATCGCTGAGGTGTGCCGCAATAATTTTTATGGTGATCCCCATAGCTGCTACTACGCCGTGACGAATGCGCTAAATGAACTGCTCGAAGAGCTGGGAGACGCATTCAGCTTCAAGAGTGGAAGGGATGAGCAGGAAATTGTCGTGATCCTATCCTCCGGTCAAGCCGTTCCCGCCCATTACGCGCAAGAACGGATCCGTCATGCGCTTGAGAAGCTGCGAGAGACTTTTGGCTTTGATTGCATAGCATCATTCGATGAATCCCCGTGCAGTATCGATCAATTGGCGGCAGCCTATGAATCGACCAAGCTTGTTTTGCTGCAAGCCGACTTGTTACATGTGTCCCCTGTCTATGTATGCGGCGAAAAGGTGAATGAAGCGGTGGTACGCGAGTCCATTCTTACCTTGAAGGAATCCTTAGTACATGCATTAGAGGCGGGCAGCTCCAAATATGCGCTCAGTCTTATCGAGAAATATGTTCAGCATGTGACTTCAACCGGCACATTTACGGTAGAGGCAATGATCAAAATCGCAGCCGAGCTCCGTGTGTTACTTGAGCAAATCCTCAAAGAAATGGATGTCTATAGCTCTGAGTGGCCAAGCATATATGACAAAAGATTTTCGCAGCCGGTGATGCGCTTCCATATGTTCCAAGAGAGACTTCTAAACTGCTTGGAAGAAGCGTTCAAAATGATATTGGACTCGCGCCGGACCTCTCACAAATTTGATGTTGAGAAAGTAAAGAACTATATCGAACGCCACTATTACGAAGAAATTCCGATTTCACTGTTAACCGATACCTTTTATCTAAGCAAGGAACACCTTCATCGGTTGTTCAAGCAAATGTACGGCTGCGGAGTACATGAATACACGCTAAGAGTTCGGATGGAAAAGGCCAAGGAGCTTCTTGCGGATGACCAACTCAGAATTCAGACGGTTAGCGAAAAAGTAGGCTTCAAGGATACGAACTATTTTAGCAAAGCATTTAAAAAGCACTGCAGCGTATCCCCGGTGGAGTTCCGTCAACAGCTAGTTCAAGCGGGGAGCATCCAGGATTCGAACAGTAGACGAACTCTATAATTCAAACAGCTGCAACTCTAGTCAGCATGATTCCGAGCTTGTTCCATGAATGCGTGGCGGTAATCCGTCGGAGTCATGCCCTTCAGTGCTTTGAACGTTTTGATAAAATAACTGGGACTTTCGAAGCCGACTTCGCTTGCGATGTCGATAATTTTCGTGTGGGGGTTCTCCAGACACCGTATGGCTTGCTCAATTCTCAAGGAGTTTATATATTCAACCGGCGTTTTCTTTACGATGGATTTGAAAAATCGGCAGAAGTGCCCTTCGCTCATCGCTACGAGCGCTGCGAGCTCCCCGAGGGGAAGACGCTCCTTGTAATTCTCGCGGATATACGACAGAACGGGCTTAATCCGTTCTATTTTTTTTGCGTCTGAGGAGATTCCCGGTAGATCGGAAGAATGTTCGCTATGGGGGAGCAACTCGGCGAAAATGGCCAGCAGATCCGCTTTTATTTTCAGCTCGAAGCCTGCGGGCTTTCCCTCATATTGCCGCATCATATCCTCCATATAATGGAGCACGGATCGCTCCCAGGCTGTGTGCCTACGATAAATATCCGGAAGCAGCAGCTTCCGCTCGAGCCAGGGGCTGAGATATTTATTTTGAATTGCGTCATACGTGCTGCTGCTGAGTAGCTGGGGATCGCAAACAATGGCATGAAAGTAGGCGGGCTGCTCCTGGTCGGGATAACTGGCATGCAGCTGGCCGCTTGGAATCAGCAAGCCCTCGCCCTGCTGAAGAATGACGGTATCAGTTCCGATATGAAACAGCGCGCTTCCATACGTCATATAGATTAGTTCAATTTCTCTGTGCCAGTGGTAGCTGAAGAACAGCCCGTTGACCAGCTCCACTTTGTAAACGCTTAAAGGAAACAGGACATCGCCGTGCATCCGGCCCTCGTGTAAAGCCTCGAAATCCATCGTTTCACATCCCGGATATCAAAATTGTTATATCAAATGATCAGCATACTGCAAGACAAACAACGGTTAAAGATATTATCATTTTACATAGATGAACCATGGATGATCAATATATTTATAACAGGGATCGATAAGGAGATGACCGGCATGAAATTTAGCGATGGCCAATGGATGACACGCAAAGGATACCAGATTATTAGCCCGGTAGAGGTGCATGATGCAATGGCGACAGACCGGACGCTCACACTGTTCGGGCCCCCTAAACCGATCGTAGACCGGTCCGGCGAATTGGACACTCCTTTAATCGAGGTTAAGCTGTCTTCACCGATTCAGGATGTCATTCGTGTGCAAATTGTTCACCATAAGGGGAAAAAGCAAGCAGGTCCTTATTTCGCCATTCACAGCGAAGATGGGCATGCTGTTGAGGTCATAGACAGCGAGCACGAAGCTTGTTTAATCAGCGGCGGGCTGCGAGCAAGTATTCACCGACACGAGCCGTGGAAGCTGCAGTTCGATTACAACGGACGCAAGCTGACGTCCAGCAGCTTCAAGAACGCAGGCTATGTGATTTCCGAGCATCCCGGAGAAAGCACATTTGTCAGAGAGCAGCTTGATTTAAGCGTAGGAGAAAGCGTATACGGGCTGGGCGAGCGATTTACTCCTTTTGTCAAAAACGGGCAAAGTGTGGACATCTGGAATCGTGACGGGGGGACGAACTCCGAGCAATCTTACAAGAATATCCCATTTTATATCACGAATAAAGGGTATGGGGTTTTCGTTAACCATCCCGAACAAGTTTCCTTCGAAGTAGCTTCTGAGAAAGTATCCAAGGTGCAGTTCAGCGTTGAAGGGGAATATCTGGACTATTATTTGATCGGCGGAGCCAATTTGAAAGAAGTGCTCGGCAATTACACGACGTTGACAGGTAAGCCTGCTTTGCCGCCGGCATGGACATTTGGTTTATGGCTGACAACCTCGTTTACTACGAATTATGATGAGTCTACCGTAACCGGCTTTATTGACGGCATGGCGGAGAGAGATCTGCCGCTGCATGTCTTCCACTTCGATTGCTTCTGGATGCGGGAATTCCATTGGTGTGATTTTGAATGGGACAAACGGATTTTCCCGGAGCCGGAGAAGATGCTGCAGCGACTCAAAAACAAAGGGTTGAAAATTTGCGTCTGGATTAATCCCTACATTGCGCAGCGTTCCTATCTATTTGAGGAAGGGATGCAGAACGGATACCTGCTCAAGCGGCCCAATGGCGATGTCTGGCAGTGGGATATGTGGCAGCCGGGAATGGGGATCGTAGACTTTACGAATCCTGCGGCCTGTGAATGGTTTGCAGGCAAGCTTCGCAAGCTGGTTGATATGGGAGTTGATTCCTTCAAGACAGATTTCGGCGAACGTATTCCAACGGATGTCGTCTATTATGACGGGTCGGATCCATTCAAAATGCACAACTACTACACACAGCTGTATAACAAAGTCGTGTTCGAGGTGTTAGAGGAAAAGCTGGGCAAAGGCGAAGCAGCATTGTTCGCTCGTTCCGCTACCGCAGGCGGACAGCAGTTCCCCGTTCACTGGGGCGGAGATTGTACGGCCACGTATGAATCCATGGCTGAAAGCCTTCGCGGAGGGCTATCCCTGGGGCTGTCCGGCTTCGGCTTCTGGAGCCATGATATTGGCGGCTTCGAGAGCACGTCTACCGCGGACCTCTACAAGCGTTGGGCTGCTTTCGGCCTAATGTCGAGCCACAGTCGATTGCACGGCAGCCGCTCCTATCGGGTTCCGTGGATGTATGATGAGGAAGCGGTCGATGTGCTGCGCTTCTTCACAAAGCTGAAGTGCAGACTGATGCCTTACTTATTCGGCAAAGCTGTGGATGCCTCCAGAAAAGGACTGCCGCTCATGCGCGCTATGGTGCTCGAGTTCCAAGACGATCCAACCTGTGATTCGCTTGACAGGCAGTATATGCTGGGCGATTCGCTGCTCGTAGCGCCTGTGTTCGATGAAGAAGGGGTTGCCGTTTACTATCTCCCTGAAGGTGTATGGACGAACTTCCTCACAGGGAAGCGGGTAGAAGGTGGAAAATGGCTGAAAGAAAAACACAGCTATCTGAGCATTCCGCTTTATGTTCGCCCGAATTCACTAGTGGCTGTAGGGAAGGTAGACGACCGACCTGATTATGACTACCCCGCGCAGAGTGAATATCATCTGTTCGAGCTGCAGGATGGTCATAGAGCGGAGTCGCGCATGTATCATCCGGAATCCAAAGAAGAGGCAATTCTTACCGCTGTGCGTAAAGGAAATACGATCGATATCGTCTCCTCCGGGTCCGCCGCTCATGCGGAAGGCTGGAGTTTGATTCTCAGAGGGATTACTTCTGTAAGCTCAGTGAACGGCGGCACAGTGGAAGCTCATGAGCAGGGTGTCCGAATTTCGGCGGCCGCTTCGAGAACGCCGGTCAGCATTCAGATTTAATGTTGATAGTGAGTCGCGATAGATGGAGTGGAGAGAATGGTAGTTTTCGAGAAAAGCTATTGAGGCAAGTAGCGATCTTGGAGTTATCGACAAAAAGCCCTAGTGAAACGGGGAACCGTTTCACTAGGGCTTTTTTAAATTTTGGGGCTTCCCGCAAAGTGCTTGTATTATTTCAAAGGCATAGCATCACTTTGTGGGGTTACTTCGTTATGCCGGCTTCACGGCACTCATCATTTTGCTTTTTTCCAGTTGCCGAAGCGGTAGTAGATGACATTGAGCACCACCGCTACGATGAATCCGATCGGGAAGCTCCACCAGATGGCGTCGAAGCCGTAGGTATGCCCCAGATACACGGCAAGCGGATTGCGGATCAACAGCAGCGCTATGAATGCGACCACAAGTGGGAAGACGACCGCGCCAGCGGACCGGACAACCCCTGCTACAACATTGAAAATACCGAAAATAATAAATGACCACAAGCTGATATTGTTAATATGCTCTCCCCAGATCAATCGCCTTGCCATCAATCGGCAGGAAGAGGGAAAGCGCCTCGCGGTTAAAGACATGCAGCAGCAGCACCAAGACTCCGGTCAGTACGATGTTGGTCAGCACGCCCGTCCATGTGATGCGGGAAACCCGATCCCATAACCCTGCTCCGATATTTTGCGCCGCCATGGAGGTAACCGCCCCGCCGATTGCCATGGCAGGCATCTGAACGTAGCTAGAGATTTGCATCGCTACACCGAAGGCAGCAGTAGCCTCTGACCCGTACGAGTTGACCAGATGAATGAGGATGAGGTTGCTCAGTGATACAACGACCATGTTAAGCCCCATAGGAAGCCCTTTTTGTACAAGAATACGGATAAGCGACCAATCAAGCCTCAACATATGCAAATCTTGTTTTGTAATCCGCAGGAAGTATTTTTTACCATATAAATAGAGGATAAGCAAGGCAAGGCTGACAGACTGCGCGATAAAGGTAGCAATGGCGGACCCGGATATGTCCAGCTTAGGGAACGGACCATAGCCATTAATAAGAAGCGGATTCAGAGCTACATCCAGCACTGCGGATAACAGCAAAGTAAAAAGGTGTTTTTGCATCACCTGATCCCCGCAGAACGGCCATAATCAAATTGAAGCCGAACATGAACGGTACGCCTGCAAACATAATACGGGTGTAGGATATAGCCATTTCTTTGACGTCCGCCGGGGTATTCATCCAACCCAAGATTAGGGAGCTAAAGAAGAGGCCAATCAAAGCGACGACAATAGAAAGCACGCAAAAGAAGACCGTACTTGTACCGACGACTTTCTTGGCTTCTTCCACGCGCTTTGCTCCCAAGTTTTGACCGATGAGAATAACGGCAGCCATGGCGATGCCGAAGATGGCGCTGATGAGGAAGAACATAATGATATTGGCATTCGAAGTGGCAGCCAAGGCTTGCTCTCCCAAGAATTTGCCGATCCATATAGAATTGATCGAGCCATTCAGCGATTGTAATACATTCCCAAGTAGAATGGGCAGAGAGAATAGAATTAATGTTTTCCCGATAGGACCTTCTGTTAGGGAAGGACGGGCTTTTGGAGTGGCTGAACTCATGGTAATCTCCTTTAGTGATGTAATCGATAACTCCTTCTAGTATATTCCACAATTATGAAGCAAATATGAACAAAACGATTCTCTTTCATTGGACACTCTCCCAATTTTTTAGTACATTATTCATAGATTTATATACTAGCAAGTTTCGACATGCTGAAAGCTGCCAGGCTTCATGGGAATGGGGGAGTTGCAATGCTTCGTCTAGGTGAGAAAGTTATCGTGATTGCAGATAGTTTGGAACAGAATCTGCCAATCGGACAATATGGTTATTTAATTGCATACGACCGGAATGCGGATAATGTATTTGATTACGTCATCCGAGTGCCGAAGGATAACAAGCATTATTACGTGCCTGCGTCAGATATAGAACTGGAAGAAGTCCTGCTGCAGGAGGAAGCGGAGCGCATTGAGCGGGAAGCCTTGATTGACTATGCGCTTGCTACGAAGAATGAGGAACTGTTCCGCCGTATTATGAATGGTGAAGAAACAGATGAACAAGCGGAGACGGGCAAGGAAGTACAGTCCCGAGAGGATTTCATGAAGCAAATCAGCTTGAAAGCTTGGATCTGATCTTAAGTAGCTTTTCTAAGAGAGTGCTACGCTTCTCCGAACACTTCGGAGATCTTCATTTTCACTTGATGAACAAACTGAGGACCCGGTGAAAAGACACCGGGTCCTGTTTATCGTTACGCGATCACGATCACATCAGATTGCAGTTTTTCCGCAGAAGGCTTGCCGATCAAGTAGCCCTGCGCGAGAGGAATCCCGGCCATTTTGCAGAATTCCCACTCTTCCTTTCGCTCCATTCCCTCCGCCAGCACTTTAGCGCCGAAAGCAGAAGAAGCCTTCACGATTTGCTTAATTTTATGCTGCTTGGAGAGGTCAAGGTCACAGCCGTCGATCAGATCACGGTCAATTTTCACAAAATCGGGCTTCAGTTCGTTCAAGACGTCGATGGTGGAATAACCTGCGCCCACATCATCCAACGCTACCTGAATGCCTGCCCGTTTATATACCTCAAAAATGCTGCGCAAATGATTCACGCTCGCAATATGCTCCGTTTCTACAACCTCAAATACAAAATCCGCCGGATCCAGATCAAACCGCTGAATAGCCTCAAACGTGTGGCTCAAACAGTAATTCGGATTATAAATCGAAGACGGTAAAAAATTAATAAATCTTTTCAACCCCTTAGGGAGATGAGCGTGACTGGTTTCAATGGCCGAGATGCGAGCTGCCCGGTCGAGGAATGAATGCAATCCCGTCTCTTGAGCCACTTGAAATAATTGATAGGGCTGGAACGCTTGTCCGTCCGGTGCGGGGCGAAGCAAGAATTCATACCCGTAAACTGTGTTGCTCTCCGTGGCTGCGATTGGCTGCATATAGCTGGCAAACCGTTTGGCCTGAATAATGCTAACAAGGTCGTGATGCTGCATCCTGGAGAAATAAGTATCCATATGCAGCCATCCTGTTTGCGGCGGTTCAAGATCAGGGCTAGTCGTAAGAAGCATGGAAACCTCTTTAATATCCTCAGGGGTGCAGATGCGCCGCAAAGTGGCGAAGACATCCAACAAGGTTTCTTTATGTTCATAGTGCAAATAGTATGCTTTACTGCCGGAATGGGCGCAGAAGTCATGACTGGCACCTAGTTGCTCCATTTTATTCAGTGCAAAAGCAGCGGATGGCCGCAGCCATACATAGCCTGTATCTTGAATCGGTTCTACTCGATTGCAGTTCATGCAGTCACTCATGATTTTCCTCCAATGGTCAATTCTATAGGTAGTATTACTACAACGCTCATGGAAATCCTGCTAAAAAGGAGATGCTGATTTTTCCAAGGAAAGTTATTGATAAATGAAATCATACATGGTAAATTAATAACCGAACATAAAACTGAAATAGTATTTTAGTTCTGACGGAGAGTGAGCATAGACATGGATGCCAAACAAATATTGATCATGGAATCGGCGAAAAAATCGTTCTCCCTGTTCGGATATAAAGGAACGACGATGGATCAAATCGCCAAGATTGCAGGTGTAGGCAAGGCTACAATTTATACCTTCTTTGAAAATAAAGAGGTGCTCCTTCACGCGATTGTTCAGTCACTTGTAGCAGAGATGAAAGCTGTCGCGCAGCAGGCGATTGATCAAGAGCAAACCACGCACGAAAGAATCCATAGAGCCATCTATGGGATTTTGCTGTTCAGGAAAGAGCACGAGCTTTTAATCCAGCTGTCACATGAAGTGCAGCAATACGGCAATCAAGTTGCCCAGCAGGCCTTGACCAGTATTGAACGGGAAGTAATTGATTTCATGAGCCAGCACATTGAACGTGCCGTGTCGAGTGGATCCATGAAACCTTGCGATCCTAAGATTACGGCCTTTATTGTGTTTAAAATGTATGTTGCTCTTGTGTTTGACTGGGAGCAGCACGAACCGCCATTAACAGATGAGAAAATCTCGGAGCTGCTCAATCTATATTTGATGAATGGGTTGGCAATTTCATAATTTCGGAATGAAGTACATCATGATATCGAGATGGAGGCATATGTATGCGATTTATTCGACCGATGGTCTATATAGGTATGGCGGCTGTCATCGGGGCTAGTGCGTTTTTATTAACATCCAAAGAAGCGGTAAGCCAGACAGAAGCAGCTAATCAAACACATCCAACGGCTTATATTGAAGCAAATGAAGTCAGCGCGAGCTTCAAGGTAGGAGGACGGGTTACGGAAATCCTTGTGAAGGAAGGAGATGCTGTGAAAAAGGGCCAGGTGCTCGCACGGCTGCAAAGCGATGAGATCGCTGCAAAGGTGGAGCAGGCCAAAGCGGCTGTAGCTCTCGCGCAGGGCAAGATTGCTGAGGCCAAGGGGGCGAGTGCGACAGCAGAGGCCAAGAAGCAGCAGGGAATCGCGGGCGTAGCGGTGACTGCTGATACGGCCGAGCAGCAGGTCGCTCAGGCACAGGCTGCCGTGAAGGCGGCGCAGGCTAAAGTCGACGGGCTGCACAATGGCGCACGGCCTGAAGAGAAGAAGCAGGCGGAGATTCAGTATCAAGCCGCGCAAGAGGTATTTCTTCTTGCAGAGCAGAACCTCGGCCGGTTGAATGCGATGCTTGAAGAGGGTCTTGTTGCGCAAGCGGATATAGATAAAGTGAAAGCCAGCTACCAGGAGGCTAAGATGAAACGGGACCTCGCAGAGCAGCAGCTCAATATGGCGACACAAGGTCCACGTGAGGAAGAGATCCGGGGAGCAGAAGCGCTGCTGGAGCAGGCGAAAGCTGCTTTGTCATTGGCGGAAGCGAATCGTGAGACCGTGAAAGTGAGACAGGGCGACGTCGCCGCAGCGGAAGCGGCTGTACAGCAGGCGCACGGAGCGATTCAATCCGCCGAGTCCGCGGAGAATCAGGCAAAGGCCGCACAGCTGGAGGCGGAAACCTACCTCAGCTATACCGAGCTGCTCGCACCGAGTGATGGTGTCATCCTGTCCCAGTCCGCGCAGGTTGGCGAGCTTGTTGGTTCCGGCTTCCCGGTGTTCACGATGCAGTCAGTGGAAGGGCGCTGGGCCAAATTTTATATGCCCGAGACTTCCCTAGCAGGGCTTAAGGCCGGGGATAAGATCAGCATGACGATGCTGGCTACAGGCGAGAAGCTTGAAGGAACGGTGTCTACCGTTGCGGCGGCTCCGGATTTTGCCATCAAGAAGGCCACTCAGAGCGCAGGAGAGACCGATATTCGATCATTCGGCATTAAGGTGGAGCTAGGCAGCTTGCCGGAGCATACGCCGACAGGCATGACACTCATATGGAACGGCAGATCGGAAGGGTGATGAATCATGGAGCTTCGTGTCGGCAAGCTAATCGCTGAAGAATGGATGCACATTATTAAGGACCGCCGTTTGTTTGCGATCTTATTCCTTGTTCCTATTATGTATACACTCTTGTTTGGCTCGATCTATGTTCATCATAAGGTCACCGGGATGGCAACGGTTGTGCTCGATCAGGATCAGAGCCCCCTTAGCCGGCAAGTCATTCAAGCCTTCGAAGAGAGTGAATCCTTTCAAGTTACGAAAGAGCTTCATACGGAAGAAGAAGTCAAGCAGGCGCTGGCCACAGGCTCAGCCAAGGTGGGTCTTGTGATACCGAGTGATTTTGAAGCGAGATTGAAGCATGGCGAGACGCTTCCTCTACTAACACTGATTGACGGCAGCAACATGATGATTTCAAATTCCGCCACTAAGGGTGCGAATGAAGTCATTACGACCTTTAGCATGGGCTATTCCATGAAAAAGCTGCAGCTTCAGCAGGGCCTGCAAGACGAGCAGGTGATGAATACCTTATCTCCGATCCCGTACCGGTACCGGATTATGTATAATTCTACCTTTAACTACAGCGACTTTATGCTGTACGGCTTGATGGGAGCCATTTTGCAGCAGGTGCTGTTTCTGGGCATTGCTTTAACCATAACAAGGGATAAGGACAACGGCACGTGGGAGCGCTTTGCTCAGTGGAAACGGAATCCCTGGAGGATCGCCTATGCCAAAACGGCTCCCTATTTTTTAATAAATCTATGCAATACCGCCGTGGCGTTTGTAGTCGCGCTCTATGTATTTGAAGCCCCGATGGGCGGCAGCCTGCTTACCGGAGCTGCCGTAATCGTAAGCTTCACCTTCGCCGTAAGCGGAATCGGCTACTTGATCAGCTTGTTCTCGGGCAATCAGCTCGGCTCCACCCAGACAGCCATGCTGATCGCAGTGCCTTCCTTTATGCTCTCCGGATTCACCTGGCCGTTTGAAGCGATGCCCAAAGCGCTGCAAGTTGTCGGACACATGCTGCCTCTGACTTACTTTCTGGACGGTGTCCGCAATATTTTTATCAAAGGCAATGATTTTACGGTGATTTGGAAGGATTGCGTTGCACTGGTTTTAACAGGTACGATAACGTATTTCATCGCTTTGCTGCTAACGAGGTTCGTTGTATTTTCCAAAAAACAAACAGTAGACGCCGAAGCAGACAGTGTCCATGCCCTTCATCAGGGGACCAACCTATCGGCATGATTCTATACAGAAGGATGCGACAGCTATGAAAAAAACGCTTATCTCCTTATCCGCTGCATTCCTGATATTTACAGCGATGCAGCCTGTTCTTTACGCGGATACCACAGGGAGTATCGATGACGACGATCCTAACCAGAATGTTTACGTATTCTCCGAATCGCTGGATACAGTCGACACCTTGAATCTGAATGAGGTGCTGGACCGTGCCTTGAAGAATTCGCACAACCTCGCCATGCTTACATTAAAATATGCAGCGCAAGGCAGTAAGAAAAGGGGATCTCCAGGAGCAGCTTGACAATATGGGCAGCCCTTCCTTCACACCCGCACACCTGCCGAATACCCCTGATGAGATTGCCAATACGCCCGGCCTGCCTGCGATTACAGATCCGGTGGAATTGTCTTGGACCATTATGCAGAACACGGCCATGAATCAAATGCTTCAGGGCTTGGGCGCTTTGGCTGGAGGGATGAATACCATCATCAGCTCACAGCGAGCACAGATGAGTACGGCCGTGCATCAGCTCGACACCGATCAGCGGAACTCTTTATTGCAATCGGATGAAGCGGAAGCGGGGATCCGCCTGATGATGATCGCACAGTATGCGCAGCTCCTTGGCCAAAAGAAGCAGCTTGATTTTATGCAGGAGTACCAATTGGTCATCGAAAAGGAGCTAAGGCGCGCATCCATGCTGGAGCAGCAGGGCTTGGCTTCTCTTGATGCTGTGCAGTCTGCACAGAAGGCTTTGGCTAAACAAAAAGACGACATCGTAACGTTAACGAACAATTTCCGTCTAGCACTGGTACAGCAGTGTACGGATATCGGGATTTCCTATAACCCGAATCAGGTACTCCAAGATATAGAGCCGATTGCGATTGAACCTGTGAAAGAGAGTGACACCATCACGCTGCTCACCAATTCCTATCAGATGAAGATGGCAGGCAATAACATCGATGAAGCGGTCTGGGAATCAGGGCATTCGGTGACCCAGAATACGTACGGTGATCAATACCTTGGAGTCAATCAGGCGCTGGCCGGACAGAAGAACGAGCAGACGAGGCTGGAGCTCACCAAGAAAATTCAAGCTACGTATCATGATGCACAAAATGCGTACCAAGCGTGCCTAACGGCAAAGCGCAATGTGAACGACATTCAGGCCGATTTGAAAAAGTCCAGCTCCGCTACAATGTCGGCGTGATATCCAAGCACGATCTGCAAACATTTATGATTAAGGTCCGTCAGAACGAAACAGTATTGGAAGCCGCCAAATTAAAGTACTACGTGCTGAAGGAAAAAGCCGCAGCCATGGATACCGGATTCATTCAATAGTTAGGCATACAGAATCTCTTCATTAATAATGCTCAAACCGATACGCTCCGTACGTCAGCATCAACGCAAACGATGCTGCACGAATCGGAGCTTTTTGCATGGTGTGGCTCGCTTCACTTTTGGTGGATGGTTGGGATATAATGAAAAGAATGACTTGATGTGCATGCAAAGGGTGTAGAGGAATGAGCATTACCAAAATGGATGTAGAACATGTGGCCAAGCTGGCTAGATTGGATCTTTCGGAAAATGAGAAGGATGAGTTTACCAATCAGCTCAACGCGATTTTGAAATATGCCGAGCAGCTCAATGAGCTGAATACGGACGATGTAGCACCGACGAGCCATGCGATGCCGCTTGTGAACGTGATGCGCGAGGACGAAACAAGACCATCGCTGCCGATCGAAAAAGTGCTGCTGAATGCGCCGGATGAAGAAGACGGCCAATTTAAAGTTCCGGCTGTGCTGGAATAAGATTACATACATATGGAAGGGAGTGCCTGTCGTTGTCTTTGTTTGATCTAACCTTACAACAACTCCACAATAAGCTGCACAGCAAAGAGCTGAAGGTAGCCGATTTAGTGGATCAATCTTATACACGAATCAAGGAAGTAGACGGGAAAGTCCAAGCTTTTCTTACGCTGGATGAAGAAGGAGCTCGCGAGTCCGCAAAGAAGCTGGATGAGCAGCTGCTTGGAGACAGCTCTAGAGGGCTTTTGTTCGGACTTCCGATCGGCATCAAGGATAACATTGTAACAGAAGGCTTGAAAACGACTTGCGCCAGCAAGTTTCTATCGAATTACAATCCGATTTACGATGCCACTGTCGTACGCAAGCTGAAAGACGCACAAACCGTGACCATCGGCAAGCTGAACATGGACGAGTTCGCCATGGGCGGCTCCAACGAGAATTCTGCTTTCCATCCTTCCTATAATCCGTGGAACATCGAGTATGTTCCAGGCGGCTCCAGCGGCGGCTCCGCTGCGGCAGTTGCAGCAGGCGAGGTGTATTTCGCGCTCGGCTCCGATACCGGCGGATCGATTCGTCAACCCGCCGCTTATTGCGGCATCGTCGGCATGAAGCCGACTTACGGTCTTGTTTCCCGTTTTGGCTTGGTTGCTTTTGCATCCTCGCTTGACCAAATCGGACCGCTGACCAAGAACGTGGAAGACTCGGCCTATCTGCTTCAAGCGATCGCTGGACATGATCCTAGCGATTCGACGTCAGCGAAGGTCGACATTCCCGACTATTTGAGCGCTCTTACCGGCGATGTCAAAGGCTTACGTATAGGCGTACCGAAGGAATACATGGGCAAGGGTATCGACCCTGCCGTGAAGGATAAAGTGCTGGAAGCACTCAAAGTGCTGGAAGGTCTGGGTGCTGTCTGGGGAAGAAGTGGACATGCCTCATTCCGAATATGCGGTTGCTACCTACTACTTGCTTGCTTCGTCGGAAGCATCCTCCAACCTGGCTCGCTTTGACGGCGTCCGCTACAGGGGTGCGTTCCGATAACGCGCGCAACCTGCTCGACGTGTACCACATGTCCCGCAGCGAAGGCTTCGGTCCCGAAGTGAAGCGCCGTATTATGCTAGGCACCTATGCGCTTAGCTCAGGCTACTACGACGCTTATTACCTGAAAGCGCAAAAAGTCCGTACCTTAATCAAGCAGGACTTCGATAATGTGTTTGCCAAGTATGATGTCATCATCGGGCCTACTGCGCCAACCCCGGCGTTCAAAATCGGCGAACAGACGGACGATCCGCTGACGATGTACTTGAATGATATTATGACAATTCCGGTGAACTTGGCCGGTGTTCCTGCAATCAGCGTTCCTTGCGGCTTCGTCGGCGGAATGCCGGTTGGACTGCAAATCATCGGCAAGGCACTGGATGAGTCGACTGTTCTTCGCGTGGCGCATGCCTTTGAGCAGAACACCGACCATCATAAACAACGCCCTCAATTGTAAGCAGGAATCACTTTAGTTATAAGGAGGCACGACATCTTGACGGTAACGACGGATACCCAATTTGAAACAGTCATCGGTCTGGAGGTCCATGTGGAGCTTCATACCGCATCCAAAATATTTTGCGGCTGCGCAACCTCGTTCGGAGCGCCGCCGAACACCAACACCTGTCCGGTTTGCTTGGGGCACCCTGGCGTGCTGCCTGTATTGAACCGCAGAGCGGTAGAGTACGCGATGAAAGCGTCAATGGCGCTGAACTGCACGATTGCAACGAATAGCAAGTTTGACCGCAAAAATTACTTTTACCCAGATTCACCTAAAGCGTACCAAATCTCCCAATATGATCAACCGATTGGCGAGAACGGCTGGATCGATATCGAAGTGAACGGTGTAACAAAACGAATCGGCATTACCCGTGTTCACCTGGAGGAAGACGCCGGTAAGCTGACGCATGTGGATGGAGGGTATGCTTCCCTGGTTGATTTCAACCGTGTTGGAACACCTTTGATCGAAATCGTATCGGAACCAGACCTGCGTTCCCCGGAAGAAGCGCGCGCGTATCTCGAGAAGCTGAAAGCAATCATGCTGTATTGCGACGTTTCCGATGTCAAAATGGAAGAGGGCTCTCTTCGCTGCGACGCGAACATCAGCTTGCGCCCTGTCGGACAAGAGAAATTCGGCACAAGAGCCGAACTCAAGAACATGAACTCGTTCCGCGGCGTTCAAAGAGGTCTCGAGTATGAAGAGCTTCGCCAAGCGGATATTCTCCGCAGCGGCGGTGAAGTCGTGCAGGAGACACGCCGCTGGGATGATGCCCAAGGCAAAACCTTGACCATGCGTGGCAAAGAGCAGGCGCACGATTACCGGTACTTCCCGGACCCGGACCTGGTCAGCCTTTACATAGACGATGCTTGGAAGGATCGTGTTAGAGAATCAATTCCAGAGCTGCCGGATGCGCGTAAAGCGAGATATACGAGTGAGCATGGTCTTCCTAGCTATGATGCCGAAGTCATCACAGCTTCGATGAAGCTGGCCGATTTCTTTGAGGAGAGCCTGCAGTATACGAAAGACGCCAAAGCGGTTTCTAACTGGATCATGGGTGATCTTCTTGGATACCTGAATGCGAATAACCTGGAGCTGCAGGATGTGAAGGTAACAGGCAAAGGGCTGGGCGAAATGATCGGCTTGATCGAGAAAGGCACGATCTCCAGTAAAATCGCCAAAACCGTATTCAAAGAGATGATCGAATCCGGCAAAGATCCACAGAAAATTGTTGAGGAGCAAGGTCTGGTGCAAATCAGCGATGAGGGCGCGATTAAAGCAATCGTAGAAAAGGTCGTAGACGGCAGTCCTCAGTCAGTCGCCGACTATAAAGCGGGCAAGGAGAAAGCCGTTGGCTTCCTTGTTGGGCAAGTGATGAAAGAGACCAAGGGCAAGGCGAACCCAGGACTTGTCAACAAATTAATAGTGGAGTGTCTCAATAGCAAATGATAAGATGAGAGTGGTGATCCTGTATAAGGACACCACTTTTTTTCTTATTAAATGACTAATTACCTATACACATATAAGGGGGGAAAGTCATAGCTATGACCATTAGGAAGCTTCCTTTAGAAACCAATGAAGAGATTCTTACACTACTCACTCTGCAAACGGCTTCTTACCGGGTAGAAGCTCAACTGATCGGCTTTGAGGATATTCCTCCGCTTAAAGATGGAATCGCGTCGATTCGTTCCTCTACGGAAACGTTTATCGGCTATTTCCTGGATGATGATGGAGTGAGCACGCTTGCGGGCGTTATTTCCTATTCCTGTGACGGGTCAGTTGTAACAATCTGCCGTATGATGGTTCATCCGGATTACTTTCGCCGCGGGATTGCAAGTAGCTTGCTCCAGTTCGTGCTCGCAGAGCAAGAGGAGCGTGGAGCTTCACGCTTTGTTGTTTCGACTGGCGCAGCCAACTACCCGGCCGTTGAATTATACCAAAGCTTTGGATTCGCCAAGCGACGCACGCTCACTGTCGGTCCTGGGATTACCTTGACTGTCTTCGAACGTCCCGCAGGATGATCTGATTGAGTCTGCATCTTGAATCTACATCGAGGAGTGAACATTATATGAGTAACCCATGGGTCATCGATCAATTACATGTCACGATACGTTTGTTTTTAGCGCTTCTCTTGGGAGGGCTTATCGGCTTCGAGAGGGAAGTGAGCAGCCATGCCGCGGGTCTGAGAACGCACATACTTGTATGTGTAGGTTCAGCGCTTGTGATGCTTCTATCCATGTACGGCTTTAGCGCTTTCGTCAATGAAGTGAACGTTCGGATCGACCCCTCCCGACTTGCTGCTCAGGTGATTAGCGGCATTGGTTTTTTAGGCGCGGGTACGATTATATTTAACGGCAGGTCAATTACAGGGCTAACGACCGCGGCATCGCTTTGGGTTGTTGCCGGCATCGGTTTGGCTGTAGGAGCGGGCTTCTACTACCCGGCAGTTTTGGCCTGTATGATGGTGCTGATCAGCTTGTGGATCCTTAACAAAGTGGAGCACAAATATTTTAGCGGTAAAAAGCTTCGCATCCTCAAAATAACGGCTACCGATCAACCGGGTATTTTAGCCTCCATTACAGCATTGCTTGATGAGAAGAAAGTAGACATCCGCAAAATTGCAATGGAAGATCAAAAGAGTGATCGCTCTCCTGACATGAAGGTGATCCAGCTCACGTTCTATGTTACGGTTCCTAAACCGGCCGTTATTATATCCGTTTTAGAAGGTGTTAACAAAATTATTGGAGTGGAAGAAGTTGTCATTGAAAAAAGTAAGGTGTAAGTGAAGGGGATCTGAACAGCCAGGCGTCTAAGCTTTTGTACGAATGGAAGGGGGTGCCAAGCATGGACAATTTGACGGATGAGCAGCTTGTGGAGATGATCCGTCAAGGTCAGACCGAAGCCTATCGGATCATGGTAGAGCGTCATAAGAATTACATTTATACGCTCATCTACAAAATGGTAGAGCACAGGGAGACTGCTGAGGACTTAACCCAGGAAGTGTTCGTCAAGCTGTATCGCTCGCTACCTGGCTTCCGTGGAGAATCGAAGCTTACTACCTGGTTATATCGAATGACAGTCAACATGGTGAGCGACTACAGACGCACTCAGAAGCGGAAGCCGTACGTGGCCCTCTTGGATAAAATGAAGGGGTGGCTTACGGAGCCCAAGGAACAGCCTGAACAAATGACGCTCATAAAGGATGAAAGGCAGCAAATACAAAATTTGCTGGCGGGCCTCCCCGATAAATACAGAGTGATTTTGTATTTGTATCACTATAAGCAGCTGTCCTATCAAGAGATGTCGCAAGTAACGGGTTTACCTGTCAAAACGATTGAGACTAGGCTGTATCGGGGCAAGGCGCTGCTTAAGCAGAAATGGTTGGAGGTGAATCCACATGAACAGGAAGCAGGAGGACAACGAGCAGTTCACGTCATACCTGAATAACCTACTTGATGAAATGCCGCTTGAGTCAACGTCCGATGGCTTTACGGACCGGGTCATGCGTCAAGTGCTGGAGGAGAGTGTCTCAGCTCCAAGCGCCTCAACTCCAAGACCTAAGGCCGCTTCATCCCGACGCAAAAGTCAGCTTCTTCATGGACTCATCGCATCGGCAGCCACCATTCTCTTTATCCAGTCTGGACTCATACATAAGCTAGTCACGATTGACTCAGGAATTAACCAGCTTTCCTCTTATATAGCTGACTTAACTCACTATCTTCCTTCCTAATATGCCTAGAACGGAGGTTTTAACACTTGAACATTCCAAGAGAACACGATCGCTTTACAGATTTTTCACAGCAGGATGATCTGCTCGGCAAGCCTTTTTCATCGAATTCCAACATGTCCTATGTCAACAGCGCCTATACCTCACCATATAATCAGTCTCCAAAGAAGCGGAAATGGGTTACCGGTGCTTTGGCGTTCCTCGTTCCAGGCACAGGACACCTATATTTAGGCCTGATGCAGCGCGGCCTATTTATTATGATGCTCATTATTATCGATATTGTGATGATGGTGGGCCTTAATACACAGGAGCATACAAGCACTGCTCTTATGACCTTCTTTGCATTAATCCTGCCGGTCATTTATTTTTACAACCTGTTTGATGCGCTGCAATCAACAGACAGAACTAATCGTCGGAACGAGTTGGGCGAGCTTGCCGCTCAAGACGATTTAGATGATCCTATTTATAAGCTTATGCGCGGCAGCAACCTCGGTGTTTTGCTCATTGCGGCTGGTGTTCTGTTTTTTCTGCTCAGCTCCAAGCCGAGATGGTTTGAAGCAATCTTCGACCTCTTCGGTTCTTACATTGGGTCTGTTGTTTTAATCCTTGCGGGGATGGTCGTGTTCCTGCTTGAATCACGCAAAAACAAGTAGCGCCACGTTGACAAAAGTCTGTAAACGCACGTACAATATAATGTAAAGCATTACAGATAACACATCAGGTGGTGAGAATTCATGGTAGTACAACTAGAACAGGCTCTTGCCAAGTTAAAAACAACAGGAGTACGAATGACCCCGCAGCGGCACGCCATTCTATCTTATTTACTGGATTCCATGACTCATCCGACTGCTGATGACATTTATAAAGCGCTTGAAACGAAGTTTCCGAATATGAGTGTTGCCACGGTTTACAATAATCTCAAAGTGTTTATCGAAGCGGGACTCGTTCGTGAACTGACTTACGGTGACAGCTCCAGCAGATTTGATGCGGATATGACGGATCATTACCACGCACTTTGTGAGGTATGCGGCAAGATCACTGATTTTGAATATCCTCCGCTCCACGATGTTGAGGCGACGGCCGCCGTTCAGACGGGCTTTCAAGTCCGAGGGCATAGACTCGAAGTTTACGGTGTTTGCCCGGATTGCACGGGGATTACCAAACATTAACACATCTCGCAGAATTCCTCTTTTATACGTATTCTATTGTATAATAAACGTGTTTGAACCTTCTTATCGAGAAGCGGATAACACGTTTTTCTATTTGTAAATGGCTAAAAGGAAGTGAAAACTTGTATCCACCTTTGACCGAACCAAGGGCTCGACGCAAAAAAAAATCGATAGGACGGATTATATTCCTGTTATTCATTGTTCTTTTGATACTTGCATCCGGTATCGTATATTTCTTTTTCCGGTACTTGGCGCCTAATAAGCAGCATGTAGCCACCGATTTTCATGATCTAAGCAAACCTGTCTTTTACCAAGGCAAATACTTTAAGACCAGTGCAATTGGTGAAAAAGATGCTATCAAGCTTCCTCTCGAACTTATCCAGGAATGGATTGATCCGACGATTGTCTTTGAGAAGTCAAGCGATTCCGTAATTATAACAACGAAAGACAAGGTTCTGCGTTTTAAAACAAGTGAGCTTTCCGCTTTTATGAATGAGAAACCGTATACATTATCGTTCCCGGTAGAGAAGAAGGATCAAGAGATCTACGTGCCGATTGATCCACTCCAGGAATTGTATCATATCGAAATTAGAGAATCGGATGCATCCGGTGCGGTGATGCTGTTCAAACAAGGCGATCATGTTCAATGGGGGAAAATGAATGCTCAGGACAAAACGCAGCTTCGGACCGGCGCTTCGGTAAAAATGCCAATAGTCTCTGAGGCGGCACCTGACGAGCAGGTCATAATCCTGGGCGAGGAGAATGGCTGGCTCCAAGTCCAGCAGAAAACAGGGCCAATAGGTTATGTTAAAAAGGGTGCCGTTACTCTGGACCACGAAGAAACCATACCTGTTCAAAAAGGTGAAGAAGCGCAATTCGCACCGAAGCCACCTGAGGGCAAACTAAATGTAACATGGGAGCATGTCATATCGAAGAATCCCGACACCTCCAAAATTTCTGACATGCCTGGCCTGAACGTCATTAGTCCCACCTGGTTCTCCTTGGCTAACGACACGGGCAAAGTCAGCAATTCTGCAGATTCCGCTTATGTGAAGTGGGCTCACGCTCGTAATTATCAGGTGTGGGCACTGTTTAGCAATGGTTTTGAGCCGGATCGGACCTCTAAAGCGTTATCTACCTATGATCTGCGCATGAAAATGATTAAACAGCTGCTTGGATTCGCGAAGACTTACGATTTGCAAGGCTTCAATATCGATTTTGAAAATGTATATGTAAAAGACAAAGAGAACCTAGTACAATTCGTTCGGGAAATGACTCCTCTCATGCATGAGCAAGGACTGGCGGTTTCTATTGACGTCACGCCGAAGTCATCCAACGAAATGTGGTCCGTATTTTATGACAGGCCTGCTTTGGGGGAAGTTGTTGACTACATGATGCTTATGGCTTACGACGAATATTGGGCTACCAGTCCCAAATCAGGTTCAGTGTCTTCGTTGCCTTGGGCAGAGAAATCGCTTGTGCAGCTTTTGGATGTAGAGAAGGTTCCATCATCTAAGGTTGTGCTAGGAATGCCATTTTATACACGCCAATGGACAGAACAAACAAAGAATGGCAAAACAGTGGTGAGATCCAAGACGCTCTCCATGGAACAAGCTCAGTCCATCATCAAAGAGAAAAAAGCTGACACCTGTCTTTTTGCCGGATGCGGGGCAGAATTATGTGGAATTCAAAGATGGGGATAACCTTGTGCGGATTTGGCTGGAAGATGAGATATCCGTTCAATCAAGAGTTGGATTGGCTCATAAATACGATTTAGCTGGTATAGCCTCATGGAGGCGCGGCTTTGAGACTAAAGAAATGTGGAACACAATTGATGAAACGCTGCATAATGAATCCGCAGACATGAAGAAAGCCGGCCCATAACGGGTCGGCTTTTTTCGCACTAGACAAACACTTGCGTCTTTAAGTGAACGTTGAACTCATTAATTATTGGATCAATGAGGCTTATGCTCATGATCTCGATTTGGTTCTAGTGACTGCATACTGCCTAGGTTTGGAGATTCTTGATCTTCTGCCTGATACTGTGGATCGACCGTCAAGATCGTTTTGCAAAACATGCAGCGGTCGGTCTTGCCGAGCATCTTCGTACGTCTTCCGCATTCGGGGCAGTCTAGGACGGTTGCAGAGGTAGAAAGCATCCCCGCCAAAAATATATACCCATGCTGACCATCATGGTGATCATTCCGATAATCATAAAGATAATGGCCATTATTCTGCCGACCTGTCCCCAATCAAAAACAATACCTGCAAGTCCGACGATCATAAGCAGCATCCCGCCCATTGTTAAGGCAAGTCCCCAAAGTCGAAATTCATTCACCTTGCTAGATTTAAAACGCACTTTCCATACTTCCTCTCCACTGGTTGCTCTAACCGTTTTTTGTGTGAATTGTCACAGTATTCAGCAGGAAACTCCATCTTCCTTGTAGAAATAAATAATATCCAAATCAAGACAGGAGCTTCTGATACCCATGGGAATCGATAAAGAGCAGCTATTGCTTAAGTTCCGCAGTGACGAACAAATTATCAGTGTCATGTCGGTTGATAACCCTAAGCAGCTTCCCGCGCTGACAGACGGGTTCGATATACTGCTTCTCATAATTACAAGTAATCTGAGTCTGAACAATTATACTTTTAATTATATAAGAGAGGACCTTCGTATACAAGAAAGATGGATTGAGCCGGCTACACTTGAGCAATGGATTCGGAACGGAGAGAACCGTAATATCATTCATTGGCTGTTAAAAGGGGAGATACTTCTGGATCACCATACATACTTAGAAGGCCTTCGCCATAGAATGCTTGAATTTCCTGCGGATTTACGAGAACACAAACTACTTATTGAATTTTCATTATTTCTGCGAAAATACCTGCAAAGTAAGGAATACCTTCTTGATGAGCATTTGCTGGATGCTTTCAACAACATACTCGAAGCTCTACACCATTGGGCGCGCATTGTTATCATCGAGGAGGGGTATCACCCTGAGATTACAGTATGGAAACAAATTCGTTCCATTAACCCGGGGGTATACAAGCTCTATGAGGAACTAACGATGAGCAAGGAGACAATCAAGCAAAGGGTTCAACTCGTGCTGCTTGCTTGTGAATTTTCTGTTATGTCCAAAATGGAACGCTGCTGCAAAGGAATTATCACGGTTCTCGCAGAAAATGAGAAGCCTGTCAGCGTAGAGGAATTGCAGCTTCATCCGCTTCTAATTGAGGTGAGTGCTGAGCTGCCGCTGTTGCTTAACAAGCTAGTGAAGAAGGGGCTTATCAAAGAAGTTGCCGTACCAATGGACGATGACATATCCGAGCTAGAACTCAAATATACAACCCTGTAACCCCAACATATCTTGAATCGACCTATTGGTTGATTCTTTTTTTGTGCGCCTCACAGTCGCACAATCTAAGTGGTTCAAATCCACTCGGTAACTTTACCCTTTAAAGTGCCGTAGCCGAAGCAGAAGTCCTAACTCCAGTAGGAGAAGGATTGGCAGGGTGTCTCTCGCGAGGGGGAATCCGAAGGGCCTGCAGGCAAAGTCCAGCCCGGAATGCGGTGAACCAGAGGTGGCGGAGATGTTGGATGACCCGCCGGAAAAACGGGGAAATCTATGCCATAGGCATATCTTGCAGGAAAGCGCGAAAGGGATATGACCTGCAAGGCTCATCTACGTGATTAGGGTCAGGATGGATGGAACAGAATGTGCAGATAACTGAGGGGAAGTCTCGTAGTTTCCTCTGCGCAAACGCGTGTGAGGTAGGCAAGGTATAACCCTAAGGGGAAAGCCAAATCGATGAACTGCGAGATGGCGGATCGTTCCGTAGTAGCGAATAAGTCTGAGCCGATGAAAGCTGGTAACAGTCTAGAGGGGAAAACTCGGATGAGTATGCGCGTGGGGAAAAAAATATTCTTAGTCGCATAACCTGCTTCCACTTCAAAAGAGGGAAGACAGAGGCAAAGGGAACGTGCTTCGTCAAAGACTGTGAGTTCAAGTGAGTGGAGATCGTAAGCGCCTTAAACCAGAGAGGGTATGACCAAGAGGGTGCGTCCCGCCGAGAGCGAGATAGCGCTTGGGGATAGAGGCAAACTGGCGACCTGAGTACACCTCAGGCAACAGGAGCGATTGAAAAAAAATTTTTTCTAACACGCGGTTGCATGAGGTAGAACGAGTAAGGAATCGATCATCTGTAGCGCGAACAAGATCAGCTTGGTGAGTAGCAGGTAAAGGTGGTGAAACACCAATGAAACCGAAACGACGATACTACTCCCTGATCGACAAAATATATCAAATGGACAATCTGAATGAAGCCTGGCTGGCAGTAAAGAAGAATCAAGGAAGTGGCGGAATTGATGGGGTAAGCATTGGTATGTTCGAGAAGAACATAGGCATCAACCTAAAGGAAATCCAAAGGCTACTGCAACAAGATCGGTACAAACCCGACCCTGTCAGGCGACATTTCATCGAGAAGGAAAACGGGAAGTTAAGACCGTTAGGCATTCCCACAATCCGAGATCGCGTATGCCAGCAGGCTGTACGTCAAATCATCGAGCCGATCTTTGAGCAAGACTTCTACTACTACAGCTTTGGCTTCCGACCTGGATACTCTGCGCATCAAGCAATAAACACGATTCGACGAGCAAAGCGCGGCGGATACGACTATGTGGTAGACCTCGACATTATATCCTTTTTCGATGAAATTCCGCATGAACTGCTGATGGAAAAGGTTCGTGAACGAATAACCGACGGTAAAGTGCTGACGCTCATTCGCGGATGGCTCACCGCAGGAGTCATGGAAGATGATCAGTTCCATGAAACGTTAGTCGGGTCCCCACAAGGCGGGGTCATCAGTCCATTACTTGCGAATCTATATCTGAATCATTTCGACTGGAGTATGAAGGAGAAGGGGTTTGCTGTGGTCAGATATGCAGATGATGCAGTTATTCTTTGCAAAACAAAGGAGCGAGCAGAAGAAGCATACCAAACGGCAAAAACCATCTTAGAAGGGGAACTTCAGCTGAGAATGCATCCAGAGAAAACGAAAGTGGTGCAATTCGATGAAGGATTCCGTTTTCTAGGATTTGACTTCTGGAAAGAATATCTCATCTTGCCGGACGCAAAAGTGAAGAAGTACAAAGAGAAAGTCCACAAGATCACCCGAAGGCAGCAAGGTAACAACCTTAACGAAATGATGAAGAAGCTAAATGAAGTGTCACGCGGGTTTGGTAACTATTTTGGGATTGGGAACGTAAAGAAAAAGTTTCAACGCCTAGACGAATGGACACGCATGAGAGTGCGAGCTTTTATGCGGAAAAAGAAGTCTACGGTTTCAAACCGGCTTATTCCAAACAAAGTATTGGAAGAAGCAGGGATGGTATTTCTAACAAACTTACTCACCACACGTTTCTAATTCAGCAGTGAAATTTGCAATCCGGTGACGGGTGAAGACGACTCACTCCTGAAGATGGGGAACTGACGAAGGAAAGCCGTGTGCGGGAAATCCGCATGCACGGTTTGATGAGGAGTCCGGGGGAGTAATCCCCCGTCTTACTCTACTATTTTCTTGACGAACGGATACCTACTGTGATAAATTAATCCTCGCCGCTAAAAACGGGCTATAATCTTACTTCGTATGAGTCAAGCCGAAAAAGATTTTTTTGAAAAAAAGCTTGCATCGAACTGGGTGAATGTGATATATTAAAAAAGTCGCCGCTGAAACAGTGGTGCAAACAAAGTCAGAAATTGTTCTTTGAAAACTGAACAACGAGTGAAGAAGTGAGTCGATTTTTCGACTTTAAACAAAGAGATTGTAAAATCTCGTCAGCTTTGACATTGAGCTATTCAGCTTAACAATAGGTTTACCTTATTGGAGAGTTTGATCCTGGCTCAGGACGAACGCTGGCGGCGTGCCTAATACATGCAAGTCGAGCGGGCTTGTCCCTTCGGGGACAAGCTAGCGGCGGACGGGTGAGTAACACGTAGGCAACCTGCCTGTAAGAGCGGGATAACTATCGGAAACGATAGCTAAGACCGGATAGCTGGTTTCTCTGCATGGGGAGATCATGAAACACGGTGCAAGCTGTGGCTTACAGATGGGCCTGCGGCGCATTAGCTAGTTGGTGAGGTAACAGCTCACCAAGGCGACGATGCGTAGCCGACCTGAGAGGGTGAACGGCCACACTGGGACTGAGACACGGCCCAGACTCCTACGGGAGGCAGCAGTAGGGAATCTTCCGCAATGGACGAAAGTCTGACGGAGCAACGCCGCGTGAGTGATGAAGGTTTTCGGATCGTAAAGCTCTGTTGCCCTAGACGAACAGCATCAGGAGTAACTGCCTGGTGTGTGACGGTATAGGAGAAGAAAGCCCCGGCTAACTACGTGCCAGCAGCCGCGGTAATACGTAGGGGGCAAGCGTTGTCCGGAATTATTGGGCGTAAAGCGCGCGCAGGCGGCTATTTAAGTTTGGTGTTTAAGCCCGGGGCTCAACCCCGGTTCGCATCGAAAACTGGATGGCTTGAGTGTAGGAGAGGAAAGTGGAATTCCACGTGTAGCGGTGAAATGCGTAGAGATGTGGAGGAACACCAGTGGCGAAGGCGACTTTCTGGCCTATAACTGACGCTGAGGCGCGAAAGCGTGGGGAGCAAACAGGATTAGATACCCTGGTAGTCCACGCCGTAAACGATGCATGCTAGGTGTCGGGGATTCGATTCCTCGGTGCCGAAGTAAACACAGTAAGCATGCCGCCTGGGGAGTACGCTCGCAAGAGTGAAACTCAAAGGAATTGACGGGGACCCGCACAAGCAGTGGAGTATGTGGTTTAATTCGAAGCAACGCGAAGAACCTTACCAGGTCTTGACATCCCTCTGACCGTCCTAGAGATAGGGCTTCCTTTCGGGGCAGAGGAGACAGGTGGTGCATGGTTGTCGTCAGCTCGTGTCGTGAGATGTTGGGTTAAGTCCCGCAACGAGCGCAACCCTTGATCTTAGTTGCCAGCACTTCGGGTGGGCACTCTAAGATGACTGCCGGTGACAAACCGGAGGAAGGTGGGGATGACGTCAAATCATCATGCCCCTTATGACCTGGGCTACACACGTACTACAATGGTCGTTACAACGGGAAGCGAAGGAGCGATCTGGAGCCAATCCTAAAAAGGCGATCTCAGTTCGGATTGCAGGCTGCAACTCGCCTGCATGAAGTCGGAATTGCTAGTAATCGCGGATCAGCATGCCGCGGTGAATACGTTCCCGGGTCTTGTACACACCGCCCGTCACACCACGAGAGTTTACAACACCCGAAGTCGGTGAGGTAACCGCAAGGAGCCAGCCGCCGAAGGTGGGGTAGATGATTGGGGTGAAGTCGTAACAAGGTAGCCGTATCGGAAGGTGCGGCTGGATCACCTCCTTTCTATGGAGACTCGTTCCTGCGATGGAACAGTCAAGTGCTCATAGAGCACAAAACAGCTTCTTCACTCGTGTTCAGTTTTGAAAGGTCAATCTTGGTCCCCAAAAAGTGAAGATAAGCTTCGCAGCCGATTCCGAATACTTTCCGGGGAGCCCCAAAACCCTTTCACAACCTTGTTCCTTGAAAACTAGATAACGAAAACGAAACGTAAAGCGTGAAACTTAGAAATCCTTTTCATTGACTGTGTCACAGCAGTTAGTGAAAGTTATTTTTAGCTGGTTAAGCTAGAAAGAGCACACGGAGGATGCCTAGGCGCTAGGAGCCGAAGAAGGACGTGGCGAACGACGAAATGCCTCGGGGAGCCGTAAGCAGGCTTTGATCCGGGGATGTCCGAATGGGGGAACCCAGCTGTGGTAATGCGCAGTTACTATGCAGTGAATACATAGCTGCATGAGAGGCATACCCAGGGAACTGAAACATCTAAGTACCTGGAGGAAAAGAAAACAAAATGTGATTCCGTCAGTAGCGGCGAGCGAACGCGGATTAGCCCAAACCAAGGAGCTTGCTCCTTGGGGTTGTAGGACCTCAACGTGGCAAAAGTTTGTTAGGTGAAGTGATCTGGAAAGGTCCGGCAAAGAGGGTAAAAGCCCCGTAGCCAAAAACAAACGTATGCCTAGAGGGATCCTGAGTACGGCGGGACACGTGAAACCCCGTCGGAATCCGGCAGGACCATCTGCCAAGGCTAAATACTACCTAGCGACCGATAGTGAAGCAGTACCGTGAGGGAAAGGTGAAAAGCACCGCGAAAGCGGAGTGAAAAAGAACCTGAAACCGTGTGCTTACAAGAAGTCAGAGCCCTATGATGCAAACTCGTTTGCATCACGGGTGATGGCGTGCCTTTTGTAGAATGAACCGGCGAGTTACGTTCCCGTGCGAGGTTAAGCTGAAGAAGCGGAGCCGTAGCGAAAGCGAGTCTGAATAGGGCGATTTAGTACGTGGACGTAGACCCGAAACCGTGTGATCTACCCCTGTCCAGGGTGAAGGTGAGGTAACACTCACTGGAGGCCCGAACCCACGAATGTTGAAAAATTCGGGGATGAGGTGGGGGTAGCGGAGAAATTCCAATCGAACTCGGAGATAGCTGGTTCTCCCCGAAATAGCTTTAGGGCTAGCCTCGGAATCAAGAGTTGTGGAGGTAAAGCACTGATTGGGTGCGGGGCCCGCCAAGGGTTACCAAGTCCAGTCAAACTCTGAATGCCACAAACTCATATCCGGGAGTCAGACAGTGAGTGCTAAGATCCATTGTCAAAAGGGAAACAGCCCAGACCATCAGCTAAGGTCCCCAAGTGTGTGTTAAGTGGGAAAGGATGTGGAGTTGCACAGACAACCAGGATGTTGGCTTAGAAGCAGCCACCATTGAAAGAGTGCGTAATAGCTCACTGGTCGAGTGACTCTGCGCCGAAAATGTAACGGGGCTAAACACGCCACCGAAGCTATGGCTTGCAGTAATGCATGGGTAGGGGAGCGTTGAATGCGGGTAGAAGTCAGACCGGAAGGACTGGTGGACTGCATTCAAGTGAGAATGCCGGTATAAGTAACGAAAAGATCAGTGAGAATCTGATCCGCCGAAAGCCTAAGGGTTCCTGAGGAAGGTTCGTCCGCTCAGGGTCAGTCGGGACCTAAGGCGAGGCCGAAAGGCGTAGTCGATGGACAACAGGTTGATATTCCTGTACCACCGTAGCCGTTATGAGCGATGGAGTGACGCAGAAGGATAGTGACGCGAGCTGATGGATGCTCGTCCAAGCAGTGAGGCTGGTGTGTAGGCAAATCCGCACACCGTAAGGCTGGGCTGTGATGGGGAGGGAAATTTATAGTACCGAAGGTCATGAGTTTCACACTGCCAAGAAAAGCTTCTAGCCAGGCGAAGGTGCCCGTACCGCAAACCGACACAGGTGGGCGAGAAGAGAATTCTAAGGCGCGCGGAAGAACTCTCGTTAAGGAACTCGGCAAAATGACCCCGTAACTTCGGGAGAAGGGGTGCCTCGGTAGGGTGAATAGCCCGAGGGGGCCGCAGTGAAAAGGCCCAAGCGACTGTTTAGCAAAAACACAGGTCTGTGCGAAGCCGCAAGGCGAAGTATACGGGCTGACGCCTGCCCGGTGCTGGAAGGTTAAGGGGGGCGGGGAGGGGTGAGGGAGTAATCCCGAAGCTGTGAACCGAAGCCCCAGTAAACGGCGGCCGTAACTATAACGGTCCTAAGGTAGCGAAATTCCTTGTCAGGTAAATTCTGACCCGCACGAATGGCGTAACGACTTGGGCGCTGTCTCAACGAGAGATCCGGTGAAATTTTAATACCTGTGAAGATGCAGGTTACCCGCGACAAGACGGAAAGACCCCATGGAGCTTTACTGCAGCTTGATATTGGACTTTGGTACGATCTGTACAGGATAGGTGGGAGCCGTTGAAGCCTGAGCGCCAGCTTGGGGTGGAGGCGCCGTTGGGATACCACCCTGATCGTATCGGAGTTCTAACCTGGTACCGTAATCCGGTATGGGGACAGTGTCAGGTGGGCAGTTTGACTGGGGCGGTCGCCTCCTAAAAAGTAACGGAGGCGTCTAAAGGTTCCCTCAGAATGGTTGGAAATCATTCGAAGAGTGCAAAAGGCATAAGGAGCTTGACTGCGAGACAAACAGGTCGAGCAGGGACGAAAGTCGGGCTTAGTGATCCGGTGGTACCGAATGGAAGGGCCATCGCTCAACGGATAAAAGCTACCCTGGGGATAACAGGCTTATCTCCCCCAAGAGTCCACATCGACGGGGAGGTTTGGCACCTCGATGTCGGCTCATCGCATCCTGGGGCTGAAGTAGGTCCCAAGGGTTGGGCTGTTCGCCCATTAAAGCGGTACGCGAGCTGGGTTCAGAACGTCGTGAGACAGTTCGGTCCCTATCTGTCGCGGGCGTAGGAAATTTGAGAGGAGCTGTCCTTAGTACGAGAGGACCGGGATGGACGTACCGCTGGTGTACCAGTTGTCTCGCCAGAGGCATAGCTGGGTAGCTATGTACGGAAGGGATAAGCGCTGAAAGCATCTAAGCGTGAAGCCCACCTCAAGATGAGATTTCCCAATTCGTAAGACCCCTTGTAGACGACGAGGTTGATAGGTTCGAGGTGGAAGTGCAGCAATGTATGGAGCTGACGAATACTAATCGGTCGAGGGCTTAACCTATGAGCATTCCGAAGGCAAGCTAGCTTCGGAAGCATTAAGAAATACTCACACTTTACGTAAGTTTCGTATCTAGTTTTCAGGGTGCAATCCTTGAATTGAATAATGCAATATTCCCTGATAGCTCAGTTGGTAGAGCACTCGACTGTTAATCGAGTTGTCACAGGTTCGAGTCCTGTTCGGGGAGCCATATGGAGAGGTGTCCGAGCTGGCCGAAGGAGCACGATTGGAAATCGTGTAGGCGTCACAAGCGTCTCGAGGGTTCGAATCCCTCTCTCTCCGCCAGACTTTACAAATTGTAACAAATGAAGTAAGATAGAAAGCATGGCCCGTTGGTCAAGGGGTTAAGACACCTCCCTTTCACGGAGGTAACAGGGGTTCGAATCCCCTACGGGTCACCAATATGGAGGCTTAGCTCAGCTGGGAGAGCATCTGCCTTACAAGCAGAGGGTCGGCGGTTCGATCCCGTCAGCCTCCACCATAACTTTTCTGTAAGTAGTAGGAAGCGAATATGTAATAATGACGCGGGGTGGAGCAGCCCGGTAGCTCGTCGGGCTCATAACCCGAAGGCCGCAGGTTCAAATCCTGCCCCCGCAACCAACCTCCAATAGCGAGGTAACCTAGTGTGGAGCCGTGGTGTAGAGGCCTAACATGCCTGCCTGTCACGCAGGAGACCGCGGGTTCGAATCCCGTCGGCTCCGCCATTTATTTTTATATAGTAAGGCTCGGTAGCTCAGTCGGTAGAGCAGAGGACTGAAAATCCTCGTGTCGGCGGTTCGATTCCGTCCCGAGCCACCATTATTACTTTATTTGCCGTTGTAGCTCAACTGGTAGAGCAACTGACTTGTAATCAGTAGGTTGGGGGTTCAAGTCCTCTCGACGGCACCATTTTTTCATGTGTAGCAAGAGTTATACGGAGGCTTAGTGAAGTGGCTAAACACGGCAGACTGTAAATCTGCTCTCTACGAGTTCGGTGGTTCGAATCCATCAGCCTCCACCAGTTATATAGGGGCATAGTTTAAAGGTAGAACAAAGGTCTCCAAAACCTTTGGTGTGGGTTCGATTCCTGCTGCCCCTGCCAAACTTTTACCATGGCGGTCGTGGCGAAGGGGTTAACGCACTGGTCTGTGGCTCCAGCATTCGTGGGTTCAAGTCCCATCGATCGCCCCATTTTTTCATTAATGGGGATTAGCCAAGCGGTAAGGCAACGGACTTTGACTCCGTCATGCCTAGGTTCGAATCCTAGATCCCCAGTAATGTTCTTACACAATATAATATGAGTGATGTTATTTTGATTTATTTGCGGAAGTGGCTCAGAGGTAGAGCATCGCCTTGCCAAGGCGAGGGTCGCGGGTTCGAATCCCGTCTTCCGCTCCATAATTTGCGGCGCCATAGCCAAGTGGTAAGGCAGAGCTCTGCAAAAGCTTTACCCCCAGTTCGAGTCTGGGTGGCGCCTCCAAGATAGGCCGGAGTGGCGGAATCGGCAGACGCACAGGACTTAAAATCCTGCGGTAGGTGACTACCGTACCAGTTCAAGTCTGGTCTTCGGCACCATTGCTTTTTATTAGTATTCATAAGAAATAAGCCGGCGTGGCGGAATGGCAGACGCGCTCGACTCAAAATCGAGTGGGAAACCGTGGAGGTTCGAGTCCTCTCGCCGGTATCAAAAGAGACTGCGGAATGATTACTCATTCCGCAGTCTCTTTTTTTGATAGCAATTTGAATATTTTATTTGTATTAATTTCAATGGATGAGTATTCATAATGCTATCTCAATGTCAAATAATGCTAGATATATGTGATGCTATCAGATAAAATAAAGATTTAGTTATTTGGCATGAATTGAAAAGGATACTTGGAAAACGTAGACGAACTTGTTTTACATGTCCACTACAGTTAAGCGAGGCGGGGTCCTATTTGACTATTGTAAATTCCGTAAGGTTTAAGATCTTTATTGGTTTTGTGCTGGTTGTTGCACCATTGATAGTATTCCTCGTCATTAATAATGTGTATTCTATGAATGTGGTGCGTGATCAAATTTCTCAAAATTACAGCAAGCTTCTAGAGCAGTATGTCATGGATACAGATAATACGTTAAAGGAATTTGATAATTATTTGTTTCATCTTTATTCGGACCCTGACGTGATCAATATGACTGTTTATAATGAGCATTCAGATGATTATGTATTAGCCAAGCAGCGCTTATACAATAAATTCTCTAAACAAATAGACATCTACAATTTGATAAATACCTTCTATTTCTACTCCAAAAACACAGACGACCTATTGGTGGCCACAAGAGAAAATTCCTACTATGATGAACGAGTTCAAGCTGTAAAGCAAGTCATAATTGAAAGCGATAACAACCATTCCGAAGGTCATGAGGATTGGAAACTGTTAATCTCTAAAAGCGGTGTTAAATATCTAGTTAAAAGCAATACGGAGCTAGGGGCAGGCTTTTCAACAGGTATGTTAATCCGTATGGATAGCCTCGTTCAGCCTTTAAGTAACTGGGATGTAGGCATAGACGGCGGGACATTGGCGATAACAAATGAAGGGCTGCCGTTAACAGAGCAATTTTTTAATGTGGAGTCTTATCAGCAATTTGAAAAGCAGCTGGAATTAAAGAAGTCAGAGTATCATGTTGTTAGAGATAAGAAGAAGGATGAGCAGTATTTAGTTGTCAAACAGTCTTCAACTCACGCGCCCATTCAATATTTACTAATAATTGCAGAGAAAAATATGCTCAAGAACCTGCCATATTTGCAAGTGATTATTTATTTTCTGCCTTTAGGTGGAGCAATTGTATTGGCCATGTATTTGCTTTATCTGCAGGGCATATTGTTTAAGCCATTAACACAATTAATAAGAGGAATGAGAAAGATCGCACAAGGTGAGCTGCAGGTTAGATTAAAAGAAGGCGGGTCCACAGAGTTTGCGGTTCTTATCACGATTTTTAATAATATGGTGAATCAGATTGAGAATCTGAAAATAAGTGTGTATGAAGAGAAAATAAGAGTACAACAGGCGGAGTTTAAACATTTGCAAGTACAGATCAACCCTCACTTTTACATGAATAGCTTAAATATTATCTATAACTTAGCCGCTCTCAAGGATACAAAATCCGTTCAGAAAATGTCTTTACATCTAGCGGATTACTTCCGATTTATTATGCGGACGAACCGCACTACATTAACGCTTCGCGATGAGCTTCAGCATATTGCAAATTACCTTGAAATTCAGGTGATGCGGTATCCCGATCATTTAACCTTCCAAATTGATGTGTCAGATCAATACGCAGAATATTATATTCCGCCACTCATTATTCAGCCATTCGTTGAAAATTCAATTATACACGGGTTTACCAAAGAGCATGGGGTGTTTCACATTCAAGTAAAGGCGCTACCCGATCCATCAGCTCCAGAGGATTATTTCATTCTTACGGTAATAGACAATGGGAATGGGTATGATGAAGGAATGCTGAGGAGTCTAAACTCCGAACAATATCTGCAGGAATCTGGTGATAAGCATTTAGGTATTTGGAATGTAAGGCATAGGCTTAGAATGAATTACGGAGAACAGGTAAGTATTAGCTTCCAGAATGGTACAGAGTATGGTGTGGGGCACGGGGCTGTGGTGATATTAAAATTACCGTTTGTTTCAATTATGAAATCATAGGGGGATGAAGGGTATGTTTCATGTACTGGTCGTAGACGACGAGAGAATTGCAGTTAAAGGGATCACTTTAGGAATCGATTGGTCCGATCTTCCAATTGTAGAGATGCATGAAGCCCTTGACGTCAAAGAAGCTAAACATATTCTTGAAACAAAAAAAATAGATGTCATGATCTCTGATATTGAAATGCCAGGAGCGACCGGATTGGATTTGCAAGAGTGGCTTCGGACCCATTCACCACATACGGAAACGATTTTTTTGACCGGACATGCAAATTTTGAATATGCACAGCAAGCGATCCGTTTAGGCAGCTTTGACTATGTGTTAAAGCCAGTGGATCATGAGAGGTTAAAGGAGATCGTCGCCCAAGCATTAGAAAAGATCAAAAGTGATCAGGTGCAAGTTGAGTTTAATGAGACGTATAAAACCTATTATAATCACTGGGTGAGTGAGCTTCCGGTGTTGATAGAGAAATTTTGGCAGGAGTTAATAGCGGGGAAAATACCTCTTAACGAAGACAAGCTGATGCGAAGCTTCCAGATGTACAATATTCCGCTGCGTACAGATAGTACAATTTTGCCTATTCTGATTAGTGTCGAGAATTGGAAAGAGGACCTTAATGCTAGGGACGAGGAGATTATGGAGTATGCCATTAGAAAGGCGGCTGCCGAACTAATCGTAGAGGATGGGCAAGGTTGTGTGATACAAGAAAACGGTTCGAGTCTCGTACTGCTGTATACTCCTGGTGGTATAGATAGAGAAAGTGTGAGGAGTAAATGTGAAGCTTACATTACTGCTTGTAATCGTTATTTTCAATGCAGCCTTTCATGCTACATAGGAGAAAAAAGTGAGATTCCACGACTGCTCAAGAAGGTGTCTGATTTATTTCACATAGAAAGAAATAATGTGACCAAAAGCAATTGTGTGCTTCTAGAGATTGATAATAGTGAAAGTCAATCGAATAAACCGCAGTCGCTTGCCCTAACGGATTTACAAGTTCTGCTGGAAGCCGGGAAGAAGAGTGAATTGATCCAGAGGGTCCAAGAAACAATTGATCGTATGCAATTTGCAGAAGTTGGTGCTGAATCAGTGGAAGCTTTTTATTATGGCTTCTTGCATTTGGTGTATCTGGTTTTGCATAAAAAGGGACTCTCCGTACATGGGATGATCTCCTCGCAGGAGCTTCAGGATTTTGGTACAGCGACAAGATCATTAAATCAATTGAGAAACTGGGCTGTGCGCACGGCAATTCTATGCTGCGACTACATGAACAGTCATCTGAAGGATGTATCTGCAGTTACGGGCAGAGTATGTCATTATATCGATGAGCATCTGCACGAGGAGATCAGCCGCGAAGAGATAGCAGCCTATGTCTTTTTAAACCCGGCTTATTTATCGAGGCTTTTCAAGAAAGAGACAGGCTTGTCCATTTCCGAGTATATGTTAAAAGTAAGAATGGAAAAAGCGAAAAAGCTGCTGGCTGAATCGAACGATAAAATTAGTTCTGTAGCGGAGAAGACCGGTTATACGCATTTTTCATTTTTCGCTAAAATGTTCAAGAAGTATACAGGCTTTTCTCCTCAAGAATACCGAAAAAGCTTTCAAAGAACGTTAGACTAGCACAAAAAAGCCAGCATCGATGAAGATGTCACATTAGTGCTTAAAGAGTCACATTACAGATAGATGAGAATTCCCAAAAAATCTACAATAAGAGCATACAAGGAAATTGATTTGGAGGGGAGCATGAACTTTTATGAGCGAAACAGCTAACATTGCGTCTACATCAGGTTCGCGTGTAAAAACATCGAGTGCTGTAAGGACGAAACCTTCTTTTTTATGGGTTCTCCGTAAATACTGGATTTTTTACGTGATGATGGCGCCGGCAGCAATTATCTTGCTCATCAACAACTATATCCCGATGCTGGGTGTGCTGATTGCCTTTAAGAATGTCAACTACACCAAAGGGATTATCGCAAGCCCTTGGGTAGGATTTGCAAACTTTAAGTATTTGTTCTCGAGCGAAGCAGCGTGGGTCATTACAAGGAATACGATCAGCTATAACGTGGTTTTTATTATACTTAATCTAATCATCCCTGTAGCATTCGCGATTATGTTTAATGAGATGAGAAGTAAGCTATTGTCTAAGTTTCATCAAAGCACGATGTTTCTTCCGTTTTTCCTTTCCATGGTGTGCGTAGCTTATCTCGTATACGCTTTTCTTGGATCCGAGCATGGATTTGTAAACACGGTTTTATTCCCGATGCTTGGCATTAATCCGATTGATTGGTATACGGAACCAAAGTATTGGACTGTGATCCTGCCGATTGTGAATACGTGGAAAAATATCGGATATTACACCGTCATTTATATGGCAGCAATCATCGGTATTGATGGTGAATATTATGAAGCTGCTTTGATTGATGGTGCAAGTAAATGGCAGCAAGTTAAGAATATTACGCTTCCCTTAATCATGCCCGTGATCATTACAATGACGCTCTTGCAGGTAGGCAGAATCTTTTATGCCGATTTCGGTTTGTTCTTTCAGGTCACGAAAAACGCAGGCGCATTGTTCCCGACTACCCAGGTTATCGATACGTACGTGTATCAGACGTTCCTGACGATGGGGGATATCGGAATGTCATCCGCAGCAGGGCTGTATCAAGCGGTTGTAGGATTTATCCTGGTGCTTCTCTCCAATCTGTTGGTTAGAAAAGTGAGTAAAGATAATGCATTATTCTAGAAAGTGGGGGCTGTCATGAGTCAAGCAGCAGTGAAACCAACCTACCGGATAGCTAAGAAGAAAGGGCCCAATGAATTATCGAACACAGCCAATTTTTGGTGAATTTATTCTTCTGGTTTTATTCAGCGGCCTGTATTCTGCCTCTTGTCCTGGTTATTGTGGTCTCGTTTTCGGATGAGAAAGCCGTTCTGGTTCATGGTTATAACTTTATTCCGGAAGCATGGAGTATGGAATCTTACAAATTTATGTTTAAAGACTGGCATCAAATCCTGCGATCATTTGGGATTTCGGTGTACCTCGCGGTTGTAGGTACGGCAATCAGCTTAGTAGTAATGGCACTCTACGCATATCCAATATCGAGGTCTGACTTCCCGCACAAAAATTTCTTCTCCTTCTTTATGTTCTTCACTATGCTATTTAATGGCGGTCTGGTGCCTTGGTACCTGGTATATACGCAAATGCTTGATTTGAAGAATACGCTGGCAGCACTGATGATTCCTCTGCTAGTGTCCGCATTCTATGTACTACTCTTAAGAACGTTTTTCGCCAATTCAATTCCTATGGCACTGATTGAAGCAGCGAAGATTGACGGAGCAGGTGAAATTCGAACCTTCAGCCAAATTATCCTGCCTTTGTCACTACCGGTACTGGCTTCTGTTGCTCTGTTCCAGGTCCTCAACTACTGGAATGATTGGTTCCTGAGTCTGGTATTTATTTCGGGCAGTAAGAACATTAACCTTCAGTTTATGATGTACAAAACCATGCTGGATATTCAGTTCCTATCATCCAATGTACAGGCCAGTCAAGGATTGGCGGCAGCAGGAGGCGTACTGAAGCTTCCTACAGAAACAGTTCGTATGGCCATGGCGGTGCTTGGTATCGGACCTATCGTATTCGCCTATCCTTTCTTCCAAAAGTACTTCAAAAAAGGTCTCATGGTTGGAGCTGTGAAGGGTTAGATAAATTTATTTTTTTTGAGTACTTAGGAAAAAAATGCTTTTAATGTTTTCAAATGGAATTGGCTTTTACCGATGAAAGATCGGATTAGCATATAAGCAGAACAAAAAAGGGAGGCAATTTTTCAATGAAATCCATTCGTAAGAGTGCAGTTGTCTTAGCTGCAACGGCAATGTCTTTGTCCCTCGCACTTGCTGGATGCTCCTCATCCAGCAGCAATGAAGCAGGCTCAGGAAGCACCCAAGCTCCTGCAGCGTCCGGCAGCCCTGCCGCTACGAAAGCCGCTTCATCCTCGGATTTGAAACCGTACGAAATCAAAATGGTATATCCGGGCACAGCGCAACCAGATCAGGCAAAAGTGGAAGAAGCAATGAACAAAATCTTGAAAGAGAAAATCAACGCTACCATTAAACTCATGCCGATCGATTGGGGTCAATGGGATAATAAAACGAACTTGATGATTGCCTCCCGTGAAGATTTTGATATTCTGTTCACTGCTCAGTGGAACGGTCATGCTGTTAACGTTGGTAAAGGGGCTTTGCTTCCTCTCAACGACCTGCTAAGTCAGTACGGGAAAGGAATCACAGATTCATTAGACCCGAACTTCCTTGAAGGTGCGAAAATCGACGGTAAAAACTATGGCGTGCCTACGAATAAAGAGCTTGCCGCGTCCGGTGGTATCGTGTATCGTACCGACATTGCTAAAGAGCTAGGACTGGATTTGAGCAACGTCAAGACCATCCAAGATCTCGAACCGATCTTAAAAACGGTCAAAGAGAAAAAGCCTGAAATGACAGCTCTGTTCCTGAGAGAAGGTGATAACTTCAATGCTCACTATTTCGCTCAATATGACTTCTTGGGTGATGCAACGATTCCTGGAACGATTATGAAAGACGGCGACAGCACGAAAGTTATTCCTGTATGGGATCAGCCACGATATAAAGAAACATTGAAGATCACACGTGACTTCTATCAAAAAGGTTACGTCAACAAAGACGCCGCAACAACGCAATTATCCTATCAAGATGCTATGAAAACAGGCAATGTGTTCATGATCACACAATCCTTGAAGCCAGGTAAAGACGCTGAGATGGCTGCAAGCACAGGTTTGATTGGCAAGCTGGGTCAAGTTGAGATGACAGCTCGCACAATCTCCACAGGTGATTCTGCAGGTTCGATGCTGGGTATCTCCGCATCTTCTAAAGATCCTGCACGCGCTATGATGTTCATTAACTTGCTTCACACAGATAAAGCTTTGAACAACCTGATTAACTTTGGTATTGAAGGCGTTCACTATACAAAAGTTGAAGGTAAAGACAACATCATCAAAGCAACGGATGCCGGCAAAAATTATGCTCCAGGCGCTGCATGGATGTTCGGTAACCAATTCTTAAACTACCTGTTCGAGAATGAAGATCCTCAGAAATGGGAGAAATACAAAGAATTCAATAAATCCGGTAAGAAATCTCCAGGCCTCGGCTTTACATTCAATTCCGAGCCTGTGAAAACAGAAGTCGCAGCCGCTGTAAACGTGGAAAAAGAATTCAACGCTGCATTGGATACAGGTTCTGTTGATCCGGATGCAACACTTGCAAAATATCAAGAAAAAATGAAAGCAGCCGGTATGGACAAAATCATCGCAGAAAAACAAAAACAATTCGACGCTTTCTTGGCTACAAAGAAATAAGAATTGCTACTAGCGAAGGGATTGAAGCTGCGGCTTCAATCCTTTTGCATTTTCTGCGATGATCCAATTACAATAGAGTAGAAACAGCGACAAGAGAGGGGCTTCAGTATATGGCTATCGTACAATTTCCTAAGGATTTTATATGGGGTGCAGCAACCGCTTCCTATCAAGTAGAGGGAGCTTATAACGAAGACGGACGAGGGATGTCGATCTGGGATACATTTTCCCGTACGCCGGGTAAGGTGTGGAACGGAGATAACGGAGATGTAGCTTGTGACAGCTACCACCGCTATGAAGAGGATATCGCAATCATGAAGGACCTAGGTATCACAGAATACCGATTTTCGATGGCTTGGCCGAGAATTATTCCGGATGGCAGCGGTGAGATTAACCGGAAAGGTCTGGATTTCTACCACCGTTTCGTCGACAAGCTGATTGAGAATGGCATTACACCGATATGTACGTTATATCATTGGGACTTGCCTCAAGCGCTGCAGGATCAGGGCGGATGGGCGAATCGGGCAACCATTGACGCTTTTGTTCGTTACTCGGAAATTGTTTTCAAAGAGTTTCAAGGGAAAATCAAATCTTGGATTACTTTAAATGAGCCGTGGTGTGTCTCCTTTTTGTCCAATTATTTAGGTATTCATGCACCTGGATTCACGGACTTGCAGTTAGCGGTGGATGTATCTCATCATCTGCTTGTTGCGCATGGTCGTACTGTTCGTAAATTTCGTTCCTTAGGCTTGGAGGGTACAATCGGCTATGCGCCGAACGTGACTTGGATTGAGCCGTACAGCCCGTTAGAGCAGGATGTTCAAGCTAGCCGCCGGGCTACTGGATGGTTCACCGATTGGTTTTTTGAACCGGTATTCAAAGGCAGCTACCCGGAGTATTTGGTGAAATGGTTTGAAGATAAAGGGGCGGTTCTTCATGTCGAGCCAGGAGACCTCGAAGATATTAGCCAACCGATTGATTTCTTGGGTATTAACTATTACACAGGCAATGTAGGAAGATATAAAGAAGGTGAAGGCCTGTTTGATTGTGAAGACATCGATATGGGCTACGAGCGCACGGATATTGATTGGCCTATTTATTCAGATGGATTCTATCAGGTGCTAACTTATTTGAAAAATACGTATGGAGAAATCCCAATTTTCATTACGGAGAACGGCGCTTGCTACAATGATGAGCCTGCTGACGGCAGGGTTCGTGATGAGAAAAGAATTGCTTATTTGAGCAAGCATTTGACTCAACTGAACAGAGCAATCACGGCAGGAGTCCCGGTAAAGGGTTACTTTGTGTGGTCGTTAATGGATAATTTTGAATGGGCGGAAGGCTACAGCAAGCGCTTCGGAATCGTTCATGTCGATTATCGTACATTGAAACGTACGAAGAAAGACAGCTTTTATTGGTATCAAAAGGTGGCTTCAAATGGTTGGTTTACGGTTTAGCTGTATCCCAATAAAAAAGAAGGGGCTTGGTTCCTATGAACCAGAGCCCCTCCTTTTTGCTTAGTTAATTACCAAGCTACGCCGTATACTGTACTTACGATAACAAGCAGAATGAAGAGAACCAGTATAGCTGTGGCGGAAGTATAACCAACACCCGCAGCAACGCCCATGGATGACGCCTCCTAACTGAATATGTGATTTTGTCGAATAGACTGTACTAATTTATGGAAATCGCTATGAAAATGATTGGGCATTTAGCTCGATACCAGTAAAAATGAACGACTTGGGCAGAAGCCTTTTTTTAGCAAGCTGAAGAAATTGCCGAACAAGTGATACCAGCCCTCCATATGGTAGTTATGAGGTACAAGTGCAATGTGGAGGTGCTAGAATCATGAATTACTTGGATATGTTGGCTAAGCTTGGAGTCGGGAACGCGCACCCCGGAGGCTTTGGGGAAACGGTGAAACAGCTGCAAAAATATCCGATTCCATCAGGAAAAAAAGTACTGGAGGTAGGCTGCGGTACAGGGCGTACAGCTTGCTATTTAGCTAGTCAAGGCTGTAGCGTATCAGCCATCGATATCAGGCCTGAAATGGTGGTTAAAGCGAAACGAAGAGCAGAGAAACTAGGAGTCCAGGTGAGTTTTCTGGAAGGGGACGTATGCCAGCTTCCTTTTGAAAATAACAGCTTTGATGTCATTATGGTGGAGTCCGTAACGAATTTTGCTCAAGCGGATAAAGCATTATCCGAATATGAAAGAGTGCTTATGCCCGGTGGAATTGTATATGATCGGGAAGTTATTCGTGTAAAGAATATGAAGCCTGAAGTCCATCAGGCTCTGTGTGACTTCTACGGCGTTCCCGCGCTGTACGATCTCGGCGAATGGAAAGGAATGATGCAGTCGGCGGGATTTGCCGAGGTTTCAAGCTCGGGTATTCATCCTTTTCCGACAGCTTCCATGTGGGAGGACTCCGTTCAGTTCCCGGATCCCGTACATTTATCAGATAACTCATCGATATTTGATCCTCAAATTTGGCAGCTTACTGCACAATATGATCAGCTGATGAACCAGTATCATAAATATTTGGGATATACACTTCTTATAGGAACAAAGGGAAACAAATAAAAAATGTAGCAGCAGGAAGGATATCATCCCCTTCACGCCGAAATACCGAGAATTATGTTCAATTGGGGGATGCTTGCATTGGATTTTCCAAGAATTACAGAGCGGATATCAAATCGGAAAGCTAAAGAAATCTATGAACTGATTCGCCGTCAGAGAACGGTATCTAAGACTGACTTGTTGGATGCCAGCGGGATGACGGTCAGCACGCTAACGAGGCTGCTAGAGGAGCTGGTGAGCCAGGGACTCATTCTTGAATCGGGTTTCGGCATTTCCACGGGAGGCCGCAGGCCGATTTTGTATGAGATGAATTCAACTTACGCCTATGTGTTCGGTTTGGAGATATCAAGGACGCTTTCAAGGCTCGTGCTGGTAGATTTGGCTATGAATCCTGTTGAATCCTACAGCTGGGCGATGACTGCGGAGATGACACCTGAGCTGCTCATAGGTTTAATAGCTCAAGAAGCAGAAAGAATGCTTCAAACACACGATATTTCGAAAGAAATAGTGCTAGGTTTAGGGATAGGGGCAGTAGGTCCGTTGGATCGGATGGCAGGTATCATTCTGGAACCGTCCTATTTCCCAGCTCCCGGATGGAATCATGTTGAAATTAGCCAGGCATTGGAACAGCGTCTCGGAGTAGAAGTGCTTCTGGATAATGGCGCGAATACAGCGTTGTTAGCCGAATCCTGGATGAACCGCTCGCAAAGCTTTAAGCATTTGCTTTATATCCACATAGGGATCGGGCTTCGCTCCTCTATGGTTTCAGAAGGAAAGGTAATCTACGGTGCGGTCGATATGGAGGGCTCTGTCGGACAAATGATTATTCAGACCGATGGAGTCCCGCATCGGGACGCATCGGGCAATTATGGTGCTTTGGAGTCGTATGCCTCCTTGTATGCCGTTGAGAAGGCTGCGCGCTCTGCTCTTAAGCAAGGGCGGTCGACACTGTTGTCACAATTGGTGGAGGATCCGGAGCAGCTGAAATATCAGCACGTTTTGGAAGCTGTCAATAAAAATGATCCCCTGGCTGTGGAGATCATGACATCGGCTGCGACCTATTTTGGAATCGGCCTTGCCAATCTATTAAATATATTGCATCCGGAAAAGGTAATCTTGGGCGGACCGCTGATTAGAAACAATGACCTGTTCTTTCAGACGGCAACGCAGACAGCCATTCGCAAGACTTACTACTACCCGACTTACCAAGTTGTTTTCAGCAAAGGTAATTTGGGCGAGGAAGCGCTCGCGATTGGCGCCGCGGTAATGATGATGGATCAGCTAGTTAAGGCTTAATGCTGTTGAGGAAACCCAGGAGAACGGCGTTGAATGCATCCGGCTTTTCCTGAGGAGTTAAATGTGATGCCTCAGGTATGACATGGAATTGTGAAGCTGGGATTTGATCAGCCATGGATTTCATGATTTCAGGCGTAGTGATCGGATCCTGTTCACCCGCGATGACTAACGTCGGTACTTGGATGGATGTAAGGAGATCAGAGGCATCCGGCCGGAAAGCCATAGCGAGACTCGCATGAACAAGGCCCTCGGGTTCCATTGCCGTCATAACTTGCTCCAGCTCGGAAACAAGGCCCGGACTTTCAGCACGCGTATGCTCAGTCAAAAGCTTGGGCAGCATCGCATCCTTGGCTGCAGATGAGCCTTTCTCATAAAGCGAAGCAGCCATCTTCATCCTATTCTGACGGCCTTCCGGAGAATCAGCCTCAGGCCGAGTATTAGCCAGTATCAAGGCGCTGAAGCGTTCGGGCGCTTTTCGGAGCAGAGCAAAGGCTACATAACCGCCCATGGAGAATCCTCCAAGAACAGCTCTAGGAATTTGAAGCTGATCCATCATTGCCAGGATATCGTCTGCATAGCGATCTAACGATATGTTAGAGGAAGGCAGCTCGGAGCGACCCATCCCTAGTAAGTCCGGAGTGATGACGCGATAGGAGCTAGCAGTTAATGTTTCAATCTGATGGCTCCACATCCGATGATCGAGAGGGAATCCATGCAGCAGAATGATCGGTAGTGCTGATACGGGGCCCTGATCCTCAATGAATAGGGATGTTTCTTGAACGGTAATGTACATGATCATTCACTCCTAATCAGTAGTTTTTTTCTTTCATGCTACACGAAATTTCATTTATTTTCCAATGGCAAACCTTAAGCGGCTCGATGAGCTTGCTTTAAGGTTTTTTTGTATGTGTAAGTCCTAGTTGGTTACCATTTCTACTAGGAAATTGTGAGGGGGGCGGAGAATGGATGTAGGTCTAAAGGCATGGCTTGTGATAAAATCATTCCTGCAATTACCACTGTAGAAACCTACTCCATACGACCGATATTAGTTCCATGGGACGAGAATAGCGAAAAAAATCGAAAGAGTTATGTCAAATAAAAAAATTATGGTTAACTCATACTTCTCTAACAATTGCTTGTTATTCTCAAAACATCCCGAATCCATTAACCATTATTAGGCAACGAAGGATACAGAATGAAGGAATGGAGTTGATTCGAATGACAAAAAAGCCATGGTCTACACAGGAATTGGACAAGTTGATTCGATTGTCAAGCGAATGTCCGCCTGTTGTCATTGCAAGAGAACTATCTCGCCCCGTTACATCCGTTCGTAAAAAAATGAGGGAAATCGGCATTAGTTATGTAACCGGGGAAGAATGGAAAAAACGACAAATTCAATACCTGATATCAGACGAAGGGGCATCCTACAAAAATCATGTCACTCCGGTATCGCCAAGCTCGGATTTTGAGTCTCCGGTGTTGGATGAGTTTTGGAAAACACTTGTTACTATGGCAAGAGTCGCGAAGAAAAGAGGAAAACGTGTAGACGTTCTTTCTTTCATAGATACGTACCGCAAAATACGCACAGGCGGTTAAATAGAGAGTAGGGGGATATGCGGGTAACCGACATGTTCCTTTTTTATTTGGGGATCGCGTTTGCAACATCTACGAAAGACTCGATAAAGGTTTATCTCATTTGTAATACTTCTGTAAGCCCTGAGGATGGCAAATTGGAGTATAATAGTGCCAAACGTTTGTGGAGGCATGCGCGCATGAGCGGAGTTATACTGGTCGTGGACGACGAAACCAATATTATAGATGTATGTACATTGTATCTGGAAAGGGAAGGCTTCCGGGTTATATCCGCAGGTAATGGTGAGGAAGCGCTGCGGATGTGGAGGCAGTATGCCCCGGACCTCATGATTCTAGACCTCATGATGCCAGGCATCAATGGTTGGCAGGTCTGTGTAGAAATCCGCCAAGAGCAGGATATCCCGATTATTATGCTTACAGCACGGGGAGAGGAGAAGGATCGGCTTACAGGACTGACGATGGGGGCAGACGACTATTTAACCAAGCCGTTTAGTCCTCGTGAATTAGTTCTAAGGGTCAAGGCGATTATGCGCAGAATGCAGCGTAGTCTGCAGACTAGCCAGGTTCATGATCCTGGAGCTCAGCATGTGTGGAAATTGCCGGGCATTGAGCTAAACAGTCTCAACCGAATGGTAACGGTACAGGGAGAAGAAATCGAATTGACTGTGAAAGAGTTTGAACTCTTGCAGTTATTTATCAGTCACCCGGACCAAGTCTTTTCAAGGAATCAGCTCCTTAGCAAGGTCTGGGATTTCGATTATTATGGGGACACGACGACGGTAACCGTACATATTCGCAGATTGAGGGAGAAGATTGAGCCAAATCCTTCTGAGCCTCGTTTTATCAAAACAGTATGGGGGATTGGCTACAAATTTGAGAGCAGGGAACCTTTATGAAGCTCCGGTACTATTTACTTACTGCGAATATCGTTAGTACAGGCTTGATTCTAACCGCTTTATTTATTTGCTATCAGTATATGCTGCTGTTGTTGCGCGACGTGATCTTATTAACGGCAGTAACGGTATGTGCGGCAGGTGCTTCCATGCTCATTCACTATTGGATGACAAGGCCTCTGGAGATATCTATTCATGCCATTGCCAGAGAAGCTGCTAGCATTGCTCAAGGGGAATTTCAAGGACAAGTTCCAGAGCTTGGCCCGATCGAATTTCAGAAACTCGCAAAGCGATTTAACGAGATGTCGGATAAGCTTCAGGAAAGCTTTCAACGATTGAAGAATGAGGAAGCATCCCGAAGAGAGCTGGTGGCCAATGTTTCACATGATTTACGTACGCCGATGGCATCGATTCAAGCATTTGTGGAGGCGCTGCAGGATGATATCGTAAGTGATCGTGTTACTTTTGACCGGTATTTGAAAACGATACAATTGGAGACGGTACGTCTAAACGATTTGATTGAGGAGCTTTTTAAGCTCTCCCAATTGGAAGCTGGAGGGCTGGAGTTTAAACCAGAGCTTTATCATGTGGATGCTCTCTTGCTCGATACGCTGCAAAGCCTTGCTGTTTTACTCGAAGAAAAGAGGCTTAACGTTCAGACGGACGTGCCTGAAATGCTTCCACCTGCGCTGCTGATGCCTCTTGAAGTGAAGCGGGTTATCTCCAATATCCTGCATAATGCGATTCGCCATTCTTCCGTAAACGGTACAATTTGGATCGAAGCAGAGCTTCTCTCGGAACAGTTTGTACAAATTCGCATATCTGATGAAGGGGAAGGTATGGAGCAGCATGAACAGCTGCGCATTTTTGAGAGGTTTTATCGGGCAGATCCTTCAAGAACGAGAACTAGCGGAGGAGCGGGGTTGGGGCTGGCCATTGCCAAATTTATTATAGATTTGCACGGAGGAGAGATCGGCGTCTGGAGCGAACCGGGGCGCGGCAGTCAGTTTTGGTTTACGCTGCCAATCTGCTCTTTGGAGCAAGTCCAGGGCAAGCTTAACTCAACAGCATATAAAGCGATCTGAACCTGGCGGTGGCCGGGTTTTTCATATTCACTGACTTTGAAGAGGGAAACTAAATGACATCGGTTACCATACGGAACGAAAGTTAGGCTTGTAAGAATAATGTAAGGATTCCGTTATACTTCCATAAGTTATGGGCCTTATTCTTAAATCTGTAGGAAACAGAACGAAGAAGGAGGCTGTATGAAAATGAAAAGTTGGAAAAAGATTGCTGTAATTTCTATGGTGGTGTTCGCGGTTGCGCTGCCCGGCGCTGCATCAGCGGAAGAATCGATGATGGCTGGGTATGATTATACGAAGGTGAACACGATTATGAAGGACGGTATGGAACTGGTCCCACTTAGGGAAATAGCAGAATCGCTAGGCTACCAGGTGATATGGGGGGATGAGAATCGCTCCATTACCATTAACGATAAGAAGGATATGATGATGGACGATTCTATGAAAGATAAGACAATGGATGGCATGATGGAAAAGGGGCACTCTTGGATGCTGCAGATCGGAAGCACATCAATGAAAGATGGCGAAGCTGAAGTTATGTTGGAGGTCGCGCCGATGATTGTAAATGATATGACCTATGTTCCCAAAGAGGTTGTTGATCAACATTTACTTCAGCCCATGATGATGAAGTAAAATCGAAATTGAAGATGAAACCGGAGTAACTTTTAAGTAAGTCTGCTCTGGTTTTTGTATTATTTTACCGGGAGATTCAAGGAGATGTAATATAGGCGAATAAGCTTTCCGCTGAACGTGTTCGCATATCTTCGAAAGACTTCATAGAGGTGTACTTCATATCTATGCGTTATACTTATTGTATAAAGAATGGGGAGGGGAACGGTGGAATGGAATCAAAGAGAAGCTGGCTGAAGCAGTCGTTTGGTAAACGTCTGAATCAGCTTCACAGCTGGAACGCATGGATTCTTCTGCTGCTTGCGGTTAGCGGCATTGTGCTGAGTATAGGTGCGATTCGCGGCGAGCTGGGAGGTCTGCGCGTAACCTTAAAGCAGCTGCATATTGCGCTTGGCGTTATTTCAATTGTACTCATCGCACTATACGCGCCGATGATTCGGAAGCACTGGAGGCAAATCCGCGGGCACAGCGGTAGGCGCGGCAATTTGCTGCTCGTGCTGGCGCTCCTGCTAGGCTGGAGTGCATCGGGCGTCGTCTTATGGCAGTTCCGCCATCTGCCGCCCGCCTGGAACAACACGGCACTCCTCCTCCACGATCTGCTAACTTGGGTCGGAGTGCCGTATGCCGTGTACCACGCCATCTCGCGCAGCAGATGGCTGAAACGCCAGCAGCGCGCGGAGCAAGCCGCGGCTGCCGCAGCAAGGCCGCCCGCCTCGCAGGCGGCTGTACATGTGCCCGCCGCCACGGATGGTGCGGCGGTGGGACAGTCCGCCGGCACGGATGGTGCGGCGGTGGGACGGTCCGCCGGCACGGATGATGCGGCGGAGCGGTCGGCAGCGCAGGCGGTTATCGCCGCGCTGAAGGCTTCACCGATCACACGCGCATCGTTCCTGCGGCTTGCCGCAGGACTGCTGCTCGTGATCGGGGTAGGCCCCGCCTTTTACCGCTGGGTAAAAGGCGCGTTCGACACCGGCGGCAGCGATATTGCCGCGGTTGCCGTCCAGGACGGCAACCGCATGCTCCCGCCGCCGGAGCCGCTGCCGGACTCCGCCGCTGTGGTCGGCGGGGGGCTCAGGGGAATTTCCGTATTTATACGGTCACGGAAATTCCGGCTTTTTCCTCGGATACGTGGAAATTTGCCGTATCCGGTCTCGTGGAGCGTCCCAGCGTTTGGAGCTGGGAGCAATTTCTGAAGCTGAAGCGCACCGTTCAAGTCAGCGATTTCCACTGCGTTACGGGATGGTCGGTGTACAAATGTACATGGGAGGGCATTCCACTCAAGGAAATGCTTGCTGCTGCAGGTGTAAAGCCTGAAGCTAAGTTTGTTAAATTTTACTCCGGCGATGGTGTTTATACGGACGCCTTGTCCTTGGATCAGGCCGCTATTGATGATGTGATGGTTGCGGTCATGCTGGACGGCAAGCCAATCCCTCAGAAGCTCGGCGGACCGGTGAGGCTGATCGTGCCCAAGATGTTCGCATATAAATCTGTGAAATGGCTGCAGGGCATTGAACTGATTGATAAGGAGCACATCGGTTACTGGGAGGTCAGAGGCTACCGTAACGACGCTTGGGTATGGGTTGATCAGGAGCATGTGTGAATGGGATATCCGGCTGTATGCCGATGAATGGTAAGTAGGCCGATTCAGGAATGAAAGAGTAGTTGTACGGGCAGCGCCGCTGTGCTGCGAACCTTGCATAGGCCCTAAGCACTGAACAAGGGCTGCGATCCCACTTTCTTCGCATTTTCTGCTATAATCAGGATAAAATGCTGGGGGAAAGTTTGGTGGTAGCAAGTGGAGATTGTTTCAGTTAATGTAGGTATTCCACAATCGATAATTTATCAGGGCAAAGAGCTGGAAACTGGGATTTATAAGTCCCAAGTCAGCTCTTCTTTGCGTTTGACAAAGACGCAGTTGGAGGGTGACGGCCAAGCAGACCTGGTGAATCACGGGGGGCCCGATAAAGCGATTTGTGTGTATGCGAAGGAGCATTTTGCCTACTGGGAAAGCAAGCTCGGCTGCGAACTCCATCCCGGTGCTTTCGGTGAAAATTTGACTGTAACCGGACTGCTTGAAGATGTGGTCTGTATCGGCGATATCTTCCAGATTGGGGATGCTGTAGTTCAAGTGTCTCAACCTAGACAGCCGTGTCATAAGCTTGCTAAACGCTATGATGTTCAAGATCTTCCTGTTCAAGTGCAGAATACCGGATTTACCGGGTATTATTTTCGAGTCCTGAAGGAAGGAAACATACCGGCACAGCCGACAATTCGATTGACTCAGAAGGATCCTGCTGGAATTACAGTAGCTAATGCTAATCAGATCAAGTACCATGACAAGGCCAATGCAGAAGGGATTCGCTCTATTTTGGCTGTCGAAGCCCTTTCGCAAAGCTGGCGGCAATCGTTCGAGAAGCGCTTGTCTGAGCTTGAAACATGCTGACAGGTGTCATCCTAGCCGGTGGGAAGAACCGCAGGATGGGGGGAGACTGAAGGCGCTGCTGCCATACAAAGGAAGCACAATCCTGCACATCCAGTTAGCGGAGATGAGAAAAATCTGCGGAACCGTGTTCATTGTGACGAACAATAGAGACATGATTGAACCTGAGATTTCATCCTTTCAAGGATTGGATATTCGCATCATATCTGATGTGTACCTTCAAGCGGGGCCTTTGGCAGGTATTCATGCTGCCTGTAAAGCTGCTTCAGGAGAGCAACTTTGGGTTGTCGGCTGCGATATGCCTCATTTGTCAGCGGATGCTGCCATCGCCATGAAAAGCCGATTAGCTAGCGCTGATTTTGAAGCGGTTATCCCTGTCATAGGTGGACGCATTCATCCCCTGCATGGGATCTATTCGAGAAAGGTCGGAGACACGGCTGAGCAATTGCTCATTCAGGAGCAGTACCGGGTTATGGAGCTTTTGCAGCGTTGCCGATGGCTGGCGGCTGACGATGCTTTTTTTGCAGAGCACGGCATTGCGCTGCAATTTGCGAGTAATCTGAACACACCGGAAGAGTATCATGCCAGCATGATGAGGAATGAAACCTGACATCGATCTTTAGCAGGAACACTCGACTATTAACTTGAATCTTGTTTTCTCTCTTATTCAACCTTGTGACACTGTGAAAATGTGAGGAAATATGACATAATGGGCGTAGAAAGAGGTGGATTCCTATGTCCAATCAGCTGATTGATCGATTTGGCCGTGTACATGATTATTTGCGGATATCCGTGACGGACAGGTGTAATTTACGTTGTGTCTATTGTATGCCTGAAGAAGGCTTGGAGTTTGAGCCTGAAGATAGGGTGCTTCGCTTTGATGAAATCGCCGAGGTTGTACGCGTTCTGGCCGGTCTTGGTGTTCGAAAGCTTAGGCTGACCGGGGGAGAGCCGCTCGTACGTAAACATCTAGAAAAATTAATCGGCATGCTGTCAGTGATTCCTGGAATTGAAGATATTGCATTAACGACGAACGGCATTTATTTCGCTGCAAAGGCGGAGAAGCTGCGCGCAGCAGGATTAACCCGAGTTAACATTAGCTTGGATTCGCTAAAAGCGGACCGGTTCTCGTTCATTACCCGTGGTGGAGATATTCGCCGTGTCCTGGAGAGTATAGAAGCCGCCCATCGGGTCGGACTTGTCCCTATTAAATTGAATGTGGTGCTTATGAAAGGCTTGAATGACGACGAGATCGAGGATTTCTTACAAATGACAATGGAACGTCCCGTTCAGATCAGATTTATAGAATATATGCCGATCGGGCATCAAGACGATACTTGGAAGGCGAGATACGTTCCGCTAAGCTCTGTTATGGAGTGCTGCTTAGAGAAAGGCTGGATAGTGGAACCTTCGGAGAAGGTTTATGGCAACGGCCCATCGCGTAATTACCGCATTCAAGGTGCGCAGGGATCATTCGGCTTAATTCATCCGGTGAGTGATCATTTCTGTGAAGCCTGCAGCCGGTTGAGGATTACAGCGGACGGTAATATCAAGCCCTGCCTTTTCTGGTCGGACGAATTCAATGTAAGAAGACATATGGGGAATGAGGCCGCTTTGAAAGAGTTATTCTTTCGGGCTTTGGACATCAAACCGCAAAATCATGAAATGGCTCAGACGTTATTCAATCAGGAACTATCCCACATGCCTACTGTGCGGCGTATGTCGCAGATAGGAGGCTGAGTCAGGAGGAACGATAAGTGACCGACAGTATAAATCTGAAATTCGGACGCAGCGTTGTAACCGTTGAGCAGGCTTGGGAATCTTTGGTAGTCCATCTAAATAGGATGGAGACGGAGCATGTCCCGCTCGCTTCTGCATTCGGAAGAAGATTGGCGGTTCCCGTGCATGCGGACCATGACGTCCCACACTTTCGCAGGTCGGGAGTCGATGGTTACGCGGTGCGTGCTGCTGATATTGGACAAGCAAGCTTTGAATGTCCTGTCACCTTACAAGTAACGGAGCATATACCCAGCGGTACGATGCCTCAGCAAACGATTGGCCCTGGTATGGCTGCCAGGATTATGACTGGCGCCCCTGTACCTGATGGAGCTGATGCTGTCGTTATGCTGGAAATGACGGATTGTCTGATGGAGGACTCGCCGTCTGTCGGCATTGTACAGATTAAGAAGGCGGTGCCTACAGGCAGTAATATTACTCCGGTTGCTGGGGAGGTCGGTGTCGGGGAGCACCTAATCAAGCAAGGAGAACGGGTGGGGCCCGGAGAAGCTGCGATTTTGGCTACATTTGGCTACAGTCATGTTCCGGTATATAAGAAGCCCGTTGTGGCCATCTTTTCTACCGGGTCGGAGCTGCTAAACGTTGAAAAGCCTCTCCAGCCCGGGCGCATACGAAACAGTAATAGTTATATGCTGGCCTTTCAAGTAGAGGCGGCAGGGGGAGTGCCCGTGATTATGCCTGCTTTACCGGACGATGTGGCGGAGGTTAAACAAGCGCTGGAGCGGGCCTTTGAATCGGCCGATTTCATCATTACGTCAGGTGGTGTTTCCGTAGGGGACTACGATGTGCTTGTAGAATTATTCGGTCGTTGGGATGGCAATCTTTTATTTAATAAAGTTTCCATGCGGCCCGGTACACCTACAAGTGCAGCAATCTGGAAGGAGAAGCTGCTGCTTGCTCTCTCGGGCAACCCTGGGGCCTCATTCGTTGGCTTCGAGCTGTTTGCGGGACCTTGTATCCGAGCCATGCAGGGATGTGAGCAGCCATTTCCGGTAGAGAGCAGCGCTTATCTCGATATCGATTATGGCAAGGGCTCGGCATATCCTCGCTATGTGAGAGGGACAACCCGGGTAGAAGATGGAGTGCGGAAGGTTCAACCAGCGGGAATCGATAAATCCAGCATCATGGTTTCTATTAAGGACGCGGATTGTTTGATTAAGCTGCCAGCTGGAGGCGGCGGGTTTCGCAAAGGTGTTCCTGTAGCTGTATATTCTCTCGAAAGTTAATTGATTATTAGATTTCTTTCTGATATAGTTGATGCCCGAAAGGGCTTCAACGTTTCGTTTTGATCTAGACTAGCACACAAGTCGGAAATCTAGAGAAGAGGAACTTCTGCCGAATGGTTAAAGATCTGTTTTTTCAGATAATAGTGGCGCTCATACCCATTCTAATCGCACACTACTCTTTAACAACGCTGAAACTACCCAATACCTTTTGGCTCTATGGTCCATTAGCGGGAATTGCCATTATTGTATGCGTCTCCATGCCAGTAAACTTTAATGGATTTCTGTGGGATTTACGTTCAGCGCTGCTTGTGACTTGTTTTTTGTACGCCGGTCCTAGAGCTGGCTTGATTGCTGCCTTCATGATGGTTGCCTATCGACTTGCACTTGGGGGACCGATGCTCTATTTGATTGTAACATCTGCTGTTATGCAATCTTTTCCGCCTTTCATCCTACACCAACGATTTATCAAAAGTGAACCTAAGAAACGCATACGAATGGTTTTTTTCCTTTCTCTTGTTTCTTTTTCGATTCTTTTCTTTCATCTGTATATCTATACCTCAGCGTCGGGGGAAACACCGTTTTCTCATTTAAGCCCTTGGCATTATTTGCTTTTTGGCATTATTCATGTATCGGCGATGCTCATTTCCAGCATACTGATAGAAAATATTATAGAGATGTACCAACTGCGCAAGGAACGCTCCAGAACTGAAAAGCTTGCGGTGCTGAGCGAATTGGCCGCTTCTGTGGCGCATGAAATTCGGAATCCATTAACTGTGGTAAGAGGATTTTTGCAGTTAACCCAGCAATCATTGGACGAGAAAAATAAAAGCTTCATCTCTACGGCGATTCTGGAGCTGGACCGTGCAGAGAAAATCATCAGCGATTATTTAAGCTTTGCGAAACCGCAGATCGAACATATCAGTGTGATACAGGTCGAAGAGCTGGTGAACAGCACCACCGATGTAATCAGGGCCTATGCCTCCATGCGGGGGGTAGAGATGCACACGCTTCCCTATCCGGAATCTCTGCAGGTGGCCTCGGACAAGCATAAGCTGCAGCAGGTTCTGATGAATCTGATCAAAAATGCTATTGAAGCGGTGCCGGAGCATAAGGAGGATGGGCGGGTCGAAGTACGCATCTCAATCGAACGTAACTTCGTGAAGATTGAGGTAGCCGATAATGGAAAAGGGATGACCCCGGAGCAAGTCACAAGACTAGGTGATCCGTACTATTCAACCAAAGATACGGGAACAGGACTTGGCTTGATGGTCACTTTCCGTTTGGTAGAAGCGATGGATGGAAAGCTGATATTCCACAGTAAGCCTGGCAAAGGAACACAAGCAGTCCTTTATATACCATTATTTGAAAAAAATAAGCCGTGAGAGCTTGCGCAGATAATTGCAGCTCTACGGCTTTTTAATTGGTAAGAAAGTTTAAGTTTTATACTTTTGCTTCGCATCAACATTGACAAACTCGCTCGTCCTTTAAGGTCGACGAAGTCGTTTATCCCTGGTTGCTATAATTAATGCTGATGATTGTCGTTCATCGCTTTCGTCAGCGTGATGGACCAGTCGGCTTCATTCCATGCTACATTCCAGCCGAGCAGCTCCGTGATGAAGCGAAGAGGAACTTGCGTACGGCCGTCACGAAGGACAACGCTGGCTCCAATCTCTTTGCGCATTCCGTTCACTTCCATGTAGTCATTATCCACCCAGAAGGTCAGTGTATCAGTACCGGATTTGACCCAAGCGGTTTGTGTAGCTTGATCCCAGGTCACTTCTGCACCGATGCCTTCAGCTAAGAAGCGGAGAGGCACGTAGGTGTTGTTTTCCCACATGAACGGAGCCGTATCCATCAAGGTCACTTGATCATTGACCTTGAATTCGCTGCTGCCGATTTTCAGCCATATTTTCTTTGGGGCATCCATAGTTGCAGAGTCATGAAATTTATCCTGAAACTGTGCTACGATGCCTCCTGCCAAGTAATCGCCGGTATGCATCATATGGGCATAGGCTTCCCGTTCGCTGGAGTAAGCTTTGGCATAATCCATGTTTACATAGTTATCGAAAGCACTGATCAATTGCGCGACATGAGGCTTTAATGCTGTCTCTATGTCTGTGGTTTTGAATTGTTCCGGGTTGGCACCTTCAAGGAAGGCTCCGAAATCGGTACCGTAGCTGCCCAGCTTCTCCAAGACTTCTTTGCGTTTTAATTCGTCCTTCGCCGCTGTCGCTTTCACGTAATCGACGAAGAAGCCGATATGCGCGTTCCATAGTTCTTTAAATGCATCCCCAGCCTCTTCGCCATATATGGAAGCGACAGCTTTGGTAAGATCATCACTGTTTGCGAGTAATGCGTTTGAGACAGCCTCAAAATCCGGCGCGTCATTGATTCCTTTTTGCATAGTCAATACAGCTAATTCGGCATGCTCGCTGAGCAAGCGGTCCAGGGCGGAACGAAGGTCTGCTGCAGCGGCACTGGAACCATCGGCATTGAATTTATCAGGAAATTGTTTGACGATGGCATCCGCCAATACTTGGCCGAAATGAACCATATGCATGTAGGCTTCGCGCTCACTTTGGTAAGCTTGAGTATAATCTTTGTTGACGTAGTTATCAAAGGCGCTGATCAATTGGCTTACATGGGCAGTTAAGCCTTTGGCGACGTCTTCCGCTTTGATATTGGGGTTAGCTCCTGCTAGAAAGGCGCCAAAATCCGGACCATATTCTTCTAATTTATCCAATGCAGCCTTCCGTCCGTCTTCATCCTTCTTGGCTGTAGCAGTCACGTAATCGACGAAGAAACCGATGTGCCTTTTCCACAATTCGCTAAAGGCTTTCCCTGCATCTTCGCCGTATACGGAAGCGACTGCTTGAGACAGATCATCTCCGTTAGCCATAAGGGCTGCTGCTGCATCTTGAAAGTCCGGAGCACCGTCAATCCCCTTTTGCATGGTAACGACAGCCATAGCAGCGTGCTCTCCGAGTAATCCTTCAAGCGTGACGCGCAGATCGGATGAGCTGCTTTTGACGGTTACCGTGTGGGCGCTTGCCATGGTTGGAAATACCAGTGTAAGGCCCAGCGCAGCGGTTGCTAATTTCTTCATCATTGGTTTCATTCGTTTCATCTCTCCTTTAATATGCTTTTTGTTGCATCTGAAGAGGGAAACGGAGGAAGTTTGGTTTTGGATCACAGTTGAGCTCTTTTTTTAAAAAATATTTTATGGTCATCCCATACAAGCCTTTTTTGCGAAATATATAATAGGAGGAGACTTTGGAAAGGGGATCCTTGATGACAGATACCTTAACTGATCTACAAATCATGGAAAGAATCGTGCGTAAAGATGCCGATGCTTTGCGTTATCTGTATGAAAGATATGAAAGACCGGTCTATGCCTTTGCTTATCGGATCGTTCATGACCCAATGATGGCAGAAGAAGTCGCTCAGGAGCTGTTTCTCCGAATATGGCATGCAGCGGAACGATACGATGCGGAGAACGGTAAATTGACTAGTTGGATGTTTACTTTGACACGTAATATCGCGATCGATCAGCTTCGGAAAAAGCAAAGCCGCACAAGCGGGCAAGTAGCAGGGCCGGAGCAAATGAACCGGGTGCAGGATACCGCGAAAAGTACAGAAGAAGTAGTTGAATCGCAGTGGATGGGGCAGCGGATTAAAGATGCGTTGGGAGAACTTAATCCAGATCAAAAGCAGGTGTTGGATCTGATTTATTATCAAGGCTACACGCAGCAGGAAGTGTCTGATCAGGAGGCCATTCCTCTCGGTACGGTTAAGAGCAGGGTTCGTTTGGCGCTCAAACAGCTCAAATCGAAGCTCACTGGCATAAGGAAGGAGGAGCAGCATATATGAATAAGCCGGAAGCTATGTGTGATCTTAGAGAACTATACGCCTTAGGTGGATTGGACGATCAGGAACGGAAGGAATTTGAACAGCATCTAAAAGGCTGTGTGGAGTGTAAGTCAGCGCTTGCCGAGCTTGCTGAAATTATCGATCTTCTCCCGCTTGCCGCTGAGCCGGTGGAAGTCCCGGAAGGTATGAAGGAACGAATTCTTGGAAGGGTTCTTGGTGAGCAAACTTCTATAGAGCAACGAGTAAATCGCATAACGGATACGTCTTCTTCAGCAGCTTCGTTGCCGCTTTCAGTCGAGATAACCAAGAGACGTGCAGTTGAATCGACATCTCGTTCCGGTGGCAGGTGGAGACCTTGGCTGTATGGAGGCTTATCGGCTGCGATACTTGTCCTAGGCGTGTACAGCTACGATTTGAAGGAGCAAAATACATACTTGAAAGCTCAGCTAGTTGCGCTTAACCAGCCTGCGGAGGGAGCGAGAACCGGCAGTGTCGTATCCCTCAACAGTACGGCTGCGGATATTGTTGCCAAGGGGCTTGCCACCATCGTCATTGATACCAAGGGGACGCACCTGCTTGTTCAAGCGGAAAAGCTCCCCGAGCTCAAAGGTAATGAGGCCTTTCAGGTATGGCTTTTAAAAGGTAAGGATGTCGTCGTCAATGCAGGCACGTTCATGAGCCATGACGGGACAGGCGGTTTATATTTTACGATGGAGCCCAGCAGCTACGATCAAATTGCCATTACCTTGGAGCCGGATGCCTATGGAGACAAGCCGAGAGGTAAACCGGTGCTTGCAGCAAGTCTTGGGAAAAGTTAGCCGCCGCGAGTTAGGTGGTGACTCTTTAGAAAAAGGCTGGATAGGACAGCTGAAATGGAAGACATAGGGCCTTCCCTGTTCCGTAATGGCAAGCAGTAGAGGAAGCTGCTTGTCCCGTGGGCCGGGGACCAGCACATACAAATCCTGAATGGACTCATGAAGCCATTCATTTGATACTTGTAAAGACGGCTGTAGTGGGATGTGGACCACAAGGCCGTCTTTGGGTTCTGGAATTTCCGGTTGTCCATATAGTTCCGTGATGGAAGCGATCCACGCAGCGGTCTCATCGCGGACCTGTTCCGTACAAGGAAACCGGGCGATCACTTTTTCGGTGGATGGTTGGAACACTTCTGCCTGGGGCGTGATCTCTGATGCCGTAAGGGAAAGAGGAGGAGCACCGAATAGCAATAATCCCAGCATGAGCGTTATTGACTTTATCAAATCTTTCATTATGAGGTTTCCTTTACTTGTTCATTTTTGCTATCAGATCGGTGACCGTTAGAAATTGATAGCCTTGTTTTTTGAGCTCTGGCAGTAGAATCTTTAATGCTTCAACGGTTTGGGAGCAATCGCCCTGCAGATCATGAAACAGGATAATGTCTCCGTTATGAATATGAGTTAGGACGGAGCTGACGATTTTATCAACACCGGGCTTCTTCCAATCCTTCGTATCTTGATACCAGGACCACATGACAACTGTAAAACGATCCTGTTTGGCCAGTTCAATCAATGATTGATCGTAGTAACCGCCGGGAGGGCGAAACACGTGAGGAACTTGCTCGGTGATATCAAAAATAATATCCTGCGTCTGTTCGATTTCCTCCTTAAGCTTATTAGGAGAGACATGCCGCAGAAAATGATGGTCGTAGGTGTGGTTGGCGATTTCATGCCCCTCATTGACTTCGCGGATCGCGATTTGAGGGTACATCTGGACTCTTTTCCCCAACACAAAAAAAGTTGCTTTCGCATCGTACTGCTTGAGTACATCCAGAACCTGCGGCGTATAGACGGGATTCGGACCGTCGTCAAACGTGAGGGCGACCAGCTTTTGAGTGGTCTGAACTTTTGAAACTACCTGAGTTTGCGGAACAGGAACAGCTCCTGTCATGAGGGTTAAGGAAGCGGCAAGCTGAGCGGCAACGAGCAGTTTACGATGGAGCTTAGCCATGGGTCGTTACCTCCTTTGGAGATAGTCTTTGACCCTTTTCTCCAACCTATTCGCCATGAAGCCGAGGCAATATTTGTGAGGAACATGAAAAAAAGCCGGAATGCTGTAAGGAATAGTCATTCCTTGTTCAGCAACCAGCTTAGTTTTCGTTAGATGTCCTTATTCGGATAACTTATACACTTTAATTTTTTGAATGCCGAATTGCTTTAACGATTCTTTGGAGGCGGGTATAAAGATGTCTAGATGGTTGCCTTTTACAGAACCACCTGTATCCGTAGCATAAGCATACATACCGCCAGCAGGAAGCCCGTCAAATGAGTACCCTTCGATATACAGCTTGGAACCCAGCGGGATAACAGAAGGATCTACAGCCACAGTTCCCAGCATGAGTGGATTGCCCATAAAATCAAACGCCGCGTAGCCGCCGTTCTCGGCAGGATCGGCTGAATAAGCGGTTGCCTCGAATTCCTGGTAATCCGGGGAGTGCTGGTTGCCGTCTTTGTTTAAAATAGCTAAATTGCTGCTAGCATCCCACTGCACGGGCACATCGGATGCCTCTGATATGAATCGGAGAGGAACATAGACACGGCCCTCTTGAAATTCGGCGTGTGTGTCCATTTCTACCGGCGTATTGTCAATGACTGCTTCTTTTTCCCCTGAGATCAACGTTATCGTGTGTTTCTCATTATTTAAAGTCACTTTGATCTTATCTCCATCTTTTTCCCAATGGAGCGCATATCCAAGCTTCTCTGTAACGAAGCGAACCGGTACTTGCGTAAAATGGTTGTTGTCCAAAAAAGGCTGTGCATCCGGAAATTGTACAAGGTCATCGTTGACCTGCACTTTCACTTCCATCTCGGCTGCATTCGCATGAAGCGGGGAAAATAAGCCTCCTGCCAATACGGTCATAGACACAGCTAGGCTAGCCAGCCCTTTTAAAGCAATATTCAATTGGATTCCTCCTTCTAGTGAAGCCTCCGAGGTTAGTTGACGGGTTCGGGAAGAAGGTTCTCCCTAGTTTGCCTCTGAAACAGCACACATTCACCCCAAGTATATCGTCCCCCGTACCGGCGCATGAGGAGCTCCGGACTCGGCTCCAATTATATTATCATCGTGGCTATAGGCCAACAACGGCCAAAATGTGGAAGTGTGCGGCGGAACCTGGACTTAAGTCCAGTATGAAATACAGTCGGGAGTCCGTTTTGAGAGTGAAGTGTTTGGATTACGATAGAAGCATAAGATTCGGAATGTAAAGGGGCGGAATTGACAATGGGTATGAAGCGGGTTGGGCAGATGGGGACCGGATACGGTTTTTCTATATCGGAAATAGAAGCAGCAGAGCAGCGCTATCATGAAGCGCTGCAGCGAGCTGTTGAGCTGCGGCTGCAATGTGTTGACGCGGAGGAGCTTGCTGAGCTCCGCACGGAGCAGGCCGAGCTTGCGATGCGAGCTGGCGACGAGGACCTGGCGCGGCGTGCGCTGCAGGAGAAGCTGCGCCTGGAGGCTGCGCGCGAAGACCTCCGCGCGCAGTACAGGAAGTGCCAGGATGATATCCTGGCACTAGCAGAGGAGCTGCAGCGGCTTCGCGCCGCTGCAGGCAATATGCGGCCGCGGGGCGCAGGGCCGCATGATGACGCAGGCTCGCGCGAAGCGCTGCGCGAGCTGGAACACGCGGGCCGCGAGCTCGGCCGCGAGGCTTGGCACGGCCTGCGTGAAGCGGCCGTGCTGTCGCGCGAGACGCTGAAGGAGGCGAGCTGCAACTTGCGGGAGGAGCTGCGCGCCGTGCGCGGCAGACTCCGGGAGGAGTGGCAGCACAGCCGCTTCAGCGGCTGTGAAGGGCGGGCGCGCTCCCGGAAGTAGCGTGCCGCACAGCACGAGCATGTGCGCCCTTGGCGCAGCCGCGCAGCCCGCGAGTGCGCCCTCGGCGCAGCCGTGCAGCCCGCGAGTCCGCGTCCTCGGCGCAGCCGCGCAGCCCGCGAGTCCGCGCCCTTGGCGCAGCCACGCAGCACGAGCATGTGCGCCCCTCGGCGCAGCCGTGCAGCCCGCGAGTCCGCGCCCTTGGCGCAGCCGCGCAGCCCGCGAGTCCGCCCTCGGCGCAGCCGTGCAGCCCACGAGTCCGCGCCCTCGGCGCAGCCGTGCAGCCCGCGAGTCCGCGTCCTCGGCGCAGCCGCGCAGCCCGCGAGTCCGCCCTCGGCGCAGCCGCGCGCACGTGAGTATGCGCCCTATGCGCCACACGCTAGCGCTCGCCATGCAACTTACGCGCCTCCAAGTCGCACCCAAAATGGGGCAGGGCTGTGCGCGGAGAGCAGCGCTGGTCGCGTCTTTTCATCTTGGAGGGCGCAGATTCTTATGGTATGCTAGAATAATGCGGTCACAGCGGCTTTTTACCACAATGTGTACAGCCTATCTTATAATCGAGCAGCCAGAGGAGGTGCAACATGGGAGAAGATACGAAACCTAACCGAAGCCGGAATACAGCGCTGCTGCTGATCGGGGCCGGTCTTTTTTTACTTCTGGATCATACGGTCGGCTTTTTTCCCATTCTTGCGATTCTCCTCGTTCTATTGGGTATTCATCGAATCAGATCGCGAAGAGAACGAAAAGGCTATGTGCTGATCGGTGCGGGAATTGTCATCTTATTTGCCAACCATCTGTCCATCGTCATTTCCATTGTTTTGATTTTGTTGGGACTTTATTTTATTCGATCCAAGCAATTCCCTAAAGACGAATCGTACAACCAGAAGCATAAAATTATCGACAGCATGAGATTGGGACGAGAGCCGTGGATTCTGCGTAATAGCAGCATTTGGTACGTCATCGGTGAAACTTATATTGACCTATCTCTCGCGATCCTCGAGAAAAAAGAAACGACGCTCATTCTTCAAGGCGTCATTGGCGATGTTGATATTATCGTACCTGAAGATATAGGTATTTCCGTCACCTCATCTGTGATAATGGGTCAAATAGCAGCAGGACGGGAAAAAGAAGCTGGTGTGTTGAACAAGCTTATCTGGGAGTCCAGTAATTATGAGTGGGCGGACCATCGAGTGAAACTAGTTGTCTCTTACATCGTAGGAGATGTGGACATTAAAATTTTGTAAGTTGATCCGGGGATCCGGACCAGGCTGGAGAAGGAGGACCGTGCTTGGACGGCTATAAAAGAAAGTTAACGAATATGATATGGCGCAGCATGGGGGAATCCATTCTTTTCAGTCTGATCATTTTAGGAGCAGTTTTATATTTTCTCAGCTCTCGTAATATGATCGTTCCATTCCGCACCTGGCAGGAAGGTGTGCAGATCAGCTTCCTGGTAGTTGGGTCAGTGCTAGTCATCGGAGCCGTCTACGGCTTCTGGAGCAGCAATCGTGTCACCCGCAGGCTGGAGCCTCTTATGGAGACGATGATCCAGCTGGAAAAGGGAACCTTTAGCCGCGGTGGCTTTGAGCACGGTGAAGACGAAATCGGTAGACTCGGCGAGCAGCTGGGTCGAGTGATGAAGAAATGGGAGGAACAGGTTACTTCCCTCCAGCGGCTCTCTAATGATAATGCGGAGCTTGCTGAGAAGGCGAGGCTATCGGCGGTCATTGAAGAACGCCAAAGATTGGCTAGAGAGCTGCATGACGCGGTTAGTCAGCAATTGTTTGCCATATCTATGACGGCTACGGCAGTGGGGCGGACGCTGGATAAGGATTTCAGCAAAGCTCAGCGGCAAATTCATCTTATCGAAGAAATGGCTTCAGTTGCTCAATCCGAGATGAGAGCCCTGCTGCTTCATTTACGGCCGGTGCATCTGGAAGGAAAGCGCTTGTCCGAAGGCCTTGTTGAGCTGCTGCGTGAATTAGCGGCCAAGGTTCCGATGGAGATTTCATGGGATATGGACGATGAAATTCGGCTGCCCAAGGGGATCGAGGATCACCTGTTTCGTATCGTGCAGGAGGCGCTGTCTAATGCGCTGCGGCACTCCAAGGCGAACAAGCTGGAGGTCAAGCTCCTGCATCGCCCAGATGGTATACGTTTGTCCATTCGCGATGACGGCGTAGGGTTTGATTTGGATGCTAAGAAGCATGCGTCCTATGGTATTGTCTCGATGAAAGAACGCGTGAATGAGATTGGCGGGCATTTACATATCATTACAGCGCCCGAGCGGGGAACGAGGATCGAAATCCGGGTTCCGCTAATTGGGCAGGAGCCATAATTTGTGAGCAGATAATTCCCCTATGGGAAGTGCTGGGAGACAGGTGCAAGGAGAGGAGTATCGAATCATGGAATCGAATATTAAAGTACTTCTTGTAGATGATCATGAGATGGTGAGAATCGGGCTGGCCGCAGTGCTTGGCACTGAAGATGGAATCGAGGTTGTCGGAGAGGCCAGCAATGGACAGGATGGCATACGTCTGGCACAGGAGTACAAGCCGGATGTGGTTCTTATGGACCTGGTCATGGAGGGTATGGATGGCATTGAGACAACACGCAAGCTGCTGCAGCTGTATCCGGAGTGCAAGGTGATTGTACTAACCAGCTTTCTTGACGATGAAAAAATGTACCCGGTTATCGAAGCGGGCGCATTCAGCTATTTATTGAAGACGTCGCGGGCTTCAGAAATCGCACAAGCTATTCGCGCGGCTGCTAACGGCCAATCGATTCTGGAATCTCAGGTGGCCTCTAAGATTATGAACCGTTTTCGCCAGCCGAAGCCGGCGAGCGCTCCGCATGAAGAGCTTACAGAACGGGAAATGGAAGTACTGCGATTAATTGCAAAAGGGAAATCTAACCAAGAACTGGCGGATGAATTATTTATCGGTGTCAAAACGGTTAAGTTTCATGTGACCAATGTACTGGCCAAGCTGGGAGTGGAAGATCGTACTCAAGCGGCTATTTATGCGTTCAAGAATGGATTGGCCGAGTAAAAGTAAGAGGAGGAGCAAACGAATGAATATATTGAAGCAAATATGGAGCTGGTTCGGTTCGATTGCCATCTCCTTCGTCCTTGTCGTATTCTTGGGCGTATTTGTATTTCAGTCAACGAAGGTGATGGGGCATTCCATGGACCCAACCCTTCATGATAAGCAAAGAGTCTATGTATCCAAGCTGCCGCATACCTTTTCGTCAGAGCCGGATTACGGTGACATTGTCATCATCGACAGCCGCGTCAATATGAAACGGACCTTTAAGAATGACCTCCTGGATAGTCCGCTTCTGAATTTGTTTACCCGAACGGACGACCAGCATGTTTGGATCAAACGTGTGATAGGCAAGCCCGGAGATGTGATTGAGTACAAGGATCACCATGTGTATCGCAATGGGGAGCTTCTGGATGAGCCTTATCTCAACGAGCAAATGAAAGATGACAAGATGAAGTCCTGGACGGTCCCCGCCGACCACGTGTTTGTCATGGGAGATAACCGCAACAACAGTATGGATAGCCGGGTCATTGGTTTTGTGCCGCTGGATCATGTTCTGGGTAAGAAGCTGTTCTAAGTCATTAGACCGATCAAAATGGAACTCCTGGTCTTATCGCCTTGTAAGTAAGGGTGGTGAGATTAAGGAGTTTTTTGTATTGCTTGTAAAAATGCGGCACATCGTGTTACGGTTAAATAACCAATTAATCTGGTTGGAAAAATAAGATTTAATTCAAAGGAGGAAATCTGCATGCTAAAATCCAACATCGCCAAGAATCTTACAGAATTAATCGGCAATACCCCGCTATTGGAATTGGGAAGCTATGGAGCAAGCTTGTCGTTAGAAGCAACTTTGATCGCCAAGCTGGAATATTTTAATCCGGCAGGTAGTGTGAAGGATCGAATCGGCTATGCGATGATTCAAGATGCGGAGGAAAAAGGACTGCTGCGTAAGGATTCGGTCATTATTGAAGCGACCAGCGGAAATACGGGGATCGCTCTTGCTTTTGTAGCTGCGGCTAAAGGCTATCGGCTTATGATTGTGCTGCCGGAGACGTTCAGTGTGGAGCGCAGAAATGTACTGCAGGCTCTAGGTGCGGAGTTGATTTTGACGCCGGGCTCGGAGGGAATGCCGGGGGCGCTTCGAAGAGCTGAGGAGTTGGCTGAACAAATTCCCCATGCGTTTGTAGCGCATCAATTCGACAATCCGGCCAATCCTCGGATTCATAGGCAAACGACGGCAGAGGAAATATGGCGGGATACGAATGGCGAAATCGATCTCTTCGTAGCCGGAGTGGGAACGGGCGGAACGATAACGGGTGTAGGTGAAGTACTGAAGCAGCGTAAGCCATCCATTCAAATTGTCGCTGTGGAGCCTTCTGAATCTCCTGTCTTATCCGGAGGAACGAGGGGAGCCCATCAATTGCAGGGATTAGGACCGGGCTTTATTCCAAGCGTGTATAATGCTGAGTCAGTGGATGAAATCGTACAAGTTCACCATGAGGATGCTTTTGAGGCGTCGAGGTTGCTTGCGCGAACGGAAGGCCTCTTGGTAGGCATATCTTCAGGAGCTGCCGTTCATGCGGCTGTTCAGCTTGCTAGAAGGGCGGAGAATAGGGGCAAGAACATCGTTGTCCTTCTGCCGGATACTGGGGAGCGATATTTATCTACGACGCTGTATCAGCAATAATAAAAAGCCGTGTGAGCACTCGTCTCATACGGCTTTACATGCGTGTATCGAGCAGTAAACCTTTCATGGGGACCGGTAAATATCCCTTCTGCCTGCGGTATTGGGTGTATGTCTGGAGCGGTGAGTTCTCCACTTGGAACAAGCCCTCCGAAGGCAATTGTTCTAGGGAATCCATGGTGCTGCCTAGCAGTGAAGCAAAGTTGCTGACGCCTTTCAGCCGTTTTTTTATATCAGACAGACCGTCAGCTACGAGCTTCTTGAATTCGTCTTCATGGAGCTGCAGGGCTCCGTTCTCATCAGGTGAGATGCCAGGCCCCTGGGCTAGATAAAGCTTAGCGGCTTGATCGATACCCTTAGCTAACGTCAGGTTTACTTGACCTCCCGATTGATTCAAGTTCTCCTGCAGCTTGTTGAACGAGGAGACAAATTGACGGAGAGGCTTTATGAGTTCATTGGTATCCTCTGAGGAATCGGGGGCAAAGCGCGAGCTAGCCTGCAGCCATGCTTTGGCTGATTGCTTGGCATCGTCCGCCGAACGCACAAGATCGGCCGTATCTTGCGCCGCCTGTTTGACCAGCTGCTTATAGGCGGTCTGATCATAGGGCAGGTTCAGGAATTGCCTGGACTTGCCCGGACTGCCGCTAACACTGCGTACAGAGGACACTTTATAGTAGTCTTTATTGGTCTTATAGCTGTTAATGATGGCAAGAGGATAGGCTGTAATCAAGGTATTCACCTCATTTTCTAAGATGCTCGGACTGGAATATTCCACTTACTGCTAGTATAACATTGGAACGATTTGGGGTAAATTGGGCTTGCAGCGAAAAAAACGAAAGATAGGCAAAGAATCGCGGAAGCAAGTCACGGCTTTTACACATAAGATAGCATTATTGCTTCTTGTGGAGGCGATGCCGAATGATTCGTAAACGATTGCCCTCAGTGGATGATAGGAGTATACATCGTTTGGTCGTAGACCAGCTGGTTCCTTTCTCCAAGTTCAAAAGAGCCGCGAACGCTTCTGCTACTTTTACGGAAATTAAAAAAAGATTGAATCAAGGCACAACTTTCGTTGTGGCGAAAGGGCTTCGCGCACCTGTGGGCTTCATTTCGCTGCTGCATAAATCAAAGGTGCTTTTCATCGATATGCTTGCGGTTGACCCTAGAACCCAGAGCCGGGGATGGGGGAAGGAATTAATGAGAGCCGCAGAAGAGTTCGGAAGAGCTAGGGGATGTCACCATGCGGAGCTATTTGTGGATGACAGCAATCCGAAAGCGCTGCAATTTTATATGGGCAGGGGCTACAGCACGGAGCAGTATTTTCCCGATTTGGGCTGTTACCGAATGAGTAAGCCGCTTCATTGACAAAAAATAAGAGGGCTGCAGACACTTAGGTCGGTAGCCCTCTTATGCTTTAAACGATGGCGAATAAGAATGCAGTGGAAGCTAGCGGCAGCGCAAGAGCCTCGTTATAAGCGAAGCCGCCGAAGCTTAACGGTCCTGGGTATACGTCATGGAATGCTTTCGTTTCCGCTTGTTCTTCCTTCTTCCTGGATTTTACTGCAACAGATTTACGTTTCTTGCTTTGGGAGCTAGTGACGGTAGCGGCTTTATCGTTGAGAATCAGATGGCCGTTCTCGACTCGGCTTAGAACACCGTAGATCTCCGAGCCGTCATACAAGTAAATGAACACCGGTTTGCCGCAGTACGCCGCACAACTTTTTTCCGTTACTGGGAAAACTCTTTCCATAAAAGGTACGCACCTCCGCATTTGTTTATCTGTAATCAGCCTATTCGCAAAGTGGGACGTTGGTATGGACAGATGTCTATATATCAGGAAAATTTAGCAAAGGTATTGATAAAACTGATTGCATATTAAGTTGAATCCCTTACCTATTTTAGGTATGCTAAGCATAATAACTAATTCCAATAGAGAAAGAATGATGCATAGATGAGTGGAGCTGTATTCTATATTTTTGGCGCAACAGGTGATCTGGCGAAAAAGAAAGCTGTTTCCTGCTTTTTATAGCTTGTATCGTGAAGGAAAGCTTGGAGAAAATTTTGCGGTTGTCGGACTCGCGCGCAGACCCCGCACCAATGAACAATTTCGTGAAGATGTGAAGCATTCCATCCAGGAATTTGCCCGTTATCAGAGCAAAAACGAAGCGGAATGGGAGCAATTTGCTCAGCGGTTCGAGTATATGTCCCTCGACATTAATAACGTAGAGGGTTTTCATCAACTAAATCAGTTAACCGCCCGATTGGACGAACAATACCAAACAGGCGGCAATCGTTTGTTCTATCTGGCTCTAGCGCCTGAATTGTTTGGCAACGTATCCTATAATCTCCGCGAAGGAGGTCTTCTTGAGACTCAAGGATGGCATCGTCTTGTGATCGAGAAGCCCTTTGGCTATGATCTCGCTTCGGCAGAGCGCCTGAATGGTCAGCTTCGTCAAGTGTTTGAAGAGAAGGATATTTATCGTATCGATCATTACTTGGGCAAGGAAATGGTGCAAAATATCGAGTTCGTACGTTTCGCTAACGCGTTCTTCGAACCGCTTTGGAACAATAAATACATAGCGAACATCCAAATCACGCTAAGTGAGACGGTAGGTGTCGAAGAGCGTGGAGGTTATTACGACCATTCCGGCGCTCTCCGTGACATGGGCCAAAATCACATGCTGCAAATGCTCATGATGATGGCCATGGAGCCGCCTAGCCGTTTGCATCCCGAAGACATCCGCGACGAGAAGGTGAAGGTACTCCGTTCTCTCCGTATGTTCCAGGATGGCGACGATGTACGCAATAATGTGGTTCGGGGCCAGTATAGCGAGGGCTCGGCCAAAGGTAAGGCGCTCCCTGCATATCGCAGCGAGGATTCGGTGAATCCGCAGTCGACGACAGAGACCTATTTTGCCGCGCGTGTATTCGTAGATAATTTCCGTTGGGCGGGAGTTCCTTTCTACATTCGTACAGGTAAAAGGCTTCCGGTTAAAACAACGGAGGTTGTGGTCGAGTTTAAGAACATTCCAACCAATGTGTACTTGGCTAAGAAGCATGATCTTCAGCCGAATTTGCTTGTCTTCCGCGTCAATCCGATGGAGGGCATCTATCTGAAAATGAACGCCAAGCAGCCGGGCTCAGAGGGTGTTATCGTTCCTGTGGCGATGGATTTTTGCCAGAGCTGTCAAGTCGGTATCAATACACCGGAAGCCTATGAGCGTCTGCTGTATGACGCGGCAAGAGGAGATTCCACGTATTTCACCCGCTGGGATGAAGTGGCTCTCGCTTGGGGAGTACGTGGATAAGATCGCAGCAGCATGGGCCGAGACATCTAGCGATCTAAAACATTACCCTGCAGGATCATGGGGTCCTGTGGAAGCGAGAGAGCTGCTTGAACACGACGGCTTCAAATGGTGGCCGATCAACGGACAGAATGAAGGCGAAGTCGATTGGGTTACCGAGCCGAAGACATCGGTACTCACCTAAGCCGGACGACGTTCAAAGAAATACACGTAGTGAAGAACCAATGGGCTTAGGTGTCCCGTTGGTTTTTTGCTATCCTATGAGCGTTTATGCATGCAGTTCTTCTCTCGAAAATGTGAATTTGCTTCCTAGCGAAGGCTTCGCTTTGCGGGTTGAGTAAGCGCTGCACTGCAGTCACATTGCCCTGTCGTTTTATGTTATAATGGTGGTTGACTAAATTTAAGGCTTCCTACGCCAGTAGAGGTGCAGCAATGTCAAGGAGAGTATTTTTGCGATGGCTCCTGTTTATTGGGGCGCTCCTGATTGGGGCAAGCGCATATTTTAGCCAGAAGGTGAAGAAGACATTTCTATCGGGCAGCCAAGTTGATCCTTCAACCGCAGCTGCCGATCCGGAACCAAGCAGTACTGCAGAGAGCACGGAAATGCCGCAGACCGGGCCGCTTCTATCCTATTTTATCTTAAGCGACCTGCATGTGAGCGTTGGAGACCCGCAGACGAAAAGCAAGCTAAGGCAGGCGTTAGATGATATTACTCATTTCGATTCTCCTGTAGACGCCATTATTATGACCGGTGATTTGACCGATACAGGTACGGAACGGGATTATAAGGAGCTGCATACCATTGTAAACGAATATAAACTGCCGCCTGTACATGCGAACATGGGCAACCATGATTACTATACGATCTGGATTAACCAGGACAACAGTTGGGATCAGAAAGCCGTGCCCAATGGAAAAACAGATGCTCTGTCCAGGGAACAGTTTATGAAGTTTTTCGGCTATAGCAAGCCGTACAATGAATATAAGGTGAAGAATCATACGATGCTCCTTCTATCGCAAGAAGCCTATGTCCAGGAGAAGCCGGAAGTAGGAGAAGGGGCTTGGTATTCCGACGATCAACTGGCTTGGTTCAAGGCGAGCCTGAAGGCGAATTATGTGCCGGGCAGGCCGCTTTTCGTCATGACACACCAGCCGCTGCCAGTCGGGGATACGAACGGAGCGACACACCAACTGATTCGTGCCAGGGAGTTCAGGGCGGCGCTCAAGCCCTATAAGAATGTGTTTGTATTTTGCGGGCACCGGCATATGGATTTTCAAAACGGAGTTGCGCATTATGTGCAGGAAACGTTTCACTATTTCCACAATTCCTCGGTAGGCCGTCCGCTCAATAAAGCCTACCAGCAGGAAGTGAAACATAAATCGCAAGGTTTGTATGTGCAGGTGTATGCGGATAAAGTGGTGCTTCGCGGCAGGGAATTCAGCAATCGAACGTATACTGCCGAGGCCGACTGGACGATCGAGCTGCAGAAAGCAAATGCATAGGCGCTAGAACGAAGATATTCTTGCATACATGATGATCAAGCCATCTAACTAACCAGAAAGAAAGATAATAAGGAAGGGACTAACCTGATGACAACGCAAGTGAATAAAGTGCTCGAAACCGAGGTTGCCAAACGCCGCACCTTCGCGATTATTTCTCACCCGGATGCGGGGAAAACAACGCTAACAGAAAAGCTGCTTCTGTTCGGAGGCGCGATTCGTCTGGCCGGTACGGTCAAAGGGCGTAAAGCAAGCAAGCATGCAACCTCCGACTGGATGGAGATTGAGAAGCAGCGGGGAATTTCGGTTACATCAAGCGTGATGCAGTTTGATTATGAAGGCCATCGCGTCAACATTCTGGATACCCCGGGTCACCAGGATTTTAGTGAAGATACGTATCGGACATTAACCGCGGCGGACAGCGCCGTGATGCTGATCGATGTAGCCAAAGGGGTCGAGACGCAGACGAAGAAGCTATTCCAAGTTTGCCGGATGCGTGGCATTCCGATCTTTACGTTCATCAACAAGCTGGACCGTGAGGGCCGCGATCCGTTTGAACTGCTGGAGGAGCTGGAAGAAGTGCTTGGCATTCGTTCTTATCCGATGAACTGGCCGATCGGCTCGGGCAAGCAGTTCTGCGGTGTCTATGACCGTGGGAAGACGCAGCTGGAGTTGTTCCAAGGCGACGATCATAAAGAGATCGAGGTTCGTAAAGTCAGCGGAGTTGACGATCCTCTCGTTCGTGAAATCGCCGGTGAATTCCTTCATCAGCAGTTGAGCCAGGATATTGAGCTCCTCGATGTGGCGGGCGATCCATTTGACATGGAGAAGGTGCTGCAGGGCGAACTGACGCCTGTATTCTTCGGAAGTGCGGTTAACAACTTCGGTGTGCAGACATTCCTTGAGAACTTCCTGCAGCTGGCACCGAAACCGGAGCCGCGCAACAGTACGGCAGGTGTGATCGAGCCGACGAAGGAAAAGTTCTCCGGCTATGTGTTTAAAATTCAAGCCAACATGAATCCGGCCCACAGAGACCGTATCGCGTTTCTGCGGATCGTATCGGGCAAATTCGAGCGTGGCATGACGGTCAAGCACGTGCGCGCAGGCAAAGATATCAAGCTTTCGCAGCCGCAGCAGTTCCTTGCACAGGACCGAGATATCGTGGAAGAGGCTTTCGCAGGAGATATCATCGGGCTCTTCGACCCGGGGATCTTCCGCATCGGCGATTCGCTGAGCCAAGGTGAGGAAATCGTGTTTGACGAGCTGCCGACGTTCTCGCCGGAGCTTTTCAGCAAGGTCTCGATCAAGAACGCGCTCAAGCAAAAGCAGTTCCTGAAAGGCATCGACCAGCTGACGGAGGAAGGGATGATTCAGGTCTTTACGACGATCGGCTTCGAAGATATGATTCTTGGCGTCGTAGGCCAGCTGCAGTTCGAGGTGTTGGAGCATCGGATGAAGAACGAATACGGCGTGGATATCCTGCTGCAAAGACAGAACTATCAATTCGCCAGATGGATTATCGACGAGAAGATCGATCCCGGTAAGTTCCGGATCAATTCCCAGCTCGTGAAGGATAAAAAAGGCAACTACGTTGCGCTGTTTGAAAGCGAATATGCGTTACGATCCTCCATGGAGAAAAATCCGAACGCCCAGTTTTTAACCAATGCGCCTTAACAGTTGATACCAGCCAACGACAGCCAAATCAGAGGGTAGTCAGCTGATTACGCACTAGTAGCTAATTAACAATATCAGCCAAAAAAAGAGACCGCACCAAGCTAGTGAGCTTGGTTTGCGGTCTCTTTTTTTTGCAGCTACAGGTCAAACTGCCATTCTTGTCGCAAATCTTGATGAGCACTCATACTATAGGTACGGATTCAGTCTAAATCCTTAAAGGATGTGACTTACTCACGTGAAGATTCTTATTGTAGCTCCTGAACAAATTCCGGTGCCGCCCCTCAAGGGAGGCTCGGTGGAGATATGCATCTACGCTATCGCCCGCGAGTTGGCGAAGCACCATCAGGTGACGGTCATCAGCAGGACTCATCCCCGATACTCACAGGTGACAAAACGGGGGGCTTTGACCATCAAGCGGGTGGCAAGCGGCTCATCCGATATCTACCTAAAGTCCGTTCTTCGGGCGATAAAGGGGACATCCTACGACTGGATTCAAGTCGATAATCGTCCCCGATACGCTGCTCTGATTAAACGAAAAGCCGGAAAAACACCGGTCTCCCTGTTTCTTCATTCATTAACGTTCGTCCAGCAACCTCACGCATCTCGAAGCAATGCCGCCGAATGGCTGGCTGAGGTAGACAGGATCATCGCAAACAGCGCTTCTTTGAAAAAGAGGCTGAGCGCGATGTTTCCGACTTCGCGTCACAAAATAAAGCGAGTATATCTTGGTACGGATGTATCCAGATTCAGGCCGGCTAGTGCTGCTGAGAAAGCCAAAATTCGCCGGGAAATGGACGTAAACGGAGGATTTCAGGTACTCTTTGCAGGGCGGATTATTCGAAGAAAAGGAATTCCGGTATTAATTAAAGCCATGCATATGGCAAGAAAGCAGGTTCCCGGAGCGAAGCTCCTGATTGCCGGGTCAGAGCATAGGAAGGGCTATAAGGCTCAATTGAGAAGAGAGGCCAAGAGGCTTTCTGTGCCGCTTCGATTCTTAGGGAATGTGCCCCACGGTAAGGTGCACCACATCTATTGGCTGGCGGATTGCTTCGTATGTCCATCCCAGAAGCATGAAGCGTTCGGGCTTGTCAATGTGGAAGCTATGGCATCCGGCCTGCCTGTCATCGCTTCGGCTAATGGAGGCATCAAGGAAATTATCAAGCATGGGCGCAGCGGAATCGCTGTAAAAGCTTATCGGAGGCCGCAAGCTTTTGCCAAAAGTATTGTAGCTGTTGCACATAACCGGGCATGGGCCGGGAAACTAGCCAGGCAGGCTCGGATCGATGCGGTTAAGCGGTTCAGCTGGCAAGCGACAGCACGCACGCTCGCTGCATGTTACAGGAAGAAGCGGGAGGGTTCTTCATGAGCAAGATTTTACGCAGGCATATTAACAGCAAATGGGCCAAAACCAAGGCTATTCAAACCGCAAGCAGGTTGGAAACCTATATCCCTCTCACAAAGCGGATGACCTACCGGACACTCAAACAGATGCTTCATAAGCATCGAATGGTTTACATCAAGCCGGACAGCGGTATGTTCGGTAATGGTGTCATGCGTGTGGAATGGCATAAGGGTCGGCAGGACCAATCTTACTTCTATCAGGAAGGCGAGACGCCAAGAAGCTTTGGGCGTTTTGTCGATATGTATAGATCTATTCGTAAATTGATCGGTAAGCGCCGTTATTTGGTTCAAAGAGGGATCGAGCTGCTGACCTACAAGGGAAATCGCTTTGATATCCGGGTGATGGTTCAACAGAGTCCTGTACAGGAGTGGGAAACTACGGGAATTATTGGTCGGGTAGCGCACCCTCGCAAGATTGTAACGAACTTTCATAACGGAGGAGCTCTCAAGGACCCGGGGCTGCTGCTGCAGGGATATATGGCGGATAGAGAGAGTAAAAAGCTGATGCATAGGCTCCAATTGATAGGACTGCACGCTGCAAAGGCCATGCAGTCCCGATTTAAGGGAGTGAATGAAATTGGTGTGGATGTGGCGATTGATCATAAGCTTCATCCATGGATATTAGAGGTGAACACGTCACCTGACCCGTATATCTTTCGGAGACTGAGAGATAAGCGCGTCTATGCCAAGGTGATGCAGTATGCCAAATCGAACGGAAGAGTAAAGCCTAAAAACCGGTGATCAGCTGCATTCTTCGCGGGGTTCATCATCCTGTCGCAGCGACAAGGCTTTGCAAGCAATGAGCAGCTCTAGCTCTTGTGCCGAGATCGGCGGGCTAAGCAGGTAGCCTTGAATCGTGTTGCATTTGGTTTCGCGCAGGATTTCCAGCTGGCTGAGTTCTTCAACTCCTTCAGCGACGACCTGGAGATTGAGGGTGTGACCGAGATGAATGATGGCATGTGTAATGGCCAAATCACTATGGTTATTATGAATGTTTTTGACAAAGGACCTGTCTATTTTCAAACAATTGATCGGAAAATGCTTTAAGTAGCTGAGCGAAGAGTAGCCGATTCCGAAGTCATCGATGGAGATGGAGATTCCATAATCACAGAGCCTCTCCAGGATGGAAACCGTTTTATCCATGTTGTGCATGATGGTGCTTTCCGTAATTTCGAATTCGAGAAAGCTGGGATCAATGTGCATTTGATCGATGACGCGGATGACCTTATCGGCAAAGTCGTGCTCCTGGAACTGGCAGGGGGAAATATTGACAGCTAGCTGGTAGTTAATGATACCGGCTTCCAGCCATTTTTTCTTCTGCATGCAGGCGTGTCTGAGTACCCATTCTCCAAGCGGCAAAATCAAGCCGCTCTCCTCAGCAAGCGGAATGAACTCTCCCGGAGGAATAATACCATGCACGGGATGATTCCATCTGACCAGTGCTTCCAAACAAATAATTTGGCCAGTGGACAGTTCTAGTCGCGGTTGATAATAGAGCGTAAGCTGATCCTCCTGGATCGCCTTGCGCAGTTCGGTTTCAAGCTGAATATATGCGGCAGCATTCGCTTTCTCGTGCTCTGGTTCATAGTGAAGGCTTTTATTTTTGCCGGTGTTCTTGGCGGCGCGCAGTGCGAGATCTGCTTGCTTAAGCGCCAGGTCTACAGAGTGTTCCTCCAAATCGACTTGGCTAATGCCGACACTGGCGTTTACATAGCAGGACTGGGAGTCCATGCAGAACGGTTCCAGGAAAACTTGTTGAATTCGATCGATGTTTGCGGTCAATTCCTGTTGGTTATCTGCGTGAAGCAGAAGTACGAATTCATCGTCACCGGTTTGAATGACAAGTCTTCTATCATTGGCAACAAGCAGACGATCAGCAATTTCTTTAAGCAATTGGTCTCCGGATGCATATCCGAGCGAGAGGTTAATATGGCGAAATCGATCAATGTCGAGTAAGAGAAGGCTGCATATAGGGGTGTAATTCTCTCGATATAGCAATTGAAGCGAAGAGACGAGAAGGTTGCGAAGGACATTGCGGTCATGTATTCTCAGGTGTGCATAGTCGGGGGGTGAACCGCTGTAGTGAGCTTCTTTGGCTTCTTTCGTCACGAATGTGGTCTCGTCTGCCATTGATGAAAAGGAACGAAACAACTTTCTGATGAATTTCAATGTGATCCCTCATCCCTACATCATAGTGTACGCTCTTTTCTATCATAAAACGAAATTCAGTTTATAGACAACATCACAATTAGGTCGAAAAGGGATAAAATGTAAGGTAACCGCAAACTTTGACGAAAAAAAAGAAAATTTTGTCGCGAAGGGGGAGGGTGCAAGGAGAACTAATGGTACATGTTTGTCGCAAAACGATCAATGTAAAGAGAACTATTGACACACAGATGACCAAATGAGAAAATGTACGCGTGTACATTTTGGTTTTACATAACTTCATACATACCGTAGTGACTGTTGAAAGTCATGGAAATGTTGTGGGAATGGATTGTTTGAGTTTTTTGCAGGAGGGACATTATGGTAACTAGACGAGAAGTCGCTGTATTAGCGGGAGTTTCAGAAGCGACGGTGTCCCGGGTATTTAACGGCTTGGGCCCCATGAAGCCCGAAACGAGAGATCGCGTATTGCAGGCGGCTAAGGAACTGGATTATCATCCGAACGCCATCGCCCAAAGCTTTGCCCGCAGAAGGAGCGGGAATTTAGGTGTTGTTCTTCCGTACATGCCTAAGGTCCATTTATTCTCTGCTTACTACTTCTCAGAGATTCTAAGCGGAATCGGCGAGGAAGTGAAGGAACATGGCTATGATATGCTGCTAACCCTGTTGTCGCCGGATGAGCACATCGACTATACACACATGCACAGATCGCAGAAGGTAGATGCATGTGTCATTCTTGGCTCGCAGGATACGCCGGAGCAGAGGGAGTCGCTTCTGCAGCTTCATGAGCAGGGCTTTCCGTTTTGTCTAGTCAATCAGCACTTCGAAGGGATGGCGCTCCACGAGGTGGATGCCGACCATGTGCATGGAAGCTTGCTGGCCGTGCGCCATTTGTTGGAGGAAGGTTGCCGGCATGTCGCTTTCCTCAATGGGTCCCCACTGTATTCCAACAGCAAGGATCGGCATGAGGGATACCGGAAGGCTATGCAAGAAGCAGGTCTTGAGATATCTCCTTCCTGGCTGCTGGAGGGCAACTACAGCAGGAAGAGCGGATATGAGGCCGCAGATAAGCTCTGGGAGCTTAGACACGAGGTGGATGCTGTCTTTGCCGCGAATGACCGCATGGCGATAGGGTTGATACAGGGCTTGCGCGAGCGGGGATGGATCGCCGGCCGGGATTTTGCTGTAGTTGGCTGTGACGATTCCGATGCGGCCAAGCTAAGTGACCCTCCGCTGACGAGCATCAGTGTGCCGTTCTACGAGATGGGCCGGGCTGCGGCGCGAAGTGTTCTTGCCAGAGTAACCGGCAGCGAGCAAGAAGATGGGCTTGTGCAGCTGAAGCTGCCCACAGGGCTCATGGTACGCCAATCATCCAGAAGAAACAGCTAAGCTTAAAGCATGGTATAGATTCGAATTCGATATCCGCTAAATCCAAAGGAGGAGCAGTATTGATGAAATCATTCAATATCGGGATGGTTGGTTATAAGTTTATGGGAAAAGCGCACAGTCACGCGTACCGTGACCTGCATATGTTCTTTCCTCAGGTAGCGGTTCCCCAGATGAAGCTCATTTGCGGACGCGATGAAAGCGGTGTCAGCGCAGCGGCCGACCAGTTCGGCTGGGACGGCTATGTCACGGACTGGCGCGAGCTGGTCACGCATCCGGATATCGACATCGTCGATATCAATGCACCCAGCGACGCGCACAAGGAAATTGCGCTTGCAGCGGCCAAGGCCGGCAAGCATCTGTTCTGCGAGAAGCCGCTGGCGCTGACCCTTGCGGATGCAAGGGAAATGCTGCAGGCGGCTGAGGAAGCCGGGGTGAAGCACATGGTCGGCTTCAACTACCGGTTTGCTCCAGCGGTGCAGCTGGCGAAGAAGCTGGTGGCCGAGGGTCGTCTCGGCCGCATTCATCACTTCCGCGCCTGGTTCCTGCAGGATTGGATCGTAGATCCAGAGTTCCCGCTGGTATGGCGCCTGCAGAAGGAAATTGCCGGCTCCGGCTCGCACGGCGATCTGGGCGCGCATCTAATCGATCTGGCGCACTTCCTGATCGGCGACATGACGGAGGTCATCGGCATGAGCGAGACGTTCGTCAAGGAACGTCCAATGCCTTCGGCGATGACCGGACTGAGCGCCAAGGGCAGCAAAGACGCGCCGCTTGGACCTGTAACCGTCGATGACGCGACGCTGTTCATGGCTCGTTTTGCAAACGGAGCCCTTGGCAGCTTTGAGGCAACCCGCTTTGCGCCGGGCCACCGCTGTACGAATTCTTTTGAGATTAACGGCAGCAAGGGCAGCGTGAAGTTTGATTTTGAACGGATGAATGAGCTTCAAGTGTATTTCACCGACGATGCCGAAGACGTGCAGGGCTTCCGCCGTGTGCTTGCGACAGATGCTGCTCATGCTTACATGGATGCATGGTGGCCTGCCGGTCATACGATTGGGTATGAGCATACTTTTGTCCATGAGGTTGTGGAGCTGATGAAGGCGATGGAAGAAGACAGACAGCCTGTTCCGAATTTTGTGGACGGCGTCAAATGCCAGGAAGTGCTAGAAGCGGTTGACCGTTCTATTGAAGAACGCCGTTGGGTCCAAATTAGTGAAATGTAGCTTAGCGTAGGCGTGTCTAAACAAGGTGACGTCTACCTTCAGGAACGGGCTTATGGAGCATGATATACGTTGGAGTGAAAGTATCGAATAAGGTGACGAGGTCGCCCAAGTAGAGAGGAGCATGACTTACCTATGAGTAAACAGGCATTAATCGTATGGGGCGGATGGGACGGTCATCAGCCGGAGGAAGTAGCAGGTATTCTTGGTGGTGTTCTTCGTGAGGAAGGCTTCCAGGTTGAGATATCGGATACGCTCGACAGCTTCAAGGATGCGGAGAAGTTAAAAAGCATGGATCTCCTTGTTCCTGTGTGGACCATGGGCACCATCACGAAGGAACAATTATCGCCGCTGCTGGCAGCGGTCAAAGAAGGCGGCTCGGGCATTGCAGGCTGTCACGGCGGCATGGGTGATTCTTTCCGGAACGAAGTGGAGTATCAGTACATGGTAGGCGGGCAGTGGGTTGCGCATCCAGGGAATGACGGTGTTACCTACACAGTCCGAATCAAGGATAGCGAACATCCGCTGACCAAGGGAATCGAGGATTTCGTCGTAGTTTCTGAAAAATACTACATGCATATTGATCCTGTGATTGAGGTTCTTGCCGTCACAGATTTCGATCATGTGGAAATGCCGGTGGCCTGGACCAAGAAGTACGGCGAAGGTAAGGTGTACTACAACTCACTGGGGCATCAGGCGGACATTGTCCGTATGCCGCAAACCTTAGAAATGATGCGCAGGGGCATGCTCTGGGCCGCAAGATAGCTTCCATGCTAGAAGCACGATTGCATGATAGATGGAGGACCTCAAGATAGACAATAAGTATCTCAAGGCAGCTTGCACAATAAGACAGCAGAATGGGACCTAATGATAAGCTCATTAAAAGCAGAGCAGATCGAAGACAGATCGGGAGGATCGATGGAGTTATGGGCAAATTAAAAGTGGGCATCATCGGTTGCGGCAACATCAGTGCTATTTATATGAAAAACATACCAACCTTTTCTCAGTTGGAGCTTTCCGCTTGCGCGGATCTGGATGTGAACCGGGCCAAGGCGCGCGCTGAGGAATTCGGTATTGAAAAAGCTTACTCAGTCAGCGAACTGCTGGCGGATCCTTCCATTCAGATCGTCATTAATTTAACAATTCCCGCAGCACATGCGGAAGTATGTCTGCAAGTGCTGGAAGCAGGGAAGCATGTTTATGTGGAAAAGCCGCTTGCCGTAACACGTGAGGAAGGCCGCGCTATCCTGGAGAAGGCCCAAAGCAAGGGATTGCTGGTCGGCAGCGCTCCTGATACGTTCCTGGGCGGAGGTATTCAGACATGCCGCAAGCTGATCGAAGACGGCTGGATCGGTACGCCGATTGCAGGGACTGCTTTTATGATGAGCAGAGGCCATGAATTCTGGCATCCGGATCCGGAGTTTTACTATCAGCAGGGCGGAGGTCCAATGTTCGATATGGGACCTTACTATTTGACAGCGCTGGTCGCTTTGCTCGGACCGATTCGCCGCGTGACAGGATCAGCTGGAATCAGCTACCCGGAGCGTACGATTACGAGCGAGAAGAAGCGCGGGCAAAAGATTCAGGTTGAAGTGCCTACACATGTCGCTGGTGTACTTGATTTCCATAGCGGCGCGATTGCAACCTTGGTGACAAGCTTTGACATCTCGGGAGGCACGAATCTGCCGAACATTGAGATTTACGGAAGCAAGGCCTCGCTCCGAGTACCTGATCCGAACACATTCGGCGGACCTGTGTACATACGCAAGCATGGCGGCGATTGGGAGCCGATTCCGCTGACGCATGGCTACACCGAAAACTGCCGCGGCTTAGGCGTAGCGGCTATGGCGCAAGCCATTCTCGATGGCGATACGCGTGCGCACCGCGCTAACGGCCAGCTTGCTTATCATGTGCTGGAAGCTATGCACGGTTTCCATGACGCGTCCAGTGAAGGCAAGCACTATCTCATGCACAGCAGCTGCGAGAAGCCTGCTCCTCTTGAAGCGTATTCCGTGCTATAATCACTCTATAAGTAAGTGCCTCCTTCGCATTGAAGGGGGCATTTTGAATTTTCGATGTGGAGTGGGAGCAATACGGAAGGAGTTGTACGATTTTGAACAAAATAGCGGTAGTCACGGATTTTGACGGAACCTTGATGGAGCAGGACGTCGGCAGCACGATTATGAAGCAATTGGGCGTGGAACAAGAGTCACAGCTGATTGAAGTGCTTGCCAGGTTCAAGCGCAAAGAGATCGGTTCCTATACATGGATTGAGGCATCTACACCGCTGCTTGAAGGTAAACGCGAGCAGGTCGACCGTCTGATTGAGGACAAAGAACTCCGGGATGGGGCGCTAGACTTTCTTTCCTTTTGCAAAGGGGAGCAGGTGCCTGTTACGATCCTTAGCGACGGGCTGATTTATTATATCGAGCGTATTTTGGATCGACTTCAGGTGGAAGCCGAACAGGTGATTAGCAACCCGATTACTTATTCGGACAATGGTGAGCTGCGGTATGGCTTGCAAAATGATAATGCTGCTTGCAAATGGTGCGGGTGCTGCAAGGCAAGTGTGGTGAGAAAGCTGAAGCAGGATGGCTGGAGTATTATTTACATAGGGGATGGGGGCAGCGATTATTACGGCTCTGCGTTTGCGGATTGGATTTTCGCTAGATCCAGCTTGGTAAGGTATTTAACGGAGGAAGGAACGGAGTTTTATCCGTTTCAAACGTTTTGGGATGTGTTGGAAGTTGTACAGCGCAATTGGAATGACTTTCTTGCAGGCACAGCTCCTCGCCGATTAAACGTGAGGGTACCGGCTGCTTGCTCATTCCCGGATGATGAGACTTAGTTTTGATGGGCTTCAAAGTGAACTTAAGTACATGAATGGGGTCCAGAGGAAGAAGATTTATGCTGGCTGGCAGAAAAGCACTAAGGAATTAAATAGCCAAGGGAAGCTTGGATACGCTACCCCCTGGCTTGTTGAGAACATGTGCGGGTAAGGCAATATTTGCTTAAGCAAGCAAGCAGCAAGCAGCAAGCACTACCATTGCAAACTTCCTGTTGACTCACCCCTATACAGCGGTCTTTCCTATGGATAGTTTCCGCACAATGCTTACTGCAGGTGGTCCTTTAGCGTACCTACAAGCTCATTTTGAATAGATTCATCGCTGTGCTGCCAAATAATCTCAAAAAGTACGCCCAGCCCAGGAAGTACACGCTCTTCTCCGCCAATGGAATCCTCGATAATTTCTTGAAGCTCGTCATTCGATTTATTTTGGACACGCTGCAGGATGGCCTGTCTAAGATTAATGTTCATTCGGAGAAACCTCGCTTCCATTTCGTTATCTCTCCTAATATGCGCAAGTTGGGGGAGCTTCATGCTTACCATTGCTAGGTGAAAAGTGAGATGGCTTTGGCAGTGTGTTATAATAATCGTTAGATTATGTGGAGCATGGAAGGATGGAGCAGCAAATGAAAAAGCAGTTTGCCATTATCGGCATGGGAAGATTCGGCTCGAGTGTAGCCAAAACCCTATCACAGCTTGGCTTTGAGGTACTTGCTATCGATCATCGTGAAAGCGTCGTACAAGATGTTTCCATGCTTGTTACTCATGCGGTACAGGCTGATTCTACCGACGAAGATGCGCTTCGGGCTCTGGGCATCCGTAATTTTGATGTTGTGGTTGTAGCCATCGGGGAGGATATTCAGGCGAGTATCTTAACTACATTAATTCTGAAGGAAATGGGCATTGCTACAATTGTAGTGAAGGCCGTCAATGATCTTCATGGAAAAGTGCTGAAAAAAATCGGCGCGGACAAGGTCATTTTTCCGGAGCGGGATATGGGGCAGCGCGTTGCCCACCACCTCATTTCATCCAATATTCTCGATTATATCGAGCTTTCTGCGGATTACAGCATTGTAGAGATTCAGGCTTCCAAGCATATGCTCGGCAGAAGCCTGCGGCAGCTTGATATTCGCGCCAAGTATGGATGTAACGTGATTGCGATTAAACAAGATCAGAAGTTGGTCATTCCTCCAAGTGCGGAAGATCCGCTAACTGATGAGGATATTTTAGTTATCGTAGGAAAAAATACAGATCTTCAACATTTTGAAGTGACTTTCGCGGAGTAATATATATGCATATTGAAATTATGTCGGTTCAAAATCCCCGGGTCAAAGAATGGGCGCAGCTGCTGGAGCGCCGCGGCCGTGATAAGCAGGGGAGATACCTGATTGAAGGGTATCACTTGGTAGAAGAAGCGCTTCGTTCCGGCGCTGCCGTGGAGTGCGTTGTCTACAGCGTAGACAAAGACCTGCCCTCCGGCTTGCTGGAAGCAGCCGGAGTGGCCGTGGAATGGATTGCCGTGAGTCAGGCAGTCCTTGAGAAATGCTCGGATACGCAGACCCCGCAGGGCGTATTCGCCGTAGTGGCCAAGCGAGGCATGACCGCTGACGAGCTGCTTGAAGCCCGGCCGGATTTGGCCGTAATCCTGGACGGCGTCCAGGATCCAGGCAATCTCGGCACGATCATTCGAAGCGCCGATGCGGTCGGCGCCGGTGCTGTTGTGATCGGCCGAGGCACGGTCGATCTGTACAATCCCAAGACGATCCGCTCGACGATGGGATCGCTCTATCATCTGCCGATCGTGGAGGCGGATCTGCAGGAACTGCTGCCGCGCGCCCGGGAGCGCGGCATGCGTTTGGTCACCACGAGCCTGCAGGCGCAGCGCTCGTGCTACGAAACGGACCTGCGCCAGCCGACGTGGCTGGTCATGGGCAACGAAGCGAAGGGCGTCTCGCCCGAGGTGGCGGCGCTGTCGGATGTGCAGGTGATCATCCCGATGCAGGGCAAGGCCGAGTCGCTGAATGTTGCAATGGCGGCGACAGTGCTGCTGTTTGAGGCTTCGCGGCAGCGGTTGGTTTCGGAGTTACCATGATCGTTGTGAGTTGTAATTCACTGTGATAATTTGAGACAATTATTTGAATCAGTACTAGCAGGATGCACCTTGCTAGTATTGATTTTTTTATTTTTGGATATATCTGCAACACCAGAAGTCAGATTCAGGATCAAACATGTATCGCAAAACTCATGCTGATGCCAGAGTGGGATTCCACTCTCAGTCTTTGGCCCTTAGTTTCTTTCAAAACATGAACATTAATTTTTATTATTGAAACGTTTCCAAAATCGTGCTAATATGAATGTAACAACAAAGAGAAAGCAAGTGGGGGTGTTCGTGTGGCGAGTTTAAAGGACGTTGCAGATCTAGCCGGTGTTGGTGTTGGGACCGTATCCCGAGTCATTAACAATTATTCAGTGAAGCCGAAGACTCGAGAGAAGGTAATGGAAGCGATAAAAGTTTTAAACTATACACCGAATGAAGTGGCTAGAAATTTCAAAATGCAAAAGTCAAACTTAGTCGCTTTACTGCTGCCCAGTATCTGGAATCCATTTTTTCTGAGCTGGCGTATTATATCGAGGATGAGTTGGACCGTGAAGGCTTTAAACTCATACTTTGCAATAGCGGGGGCAAGCCTTCGAAGGAGCTCTATTATTTTGATGTGCTGAACCAAAACAAAGTGGCTGGCATTCTCGGTATTACTTACAATGAGATTGAAAGCAGCATGAATACGGATATTCCGATTGTAAGCATTGACCGCCATTTTTCTAAATCCATTACCTGCGTGACTTCAGACAACTATAACGGCGGGAGGCTTGCTCTAAGGGAGTTGGTCAAAGCTGGTGTTAAGAAGCCGGCCTTTCTGGGAGTTGTAACTTCCGTATTCAGTGAAACGATGCTGCGAAAAAAGGGTTTATCGATGAAGCGGAAGAGCTTGGGGTCAAGTATATTGTGTATGAAGAGCCGGACCCGATTATGGATGAACTGAAATACTTCGGTAACTTTTTTAAAGTTAGGGAATACCGTGAAGTGGATGGGGTTTTTGCAATAACGGATATGTTCGCGGCTACATACATTGATCAAGCGCAGAAATACGGGATTAGGGTTCCGGAGGATGTAAAAGTGATCGGGTATGACGGCATTCAGGACACCCATTTATTTCACCCCATATTATCTACGATTCGTCAGCCAGTTGAAGAGATGGCTCGGACATCGGTGAGGCTGCTTCTACGAAAAATTGACGGGCAGGTGCTCGAGCAAGAGACGTATCGGATCCCTGTTCAATTTAGGCCAGGTGAAACTACCTGATTGCTTAAAAGGAACAGGTAAGTTTTTTGAAAGATTTGGAAACGTTTCAAAAACAACTTCCAAATCTTCATGATTAACTTGGAAAAGTGGTTTTCAATAGCTATTTTGGAAACGTTTCTATTTATACTTCAAAAAGAGAGGTAGACATATCATGAAGTACACTTCTGTGACCATGGCTCATAAAAAGCCTAAGGTTTCCCAAAGTAACTTGAAACGACGGATGAAAGCTATTGCGGGTAATTATCAATTGTATTTATTTTTACTTCCCACAATTGTATTTTTTGCCATATTTGCGTACTGGCCTATGTATGGTGTGACGATTGCTTTCAAAGATTTTTCGGTGGCAAAAGGAATTATGGACAGTCCCTGGGTCGGATTTAAGCATTTTGAACGTTTTTTTACATCATTTAATTTTTGGCAGTTGATTAGAAATACGTTGGGTCTTAGTGTAATCGGCCTTTTGGTAACCTTTCCACTTCCTATCATTCTTGCGCTTTCGCTGAATCAGGTGACGAATTTACGCTTCAAAAAGTTTGTACAAACAACGGTATATGCACCTTTCTTTATTTCTACTGTTGTTTTATCGGGAATGATTCTGGTGTTTCTGTCACCGACGGGAATTATTAATCAGGCGGTTGTTCATCTAAGCGGTCAGCAGCCAATCTTATTTATGTCCAAGCCGGAATATTTCAAAGCCATCTACATTCTCTCTGATGTGTGGCAAGGGACAGGCTTCGGTGCGATTATCTATCTGGCCGCGCTGGCTGGCGTCAATCCCGAAATTCATGAAGCGGCAATCGTCGATGGAGCGACGAAATGGCAGCGTGTTTTACATGTAGATGTCCCGTCCATTATGCCAACAGCTGTGATCCTGCTAATTCTCGCGGTTGGAAATGTGATGAATATTGGTTTCGAAAAGGCTTATCTGCTCCAAACGCCTACCAATCTGCCTACTTCAGAAATCATCTCAACTTACGTATACAAAGTCGGTTTAAAGCAATCTCAGTATAGTTTCTCTACAGCAGTCGGGTTATTCAATTCCGTCATTAATTTAATCTTACTAGTTGTCGTAAACAAAGCTGCCAAGAAGTTGTCCAACACAAGTTTGTTCTAGGGGAGTTGTAATATGTCCGTCAGTCAATCAGAAACATCATTGCGATCACGCAGTGACATTGGTTTCGATGTTCTTAATTACACTGTCTTGACCGTAATTGCACTGCTTGTTATTTACCCTTTGTATTTTGTTTTTATAGCTTCATTCAGTGATCCCTCAGCGGTTTTAAACGGAGAAATGTGGATCTTGCCTAAAGGGGTAACACTAGAGGGATACATGCGGCTGTTCAAAGAAAGCAGTATCTGGATAGGCTACAAAAATACAATACTATACACAACTGTCGGAACTACCATTAACGTGCTGTTAACCCTACTAGCAGGGTATGCACTTTCTCGTAAAGATTTGTATGGACGTCAGGTCATTATGTTGTATCTGTTAGTTACAATGTTTTTCTCTGGTGGTCTAATTCCTACGTATCTCGTCGTTAAAAAGCTGCATTTGGTAAACACCATGTGGGCATTAATTTTACCGAAAGCGGTCTCTTTATTCAATATCATTATCGCCAGGACATTTTTCCAGGAGACAATTCCGATTGAATTGCTTGAGCAGGCGAAGATTGACGGATGCTCAGACACCACATTCTTTTTAAGAATCGTGATGCCATTGTCACAATCTATTATCGCGGTGTTAGCGTTGTTTTACGCTGTTGGCTATTGGAATTCATTCTTTGATGCACTGATCTATTTAGGCGATGAAAAAATGTATCCTTTACAGCTGGTGCTGCGCAATATCCTCGTTGTCCAGAATGAGTTAGCCAGCAAATTTGTTACAGATGTGCAATCAGCGGACGTACAACAGAGGATTGCGAATCTATTGAAGTATGGTGTTATCGTTGTAGCATCATTACCTTTGTTGGTTGTGTATCCATTTATGCAGCGATACTTTGTCAAGGGAGTTATGATTGGCAGCGTGAAAGGTTAGTCCGATAGATGATCGTACATCTCATTACACTAAGGAGGTGGTTCTTCCTGGGTGGGCCTTGGGAAGGTTGTCAGACAGGGACATTGGTTCATATAAGAATGTTTATTAAAAAAGGGAGGCAAAAAACAAATGAAAAAATGCCTGGCAACATCTTTAATTTTAGTAGTTTCCGCAAGTGTACTCTTTACAGGATGTTCTAAAAACAATTCCAATACTGACACTGCTTCAGCTACTAAGAATGGCAAGAATGCTTCGTCGACGGCCGAAATCAATACAACAGGTTATCCTATTGTAAAAGACAAAGTTACTCTAAATTTCGTTTCTCCCAAAAATCCTATGGCTCCGAGCTTCGGGGACATGACTTTTTTTAAGAATCTTGAAAATCAATCTAATGTACACATTGAATGGAACAACATTCCGTCGGATGGATATCAGGAGAAGAAAAACATTCTGATCGCGACTAACGATCTGCCAGACGCTTTTTATAACGCTCAATTCACCGATTTTGATCTAATCAAGCTCGGCGGTGAGGGGACGATCATTCCGCTTGAAAAGCTGATCGATCAGTACATGCCCAACTTAAAGGCTTTATTTGAGAAAAGACCGGACCTGAAGGCCATTGTTACTGCTCCTGACGGACACATTTATTCTCTTCCATATGCTGAAGAAATGAACTTGATCAATATGCCGAATCAAATGTTTATTAATAAAGCATGGCTGGATAAACTGAATCTGAAAATGCCGACTACCCTAGATGAATATCACGACGTTCTCAAGGCGTTTAAAGATAATAATGTGAACGGTAAAGGAACGGTAATTCCATTGTCCTTCTGGTTTCAAGGTTGGTGCGGCAACGAAGGGGATTTACTTGGAATGTTCGGGGCGCCTGACGTAACGCAAGATGATCATCGCATCGTAAAAGATGGCAAAGTGCTGTACTCTGTTGCTCTACCCGAGTATAAAGAAGCAATCGCTTACTTTCATAAATGGTACGAAGAAGGTCTGATTGACCCTGAGTTTGCGACAGTCGATGCCCAGAAGCTGCAAGCGAAAGGGAAAACAGCGGATGAAACATTAGGTTCATTTATTTGGTGGGAAGGTCCGGAAATTGTGGGTGAAAGTCGTATGAAAGACTATGCGCTACTACCTCCACTTAAAAATAAAGAAGGCAATATCGTCATCGGTAAGACCAATTATTCGGAGTATACCCGTGATTCCTTCGTCATTACGAAAGCTAATAAAAGCCCAGAAATTACGGCACGCTGGGTTGACCAATTATACGATCCGAAGACAGGTATTCAAGCACACTGGGGACCGATCGGCGAGGTTTATAAGGAAGAAAACGGTAAGCTTGTGAATTTGCCGGTCCCTGACGGCACAACCGCCGGGGAGTACCGTAATAAAGTGGCACCTGGTGGACCTTTGGCTGTAACGAAAGATCAATTCGGAACACTTGTGGACATGGAGCCTCGTGCAAAACAGCGTTTGGATGAACTGCAGAAGTATTACTTCCCTTACCAGGTTAAAGAGAACTATCCATTTGTCTTCCTCCCTGCCGATGAGTTGGAAAAAGTCAATCAGATTGAGACACAGCTGAAAGAATACACCAAACAGATGAAAGCGAAATGGCTGATGGATGGCGGCATTGAAAACGATTGGGATAGTTATTTGAAGAAACTTGATCAGATCGGGCTGAAGGATTACTTGACTATCTACCAAAATGCGTATGATAACTTCAAAAAAAATAACAAATAAAGCAAGCCGATACTAAAAGAAGAAACCGGAACCGAAACCAATCATCAAGTGCTCCGGTTTCTTCTACCTAAAGTCGAGCATTGCGTTGATAGTAGTATGGAAGGATGGAGAAGAAAATGATTACTGAAGCTTACAATGAAAAATATCGTCCACAATATCATTTTACCCCTCCTGCTATGTGGATGAATGATCCTAACGGAATGGTGTATTTTCAAGGAGAATACCATTTGTTTTATCAGTATCACCCAGAAGGTATCACGTGGGGACCGATGCATTGGGGGCATGCCGTAAGTACGGATTTAGTACATTGGGAACATCTCTCTATAGCATTAAAACCGGACCACAACGGGTTTATTTTTTCAGGGAGCGCTGTAGTTGACTGGAGCGATACCAGTGGGTTTTTCTCAGGTCAGCCGGGGCTTGTCGCCATGTTTACCCATGCTGATCAGTACCCAGAATCTGAACGGCCCAGACAAAGGCAAAGTCTGGCTTACAGCGCGGATAAAGGGAGAACATGGGTCATGTATGAAGGTAATCCTGTTCTCTGTAATGAACAAATAACGGATTTTCGCGATCCGAAAGTGTTCTGGTATACAGCTGGAGGCCACTGGGTGATGGTAGTGGCGGCTGGAGACCGTATTCAAATGTATACATCGAGTAACCTCAAGGACTGGACTTATGCCAGTGAATTCGGTGCTGCAGAAGGCTCGCATGACGGCGTATGGGAATGTCCGGATCTGATCGAGCTGCCGGTTGAAGGAAAGGATGGGATAAGCAAATGGGTCCTCATAGTTAGTATTGGCGACCATCCTGAATTACCGGAAGGCTCGAGAACGCAGTATTTTATAGGCAGCTTTAATGGATATTCATTTATGAGTGAGTCATCAGACAATTCAGTGCTTTGGCTGGACTACGGCCGGGATAATTATGCCGGCGTGACATGGTCTGATGCTCATCGAGATAAGCAGGAGAAGATCTTTATCGGCTGGATGAGTAATTGGAAATATGCGAACCAAACTCCAACAAGTACATGGCGAAGTGCAATGACAATACCGCGTGAATTAATGCTTCGAGAGACGGAAACTGGTATTCGTTTGGTTCAGACTCCCATTCCTGAACTACAAAAACTACGTTTGCACGAGCAAGCGGTTCATCAAAAGAATATTACTATTTCTCCGGGTGAAAATCCCCTTGAAGACATGAATGGAGTAACATATGAGTTAGTTTGCGAAATGGAATTAGGAGATGCTTCAGAAGTCGGTTTCAAGCTTCGGACCTCTCCTCAAGAAGAGACCGTGATAGGTTATCAAACGGCTTCCCAAACCTTATACGTTGATCGCAGTAAATCTGGTGAAAGCAGTTTTCATCACGCATTTCCCTGTAGGCATGAGGTTCAAGTTCAACCAAAGAAGGGTCGTATCCTTTTCCATATTTATGTTGACCATTCTTCGATTGAAGTATTCGTTAATGAAGGAGAGGTCGTGATTACAGATCAGATTTTTCCAAACCCAGCAAGTACGGGGGCAGAACTGTATGTATATGGAGGAGAGTCTAGAGTTGTTTCTTTGTCATACTTTCCATTGCAATCTATGTATTCTTTTGTGACGGCATAATTCCGCATAAGCTAGAAAGACACAACCGAATGAATGCTTAGCCATGCATGAGCTTCATTCGGGGTGTGCTTTTGGTGATTCTAAAAAACAGGTGAGGAGTCGTATGAAATGGAAGCAGTTGCAATTGGTGAGTTGTTAATTGATTTCACCCCAGAAGGACGCGGGGACGGTAAGGAAGGACACGTTGCATTTTTACGTAATCCTGGTGGTGCTCCGGCTAACGTAATGGCTGCATTGACTAAATGGGGAATTCAGACTGCTATGATTGCGAAAATTGGCGACGACCCGTTAGGCCACTATCTTAAAGGGGTACTACAGGAGGCAGGCGTCAATACCGATGGTGTGGTCCTCACACAAGAGGCACCGACCACACTCGCATTTGTTCACCTCGATAAGACGGGTGACAGAAGCTTTCATTTTTACCGCAATCCCGGAGCGGATTGTTTGCTGCGGCCTGAAGAGATTAATAGAGATCAAATTACTAGAGCACGCATATTTCATTATGGTTCTATTTCTAAAACTCACGAGCCGGCAGCATCAGCAACACGGTATGCGGTTCGGACTGCGAAGGAAAGCGGAGCTTTGATTTCTTACGACCCGAATCTCAGACTCCCATTATGGGAATCTGAGACGTGTGCAAAGCAAACTCTACTGGAAGGCTTTAGTGATGCGGATATCCTGAAATTGTCGGAGGAAGAGCTACTTTTTTTAACAGGTATCAATGACCCTATCGAGGGGACAAAGTATATTTACGACACCTACGGGACGCGATTGATCCTTATAACACTAGGAGCGCTTGGTAGTTTTTATCGATACGGTACTTTATTTGGCATTCATCCCGGATTTCAAGTAGAAGTTGTAGATACGACAGGCGCAGGCGATGCCTTTCTGGCAGGCGTATTATTTTGCGTGTTAGAGAAAGGGGGCATAGACGGTTGGAGTAAGGGGGAATTAGAGCGACTGCTCTCTTTCGCTAATGCTTCTGGAGCTTTGACGACGTGCAGTAAGGGAGCGATTCCGGCATTGCCATCAGTAACAGCCATTCGTAATTTAACGATGGAATAGTGTTGGTATTTGTACTAATTTACAATATCAATACATTTTCTTTTGCGATTTTGGAAACGTTTCAAAAATATTTTGTAAGCGATTACTTTATTGTTTTGTTTTAAATTATTAATAATCAATTAAAGTTTGGAGGTTGTGCTTTGATAAACATGAAGAACATGAAGGCATTTCGAATCAGCATGATTATTTTACTATTGGTTTCCATGATTTATCCTGTCTTAAGTATAAATGGCGTTCAAGTTGCATTAGCCGATTCTGCGAATGTTTCTGATAATGTGTATGGCAATAATTATTCGAGCCCAGTAAATTCATTATCAATTTCCCAAAACGTATATGCCCCTACAATTGAAAATTCTGGATTTGAGACGGGAGATTTGACCGGTTGGACGGTAATCGAAGGGACGGCATTCGGTCCGGACAGCGTCTCTGATGCTCAAACCTATTGGGCTGAAGGTATTCCATTTCAACAAGAGGGTACCTATCACCTCGATGGATGGAAATATAATGAAACCGATTTGGGAAGATTGCGGTCTTCAACTTTTACTTTAGGCGGTTCTGGTTGGATCACCTTTATGCTGGGCGGTGGCAGACATACAGACCAGGAATATATTGAAGTGCATGATGCAGACACGAATACAGTATTGGCGCGTTTCGGGAATACAGAATGGACAGACAAAAACTTTCCTCATGTGGAACAAGGGCTACGTCTAGCTAACTTGGTGAAATATAAAGCGGACCTTTCCCAACATATTGGGAAAAATCTATATGTCGACATTGTAGATAACGGTACTTCGGATTGGGGCCTTATGTTTGCAGATTCATTTGAAACGTATTACCCAGATGTCCCTAGTGATGGCATTCGCGCTGACAACTTGTATGACCCGGATCCTAAAGAAATTGTAAATCCAGGTTTTGAATCAGGGGATTTGACGGGATGGAATGTTGTTGAAGGTCATGCATTCGGTTCTCATAGTGTTACAGCGGATACTTACTGGTGGGCTGAAAAAATCCCTTACAATCAGGAAGGCAGCTATCATCTGGACGGATGGAACAATGGAGAGAGCGGTGCCGAAGCAGAGACAGGCAAGCTGCGTTCCTCCACATTCAAATTAAGTGGTACCGGCTGGATTAGCTTCCGGTTGGGTGGTGGCAAGAATACAGATCTGGTGCATATCGATGTCTATGATTCGAATACAAATGAATTACTTGCCAGATATGGCAACACGGAATTTAATGACGCTAACTTTCCAAATGTCGATCAAGGCCTGCGTCTAGCCAATATGGTCCAGTATAAAGCTAATTTGTCGGCGTTTTTGGGAGAAAATCTGTACATTGAGCTTGTCGATAATGCCACAAGCGATTGGGGACTCATGTTTGCCGATGATTTCAAAACTTACCTAACAAGTGTTCCTTTGGAAGGCATTGAGGCAAAAAATTTGTATACACCGGTAACCTACGAACCGCGCAATCCTAGTTTCGAGACGGGCAATTTAATGGGGTGGACCATCGTATCTGGGGATGCATTCGGTCCTAGCAGCGTATCCAAGGATACCTACTGGTGGACTGAGAAGATTCCGTTTAATCAGGAAGGTACTTACCATTTGGATGGCTGGCGGTATGATGAATCGAAAACCGGTATTCTGAGGTCATCAACATTTACCTTAGGAGGGGCTGGTTGGGTTACCTTTAAGCTAGGTGGCGGTAAAAATACCAATCTCGTTCATGTTGATATTTATAATGCAGATACGGATGAGCTGATTGCACGTTATGGGAATACGGAGTTTAAGGATATTAATTTTCCTCATATTGATCAGGGAATGAACTTGGCTAATATGGTCCAATACAGAGCTGATCTGTCCAATCACTTGAATGAAAATCTGTATATTGAAATCGTCGATAACGCTACTAGCGATTGGGGGATTATTTTCGCAGACGCCTTCTATACGTACCATACGACCGTCCCGACAGAAGGTATAGTAGCTACGAATCTCTACTACGTAACCCCTGCAGATATTCAAAATCCTGGATTTGAAACCGGAGATTTAACAGGGTGGACCATACAAGGGGATGCATTCTCTAGCGCGGTAACGAACAAGACGGCAGACGAAGCGCTGAATCTCTACGGTCAGCAGGGTACTTATCATGTCGGAGGTTTTACACAATCCAATGATAGGACGGGAACCTTAACGTCAAGCTCCTTTAGGCTTTCGGGAACCGGATTTATTGACTTTCTGGTCAGTGGCGGTAAGGACACAGATCATTTATATGTTGCATTGGTGCGCGCATCGGATCATACCGTACTGATGAAGGCTACTGGCAATCAATCTGATATATATACGCGAGTTACATGGGATGCAACGCCATATATCGGTGAGGAACTTTATATTCAAGTTGTTGATGAAAGCAGCTTCGACCATATGAACGTTGATGATTTCCATGTCCTAGGTTTGGGTGAAATCGGAAGCTGGAGCTTTAATGAAATGAATGGAACAACAACTCTGGACCAGGTACGAAATAGGCAAGATGATGTTAATTATGTGTTTAATGATGCAAAGTATAAACCGAACAGTGCTCCGGAATGGAGGGAAGGTGTAGCCGGCAAAGGTTTGCTTTTCGATGGGTACTCGACATGGATTTCCAGACATGCAAATGAAATTGCAAAACCAAGTGATGAAATTACAATTTCAGCGTGGGTAGCTCCAAGATCGTATGAGTGGGGCGATCAAGGGAAGCTGTCGGCTATAGTGAATCAATATGACCCTACAAACAATTCGGGTTATATACTTGGCATGGGTAGGTTAGGCACTTGGTCATTTCAGGCCGGAATTAACGGTAAATGGACGGAAGTGTGGGCGGATCCTAACAAACCTCTGAATAAGTTCGAATGGTCGTACGTGACAGCAACTTATAGCAAAACGGATGGAATGTTACGTTTATATTTGAATGGTGAACAGGTTGGAGAAACGAGATCGGAGAAGAAGCTGGCTATTACTCCGGCGGGCAGCGACTTCATGATCGGTAAGAATAATTCGGGAGCGATCATTAACGGCGTATTTACAGCCAACATGTTCAACGGCATGATGGATGAAGTGAAGCTCTACAACAAAAGGCTCAGCGCGGAAGAAATTCAGTCCCAATATAATTCGGTAAAGTCGACCTTCTCGAATGGCAGCGTACCGAAACCTAACCTAGATTTCGACCGGAGCGTGTATGATGGCGACCGTTACAGGCCTCAATATCATTTTATTGCTCCCGGACAATGGATGAACGAGCCTCATGCACCGCTTTATTTTAATGGTAAGTATCATATTTTCTATCAATTTGATCCGCAAGGTCCTTATTGGCATCAGATTCATTGGGGTCATGCAGTTAGTGATGACATGGTGCATTGGAAGGATATGCCTGTTGCTATTGCACCGACAGCAGGTTCGGAGACACCTGATGGTGTATGGTCAGGCAGCTCAGTCGTAGACGATAACGGTAATCCGGCGCTCTTCTTTACTGCAGGTAATGATAGCGCCACTCCGAATCAATCGGTAGGTTTAGCGAGAAGTACATTCAATAATGACGGAGATGTCAATCTTGGGAATTGGACATTACATGGTCAACCTATTGTTAATCAATCAGCCAATTTGCCTGCTACTGAAGGCGAAGTATGGTATGGCAATTTCCGTGACCCATTCGTCTGGAAAGACGGAGATACCTGGTATCTCATTATTGGATCAGGAATCAAGAATGTTGGTGGAGCGGCTCTTTTGTATACATCCAAAGATATGGTTAATTGGGAGTACCAGCATCCATTCTTTGTAGGGGACTATACGAAATATCACAAGACCGGGCAAGTCTGGGAACTTCCCGTATTCCTTCCGCTCGGTAAGGATAGTAAGGGTACGATGAAATACGCCATGTTGATTAACCCTTGGTTCGATCATTATGATGCAGATAATGTTAAATATGTATTCTATTGGATTGGTACATGGGATAAGGCAAATAACAAGTTTGTTCCTGATCAAGAGGAGCCAAGGCTGTTTGACTACGGTGAGCACTTCACTGGTCCAAGTGGAATGGTTGATGGTAAGGGAAGGACAATTCTGTTCAGCATTGCACAGGACCGCCGTTCTGAGCAGCAACACTATGATGCAGGATGGGCGCATAATGCAGGATTGCCAGTCGTTTTGTCGCTTCGTAATGATACGGAGCTTGGAATTACACCGATAGAAGAGTTGAATTCTCTACGTGGCGATCAGATTGTAAATGTAGAGCAGTCGAATCTCGCTCAGGCAAACGACAAATTGCAGCAAGTGAAAGGTGACATGCTTGAAATTATACTGGAAGCACATGTAGGTAGCGCAAAGAAGCTAGGATTCAAGCTTCGTGCGACTACGGATGGGCAGGAAGAAACAAATCTTTACTACGATGTTGAAAACAAGTTATTAAGCATCGATAGAATGAAATCATCCCTGGACCCGGATATTTTAAAAGGTATTCAGAGCGGGAATATGGAGTTGGACGGAGATCTGCTGAAATTGCATATGTATCTAGACCGCTCCATGATTGAAGCTTACGCCAATGGCAAAAAAAGTATCACTTCACGTATTTATCCTACACGTGGTGATGCGATGAATGTGAGTCTGTGGAGTGACGGCGGAGATATCGATATTCAAAGCTTGAAGGTTTGGAAAATGAACTCTGCATATGGCAGCAAGATGGAATCGTATTGGCAGCCTGTAAAGCAGGAGCCTGCAACGGGTACGCTTGAGAATCACGATTTTGAAACAGGTGATTTGACAGGCTGGATAGCTGAAGATACCGCGTTTTCTAACAAGAATGTGACAAAGGTCAATGATTGGGGATGGGGTGGGCCCTTTAATCAGGCTTCGGACCGAAACGATCCTAATCGATATCATGTGTGGGGATTGAATCCTGAAGATGGTGAAGATGCGACAGGCACTCTGAAGTCAAAGAATTTTATACTAGGCGGTAATGGTGGTATTAACTTCCTTATTGGTGGAGGGAAGGACATCGATAATCTGTATGTGGCGCTTGTCCGTGCTAAGGATAAAGTCATCCTAATGAAAGAAACGGGAGCTGACAACGAACAGTACCGAAGAATCTCTTGGGATGCATCAGCTTATTTGGGTCAAGAACTATATATGGAAGTAGTCGATAATAAAAAGGGTGGATGGGGACATATCAACGTTGATAATTTCAATGTACCTGTTGCCTTAGATAATTCCCAAGGTTCAGTACTTCATGGAGGTCAAGGTTCTCAGGAAGCTTCTGATGCGCAAAGCAACGGGCTTTCGTCCAACAGCATCAAAGTTACCGTTGATCAGCTTAAAAAAGAAGTTAATCAGAATGGTGTTACCGTTACGAAAGTGAATATTGACGATAAATCTCTAAAAGCTTTACTTGGGACGTTAAAAGATGATGCGTTACACCAAGTATTCATTGATGTGCCGGTAACAGTGGATGATGCCGCAGATGTTTCTTTGCCGCTCTCGGTACTGCGCGATGCTGTTGAAACACAATCAAATGGGATTATCAGCATTCGATTAGATCAGGTGACTTATGAATTGCCTTTGCAGCTGTTCTCCAATGATAAATACAAGGGTATCGACGGACAAATTCACGTTGTAATTGAACCACAGTCCGCGAAAGACCTAGCGTTGCTGCAAGGGAAATTGGCTTTATCCAATCTGAAGGTGATCTCAGGAGCAATAGATTTCAAGATTATACTTGACGATAACGGCAAAAAATCTGAAATTAACGATTTTGGAAATCTCTATGTGTCTCGTTCCGTAACTCTCAATCAGTATGTGGATTCAAAAACGAGCACAGCCGTAATGTATAATCCTCAATCAGGGGAAGTATCTTTTGTTCCGGCTATCTTTGAGAGTAAGGATGGAAAAACAGTCGTCACCATGAAGAGAAATGGCAACAGTATGTATACGGTAGTTCAATCAAGCAATTCCTTCTCGGATATTCAACATCATTGGGCCGAACATGAGATTCGTTTACTTGCATCCAAACAAATCTTGAGTGGTTTAAGTGAAGATCGTTTCGGACCCGATATTCATGTAACGAGAGCTGAGTTCGCAACGATGCTGGTTCGTTCGTTAGGACTCATCGACCAAGCAGATGGAAGCTCTAGCTTTAACGACGTTGATGCAACGGCCTGGTATTCAAGACCAGTTGGGGCTGCAGTGGATTTTGGTATCATAAATGGCTATCAAGACGGGAGTTTCAAACCTGATCAATTGGTTACCAGAGAAGAGATTTCGGTAATGCTTTCCAGAGCTATACAGTTTGCGAGAGGATATGTGGATCACACAACAACTGCAGATGGGATGTTGGCCCAATACTCGGACGGTACGATGGTAAGTGACTGGGCGAAGCAAGCTATTTTGGAGAGTCTTCAAAACAATCTGATGAACGGTGACTCTGAAGGGAAATTGCGACCCGCTTCCTTTGCGACAAGAGCCGAGACAGCGGTAATGATCAAGCGATTCCTCATTTACATTCATTTTATGAATTAGCTCGGACAGATACAAGCTGGGGAATAGTTGTGAGCTTTCCCCAGCTTGCTTTTAACTTTATTGAGACTGCATGACTGTGAAAGGAGATGATACATGTAAGTAATGAGACGAAAAGAAAAGTAGACAGTGAGATGTATGGAAATGATACCAGGCACGTCTATATGAAGGAGTTGATTAATTATGGGAAAATGGAAAAAAACGTGTGCGTACTTAATCTCCGCATTCATGCTAGGTTCAGGGTTGCTCATTTCTACTCCTGAAGTACAAGCCGCTACAACTTTAGTTGGTCAGTGGAGTTTTAATGAAGGTAATGGAAAGGTAACCAAAGAACAGGTGTCACAAACAAACGATACTATCAACTATGTATTTAACCAAGCGGTGTATAAACCCTCAACCGACCCAGAATGGAGGAATGATGGAATAAGCGGCAAAGCATTGCTGTTTGACGGCTATTCCACATGGGTGACCCATCCTGCGATAACAACACCTCAATCACAAATTAGTATTGAAGCTTGGGTAGCCCCACGTGCCTATGAATGGGGAGATGGAAACAAGCTGGAAGCTATTGTGAATCAGCAAAACAAGGATGCGAAACAAGGTTTTATTTTAGGTATTGATCGTCATGGTACCTGGTCATTCCAATTCGGATCGAATAACAATTGGTATGAAGTGTGGTCATTTGAACCGCTTCCTAAATATGAATGGTCTTACTTAACGGCCACGTACGACAGTCAAACTGGGAAAATGGTGTTATATGTAAACGGCAAGCAGGTAAGTTCAAATATGGCTCCGGTACATTCTCTCCTCACACCTGCGAGTACGGACCTGCTCATAGGAAAGAATAACCAAAGTACAAATCTAGGTGTGTTTCCGCTTAATATGTTCAATGGACTTATAGACGAAATCAAAGTCTCAAACGGTACCCTCAGCCCTATTGAAGTTGAGAACGCTTACAACGCCTATATGGCTGCTTTAGGCGGTAATCTGCCAACGCCTGACTTAAAATTTGATAGATCGGTCTATAACGGAGATACATATAGACCGACTTACCATGCAATTGCCCCGCAGCATTGGCAGAATGAGCCGCATGCGCCGTTATTTTTCAACGGCCAGTATCATTTGTTTTATCAATTCAACCAACACGGACCCTATTGGCATAATATGCATTGGGGGCATTGGGTCAGCACCGACATGGTCCATTGGCGTGACCTTCCGCCTGCCCTATCTCCTGGATTATTTCAGGTGGACCCAGACGGTGACTGCTTCACCATGTAAAAGTGTAGAGTAAAGCTTTCATTTACTGATTCTAAGAATAACTAAACGCGCTAATAAACTTGCTGTGATATAAAATAAAAAGGAATAAATGAATTTCCATGTATTTAAATGATAATAACCGATCCATACAAAAATTGGTTCAGCTACGAATGCTATGACAGCCCCAGTTAAGATGTTGGCGATAATAAAGGTTTTCAAATTTGATGAAAATAATTGATACACGATCATTAAGATGATTGGCACTAATATAGAATCAGCAGTCAATAGTGGAGGAATTATTGGAATTAATTTCATTGGGTATCCCCACCATGAAAGATTAGTTCCAAAATCGTCAAGAATAACTGCCATGATGTTTATCATGCACCCATAAAAGGCTATTTCATATGCTCTTTTTTTATCGACGATTCTCCACCAAATAATCAGTGGAAATATAGATAACCCAACGAGCAGCCACCATTCCCATGTAAACACAGTTTCATATTTCCATTGATGAACAGTGAGCTGATGCAGTTTATCCCTTGCCTTTTGTACTTCCTCATAAGCCTCAGTTAAATGGTTTCCCATCTTGTTGCTCCTCGAATAATTTATTTTTCCGAGATACCTTTGAGTTTGTTTAATTTTCCAATCACTCATTAGTCAACAATATTTCCCCAATAACATCCCGATTATTCCTTGATCGAAACATTATCGACTAAGTATGTATGACCCTAAATAGGCAATAATAAAAATACAGAATTTAACAAAGAAAAGGAAAGCCATCGTAGTGAATAACTTTGAAAATGTTGAAAATAAATTTCGCCGCTACAAAGCCCATGTTAGCATTGCCGGAACAACGCAATTTCATTTGCGAAACCCTTACGTAATCGCATGGTGGTCGGCAGCTTTTCCGGGTTTTGGTCATCTTTTGTTGAGTAAGTATTTACGGGGATTAGTGTTGTTCATTTGGGAAGTGATTGTCAATTACAATGCAAAAATCAATTTAGCCATGGTCCATTCGTTTTGCGGGAATATAGATCTTGCTAAAGAAGTATTAGACGTTAGATGGATGCTCATGTATATTCCCGTTTATTTATTTGGCATTTGGGACAGTTATCGAACATGCGTCGATATGAATAAAGTTTATTTGCTCGCTGAACGAGAAGATGCGCCTTATAATTCCTTTAGTATTGGAGCACTTGAAATCAATTATCTAGACAAACGTAAACCTATTATGTCCGTCCTTTGGTCTTTATTTATGCCAGGACTTGGGCAACTGCATATACACAGACTCTTAACGGCTTTCTTCTCACTTGTATGGACGATACTCTTTTTATATTTCTCAAAGACGCTTGTTGCCGTTCATCACCTATTCATGGGGGAGATAACACAAGCAACAGAAGTTTTGGATAAACAATGGCTTTTGTATATGCCCTCCATGTGGGGATTTGCTGTTTTCGATTCGTATCTGAACACCGTTGAGAATAATAAATTGTTCGATTCTGAACAAAATACACATCTCATAAAAAAGTACCAAAGTCCGAAGTTTAAGGTTAGAAGGGGAGAATAGTAGGTGAATAAGGTGATCCAAATTTTCTCCACTTTTGAACATTCAACAAATTTAGAGTTGGCTATTAGTTCTTTAGAGAAAAACGGCATCAATAAAGAGAATATCTTCGCAGTCCCTTTAACCAATCGAAAAACCCAACGTAGAATGTTTGATAGTATTCACAACGCAGATGGGATTTCGCTTATTAGCACAGGAGCGATGTTAGGTACTGCATTTGCAGTTATAGGAGCAAGTGTTGGGTTTAAACTTGCGTGGGGTCCGATTTATTGGGGACTTATTGGCACTGGTGCAGGCTTTATATTAGGGTTTTTAATTGATTTGTTTTATTACAGAGTCATAAAGAAACAACAACGCCTTTTGAGCGTTAAAAATTCAGAAATTATTATTATTGTAGAGTGTGAAGAGAATAAAGGTGACATTGTGGAAGAAGTCCTATGGCATCATTTAGCTCTAGGTACTGCGAGAATCATAAGTTAAAACCCAAACTAGCCCTATGCAATAACGGGATGGCTCTATTTTATTAACACGGTAGCCATGACTCATAAAATGGCTCTGAGACAGTGAAATATTCATTAATACAAGTTTTTCTATTCACCAAGTTATTTGACGCTTACGTTCAATTGCTGTGCTCACTATCGCAGCCCTTTATACCTGAGATGGAACTTTAGGTGGGATTGGTCACGTTGGTGGCCAAGGTGCGATAGTGAAGGGGGTTCTTCCTTACATCCGAGAAGCTCGGCGATAGCGGAGAGGGGTCGTTTTGCAAATTTCTCGGAACACCCGGCCAAACTGGACCAGAGATCCGAAGCCTACTTGGTCGGCGATGTCAATGACCTTAATGGTTGTTGTCGCCAGCAAGCGCTGAGCTTCTTGAATTCGTACGAGATGGATGTACTCCACGAAAGCGAAGCCGGTAACTCTTTTGAACATTCTGCTTACATAAGTCGGGTTCATATGGAACCGCTCCGCTACATCTTCCAACCGGATATTTTCCATATAGTGTGCATTGATATATTGGACGATCTTGGAGATTTTCTCATGCAGCGGGCTTAGATGCTCGGGTGCCTGCACAGGGTGCATGCGTACGTAGCGGGCAGTGAGCAGCAGCAGTTCAATCAGGTACTGCCGAAGCAGGAAATGTTGTCCGAGTAATGGTTCCTTGATTTCAGACATCATTTTTTGAAAAATGGCTTCAACGGTGGGGCGAAATGCAGGCTCTAATTGGAGCACAGGCGTTCCTTGTGCGAATGCATCGAGCAGATAGGGAATTTCTACCGTCGCAGAGCCGAGAAAGCTTTCGCTAAAATTCATAACAACCCGCTCATGGCCGAGCTTGTCCGAATCTGCCGTGGCATGAAGCTCTCTGCGTTTGATGAGCACAAGATCGCCGGGAGTAATCAGATAAGCATGATCCTTGATAAAATACATGCGCTCGCCATGGTAGAGATAATAGAGCTCGTAAACATCATGCATATGATTCGTCCGCTCAAATGAACCGGATCGCTGAATGTGCTGAAAATAGAAGGGTCCGTCTTCCTTGCCGAACGTAACGGAATGAGTCATGGCGAAGCCTCCTTAAATGAACTGTATATAAAGAATCACAGTCGCTCATAAATCGGATGAGAGGTGATTCATTGTCTTGTTTTAGCTATATCTTATTATAAACGAATCGAATTCCATGCGATACTAAGCGTAAAAAGAACAGGGAGGCCATAGGCCTCCCTCTGAGTTGTTGATAAAGCAGGGTCGATTCCGAGCTTCAGTAGCTTTTCTCCGAGCGCTGTTGACATTTTGTTATTCGATTAGGATAAAAGACTTCTAAGGTGATAACAAAACTGTCAAAGGCGCCCGCTACGCTTCTCCGAAAACTACTGAGCCCTCCAATTCCCTTTATCAACAGTCGAAGGGAGGCCATAGGCCTCCCTTGATCTTACTTGCTCTTAATCATGTTAACCAATCTCCAAATACTCCCCGAGCTCTTTGAACAACGCCTTATAGTTCACATCATCCGGAATGACGAGCGCTAACGGCTCGTTTAACTTGAGCACATACATCCCTAGAATGGATTTGGCATCAGCCATCCCGCTTACTCCGTGAATCCAAATGTCGAAGTCGTATTTGCATACAATTTGATTGATTTTCTCGATATCCTTGACGTCTTTTACTTTAATAGGTGTTTTCATGATGGACCTCCCCTTTCCCAAATTCATGATTGGAATTGTTTTACAAAGGAAGTATATCAAAAGAAGTGATCCGCTTATATATAAAATAGTACGCAGTTTCCTTGAATATTCTCATGTCTTTCAGCAATAAAAATCATTGATGACGGAGGTCTCTAACCGACCTGCGAACCAACAGATCTGAGGGAAGTACGATTTTTTTCCATGGGTCTGGTTGGTCACGGCTTTGAATGCGTTCGATCAACATCTGCGTGCCGGTATAGCCGAATTGGTAAGCCTGCTGGGAAATAACGGTCAAGAACGGGTCTACTTCCGAAAAAGGGCCAAGATCATCAAATCCCACAACGGAAATGTCTTCAGGCACTCGCAGTCCACGCTTATGAAGCATTCGAATCGTTTCTACAGCGAGTACATTGTTGCCTGCCAAGATGGCTGTCGGAAAGGGCTGCATGTGATCCAGCCAGGCTTCTATATGTGAATAATCATCGATGGGGCGGAAGCTGGATTCATGCATATAGCCCTCGTGAACCGGGAGGTCATTCAGCTTCATGCCGTCGAGATATCCTTGGAGGCGAAGCCGGGCGCTGGAGGTAGTGGATACCCCGTTAACCATGGCTATGCGGCGGTGGCCCAGATCAGACAAGTGCTCCACGAGTCTGCGAGCGCCGTCCCTGCTGTCGCCAAGGACAAGGTCGGCCTCCATGCCGGGCACTTCCCGGTCGAGCAGGACAAAGGGAACGCTGCTGCTTTGAAGTCTTTCGAGATTAGGAAGAGAAGAGTCTCCGGTGGGCGCTATCAAGACACCGTCTACTCGAGTAGCCAGAATGGTGTTGATATAATCGGCTTCTTTCTCCAGTGTTTCATCACTATTTCCAAACAATAAGCGATACCCGTATTTACGCGCGGCATCTTCGGCTCCACGGGAGAGGGTTGTATAGAAAGGGTTCGTAATGTCGGTGATGAGCAAAAACAACAGATTGGTTTGCTGAAGCACGAGGCTTCTGGCCATGTGATTGGGAACATAGTTCAGCTCTTCCATAACCCTTTTCACCTTGGAGCGGGTTTTTTCGCTGATTCTCCCTGTGTTATTGATAACTCTAGAAACGGTCATAGCGGAGACGTTAGCCTTCTTCGCAATATCGTAAATCGTAACCATGGTAGCGGCTCCTTGCTTTCATATTCTGAATCTTATATTACCGAAGATGGGGATTGACAGCAAGAGGGTTCGTTGATATTTTAATGTTATCGGTAACTCAAAACCAACAAAATGTCTGGAGGTCTCTATATGACAGTTGAACAGGTTCGCTGGAAAGAAGGATTTCCCAAAATCGGTATTCGTCCGACCATTGATGGTAGACGCAAGGGAGTGCGTGAGTCCCTGGAAGATCAAACGATGGCTATGGCTGAGTCTGTGGCCCGCTTACTTACGGAGCAATTGCGGTATCCGAACGGACAACCGGTGGAATGCGTGATTGCGGATTCATGCATCGGTGGCGTGGCGGAATCTGCGGCATGTGCAACCAAATTTGCTAGGGCTGGGGTTGGTGTCTCGATTACCGTAACACCTTGCTGGTGCTATGGTACGGAGACGATGGATATGGACCCCTCCATTCCGAAAGCAGTCTGGGGATTTAACGGAACCGAGCGTCCCGGGGCGGTTTACTTGGCTGCAGTGCTTGCCGGCTATGCACAAAAGGGGCTTCCGGCTTTCGGCATATATGGAGGAGAAGTGCAGGATGCCGGAGATACGACGATTCCGGAGGATGTGAAGGAAAAGCTGCTTCGATTTGCTAAAGCGGGAATTGCAACTGCAATTATGCGTGGATCCTCTTACTTGTCAATGGGCTCTGTATCCATGGGAATCGCGGGCTCGATGGTTAGCGACAGCTTCTTTCAGGAATATCTCGGCATGAGAACGGAATATATCGATATGACTGAATTTGTACGAAGGATGGAAGAAGGCATCTATGATTCTGCGGAATTTGAGAAAGCGCTTGCATGGGTGGAAGAGAACTGCAAGGAAGGCGCAGACAACAATCCGGAGTCGATTCAGAAGACCCGGGAGCAGAAGGATCAAGACTGGGAGACTGTGGTCAAAATGACCCTGATTGCCCGTGATCTGATGGTTGGCAACCCGCGTCTTGCCGAGCTTGGCTACGGAGAAGAGGCTCTGGGTCATAACGCCATCGTATCCGGCTTTCAAGGACAGCGTCAGTGGACGGATCACTTCCCGAACGGTGACTTCCTTGAAGCGATTCTGAACTCCTCGTTCGACTGGAACGGTATTCGCGCGCCGTATCTGGTGGCTACGGAGAATGACAGCTTGAACGGAGCTGTGATGCTGATGGGGTATTTGCTAACCAATACAGCTCAAATATTTGCTGATGTGCGGACGTACTGGAGCGCGGAATCCGTTGAGCGGGTTACCGGTCATAAGCTCGATGGTCTGGCCGAGAACGGCATGCTTCACCTGATCAACTCGGGCCCGGCCACGCTGGATGGAACTGGCGAACAGCAAGAGAATGGGAAGCCTGTCATGAAGCCGTTCTGGAACATTACAGAAGAGGAAGCGGATCGATGTCTGCAAGCGACTTCCTGGAGACCGGCATCTGTGGAATATTTCCGCGGAGGCGGCTATTCGTCCGATTATTTAACACGCGGTGGCATGCCAATGACCATGTCCCGCATTAATTTGGTCAAAGGCATCGGACCTGTGCTGCAGATCGCCGAAGGATATTCCGTGGAGCTTCCGGAACACGTGCACGATGTGTTGGATAAACGCACGGACCCTACCTGGCCGACGACTTGGTTTGCACCTGTGTTAAACGGTGAAGGGGCATTCCGCAGTGTGTATGACGTTATGGACAATTGGGGAGCCAACCACGGATCGATCAGCTACGGCCATATTGGCGCGGATTTGATTACGCTGGCATCGATTCTTCGCATTCCTGTCAATATGCATAACGTACCGGATGAAAAGCTTTTCCGCCCTCGGGCTTGGGGCTTGTTTGGAACCAAAGACGCGGAAGCGGCGGATTACCGGGCTTGCCAAAATTTCGGACCTATTTACAAATGAAGGAGGCTGGAGAGGTGAGCAAAATCAGTGGGAGCGTTTCTTCCATTCGGGAAGAACTGTGTACCTATGCAAGGAAGACCGTAGCGAATCGGTTGGTTGTCGGTCCCGGCGGCAATATCTCCGCAAGATGGGAGGATAAAATGTATCTTTCCCCCAGCGGCTTTGCGCTAGATGAAATCTCACCCGAGCAGTGGGTGGAGGTGGATATCCCAACCGGAGAAATTACGGATACAGGCTTCCGTCCCTCCTCAGAAGTGCTTATGCATTTGTACGCCTACCGGGCTAACCCGAGCATCGGAGCTATCGTTCATACCCACCCGCCTTATTGTATTGCTTTTACGCTAGTTGAAAAGGAGCTTCCCGTTATGTTTCCGGACCAGGCTGCTTTGGTCGGTAAGACTGTGTATGTGCCTTATGTACTGCCAACAACAGATAAACTGGCGGATGCATTCGTTGAAAAGGTCCATGAAGCGAGCTCTGTGCTTCTTGGCAATCACGGACTCGTCACAACAGGACGCAATTTAAGGGAAGCTTACTATCGTACGGAGGTTGTGGAGGAAAGTGCGAAAATCTATCTGATCGCAAAAGCAATCCAGGAGCCGAAGGCGCTCACGAATGAAGAATTTCAAGAGATTGCTTCGCTGGAAAGTGAAGCTTACCGTATTCAATTACTGCAAAAGATGAAATAAAACGCCAATGATTAGGTGAGGGAGGGAGCGCAGATGTTAGAGGACCAGGAGGTACTTGCGTTCGACCTGGGAGCGAGCAGCGGCCGGGCCCTGATCGGCAGGATGATCCATGAATCAGGTGGGGCTCCCCGTCTGAAAGTGGAGGAGATTCACAGGTTCCCGAACGGACCCGTGGAGATCGGCGATCACTTGTACTGGGATATTCTTAGGCTGCTTGAAGAATTGAAAACAGGGCTGCGCAAAGCTTTTCAGGACGGATACAGCCCCCGGACCTTCGGCATTGACACATGGGGAGTTGATTTCGGGCTGCTCGACGCTAACGGTGAGCTGATGGGAAACCCCTATCACTACCGAGACCCTCACACTCAGGAAGTGATCGAGGACGTCGTTTCGTCTATCGGCAAGGAAGCCTTGTTCGAGCAGAGCGGTCTCCAGCTCATGCCCTTTAATACGGTTTACCAGCTGGCTGCGATGAAACAGGCGGCATCCCCGAAGCTCGATGCCGCCCGGACGTTACTGCTCACTCCCGACCTGCTCGTTTATTTTCTGACAGGGCGCATGGTCTGCGAATTTACGATGGCGACGACAACGCAGCTATACCATCCAAGCAAGCAGGCTTGGAATACGGAGCTGATGGATCGCCTGAGCATTCCGCCTCATCTCTTTCTTGAGGTGATTCATCCAGGCACTGCCATCGCTCCATTAACCCAGCGGGTATGCAAGGAGCTAGGCGTACCTCCGGTTGAGGCTGTAGCCGTAGGCACTCATGATACGGAATCGGCAGCCGTTGCTGTTCCTTGCTGTTCGGATGAATCTTTTGTCTATTTGGTCTGCGGGACCTGGTCCCTAATGGGGACGGAGCGGGAGCAGCCTCTTCTGACGGAGGAAGCGGCTAGGCTGGAATTTTCCAATGAAGGCGGAGTCGGCGGCACGTACCAGTTGCTCAAAAATATTATGGGTCTGTGGATCCTGCAGGAGTGCAAGGCGGAGTGGGACGGTCAGGGTAGTGTTTATTCATATTCCCGCCTTGTCCAAGAGGCCGCCGGTGCTGAGC